>JBBRFX010000001.1:0-88492 GCA_038241275.1 Chitinophagales bacterium
AAAAGCCGGATGCATCACCATAAATATGTATTTGCCTGCAGCGAGCTTAGGCAATGCATAAGTTCCATCTTCTTTGGTTCTGGTAAATCCAATAAGGGTAGAGTCCTTTTGTGAAAGCATGGCTACCACTGCATTTTTTACAAGTTTGTTTGCGGTAGTATCTTTAATTATTCCGGTAATTTCAGGGTTTTGAGATAAAGCAGCAAGGGTAATGAAAATAGAAAAAAGTGAAACACAGAATTTTTTGAGCATGGAGTTAGTTTTATTGGTACATTTAATTGGTGGTTCAAAAATGAACTTTTAAATAATAGCCGCAAACTAACTTATACTAAATTTACGTTAAATGAAAATGGTATAAACGGCCTCACAACATTTACAATGGCATACGAAGAACATCATTTTGTAGACAGCACCAAACTTGTTTGGAATTACTCTTTGTTCTGTGATGAAGACATCAACAGATTTCAGAAAGGGGATATGGAGAATGCGTATGAAAAATTTGGCAACCACTTTTTAAATGTCTTGGAAACTGATGGATTCTATTTTTCTGTATGGGCACCCAATGCTACATATGTTTCCGTTATCGGAGAGTTTAACGGATGGAAAAAAGAACTACATCCATTGTTTGTACGGCTCGATAATTCCGGAATTTGGGAAGGATATATTCCCCGTCTTCCGCAGGGCACATTATATAAATATCATATCGTAGGTTTTGAAGGAATAGAAACAGAAAAGGCAGATCCAATTGCTACCTACGCATACCTAAGACCAGGCACAGCTTCTGTTACCTGGCTATTAGACAATGAATGGAACGACCAGGTGTGGATGAAGCACCGCAAGGTTTACAATTCTCTGAATGCACCATGGAGTGTGTATGAAATGCACCTGGGAAGCTGGATGAGGCCCGATAAAGATAATGAAGAAGCATACAATACTTACGACCAGCTTAGCGAAAGACTGGTGCCGTATATTAAGGCAATGGGTTTTACTCATGTAGAGTTTATGCCGGTAATGGAACATCCCTATGATGGAAGCTGGGGCTACCAGGGAACTGGTTTTTTTGCAGCCACTTCAAGATACGGATTGCCACAGGATTTTATGCGCCTTGTAGATCAGTTGCATCAAAACGACATTGGGGTTATTTTAGATTGGGTGCCTTCTCATTTTCCTTACGATGCTCATGGATTATTTAAGTTTGACGGAACGCATACCTATGAATACAATGATATGCGCAAAGGCTTTCACCCAGACTGGAACAGTTATATATTTAATTACAGCAGGGGAGAAGTGCGCTCATTTTTAATAAGCAGCGCTCACTTTTGGCTGAATAAATATCATATAGATGGTATTAGGGTAGATGCAGTGAACTCAATTATCCGGTTAGACTTTTCCCGCAAAGAAGGAGAGTGGGAGCGCAATATATATGGAGGAAATGAAAATATTGAAGCCATTGATTTTTTAAAAACTTTAAATACCATTCTATACCGGGATTTTCCGGATATACAAACCATTGCCGAAGAAGCATCTGACTGGCCGGGCATAACATTGCAGGTAGATAAAGGTGGGTTTGGTTTTGGAATGAAATGGATGATGGGATGGATGCATGATACTTTCCGTTATTTTAAAAAACTGCCGAAGCACAGGCCACTGCACCAGGATGATATCACTTTTAGCCTCATGTATTTTTATGACGAAAAATTTATGCTGCCCATCAGCCATGATGAAATAGTGCATGGCAAGAGTCCCATGATTTATAAAATGCCAGGCAATGAATGGGAAAAATTTGCCAGTCTTCGTTTGCTCTACACTTATATGTTTACACACCCGGGTGCCAAGTTGCTTTTTATGGGTAATGAATTTGCACAAACAAGTGAGTGGAATTATAAGTCGGAACTGGATTGGGGGTTATTGCAGCATGATGCACATAATAATATGCAGGAATGTGTGCGCACACTAAATCATTTATATAAAGACCTGCCCGCCCTTTACCAATTGCAGTTTGATCATAAAGGTTTTGAATGGGCAGATACCAATCACAGGGAGCAGGGTATCCTGATATTTAAACGAAAGGGTAAATTAAGAAAAGACGATTTGCTGGTTATCCTTAATATGACAGTGAATCCGCACAGGGGTTGGAAAATGCAAATAAATGGTAAAACTGCCTGGCAGGAAATTTTTAACAGTGATAGTGCAAGCTATTGGGGCAGCGGAAATTATATGAATGAAGATATAATATGCACTGCCGTTGATAAAAAACGAAAACTTTATGAAATAAACTTTGATATTCCTGCGTTAGGAGCTATGATATTCCGTTAGTAAATGGAATAGATATTGCTATTAACACATGTATATGAAAAATCTAATCCTGGTTGCAGCCATATTTACCTGCACGAACCTATATTCCCAATCAATTGATAGCGCCACATTTTACTTCAATAAAGGTTTGCAGGAAAAAACGGGTAACCGTTTACTGCTGGCCCACGAGGCATTTAATAAAGCTATTTCATTTAACCCCCAATATTCAGAAGCCTATCTTAACAATGGCCAGGTACTTTTAGCCATGCGCCGCACTGATAAGGCAAAAGATAATTTTACCAAACTACACGAATTGCAACCCGGAAACCAGGATGCTATCAAAGAATTAACAGCCCTATATTTTAATTACAGGCAGTACGATAAAGCGATTGAGTTTGCAAAAAAATGCAACAATTGCGAAGAAGCCGACAGGGTTATTGGAATGAGTTATTACCATCAGGAAGATTATGCGGCTGCAGAAAAAGCCTTGCTCTCTGCCATAAAAAGAAACAGTAATGATGCCGAAGCCACTTATACATTGGCACGTAATTACCTGGATATGGAAGAATATAAAAAAGCCGTGCCATGGTATCAAAAAGCAGTGAATATGCCCGGAGCCAAAAATGCATGGATGTATGAACTGGCTTTGTTGTTTTATAATAACAACGATTATAAAAATGCTGTTATAGCTTTTGACAAAGCAGCAGCAAATGGCTATGAACAAAAAAATGACTTCAACGAAAATCTTGGTTACGCATCTTTATATGCAGGCGATTATTCAAAAGGAGAACAATTGCTCCTTGGAATTTTAAAAAGAAAACCAAACAATACCGTATTGCTTAGAGATATGTCGGAAATATTTTACCAGCAAAAACAATATGATAAATCACTGGAATATTGTCAGAAACTAATGGAAATAGATGCCAAAGACAGCAAGGCACTTTACCAGGCAGGCCTTTGTTTTCAGAAAAAAGGAGAAAAGGACCGTGGCCAGCAAATGTGCGATAAAGCCATAGAAATGGATCCTTCATTAGCTAACCTAAGACAAAAAAGAGAGATGCCGGGTATGTAAACAAACGGCATATAACAATTACCCAATAACCTTTAATCAATGGGATACCGCAAAAATTCAAATGCAGGTGAGTATACACTTGCAACCAATTTGGTTACAATGCAGGAACTAACTGCGATGGCTGCCTTTATCCGCAACTTTAAATTAAAGTATGCCCGTAAAAAAGCATCTGTCGTTAAAAAAAAGAAATAAACCACACTAACCCCCAACTATACAATACAATTGCCGGAACATGTTCCGGCTTTGTTATTATTGTATAACGATCTCTTTTTTAAATTCATCTATTTCATTTAAAAATGCCGCAGACTTTATTAGCGATACCCATTCCGGACTGCTGAAAAGTATTTTGAACCATTTTTTATGTATGTTTTTATAATTGATATTTCTATAAAGAAATATAGCTATCCAGGTAAAAAAAAGAAAAACAGGAAGGGTTATAAAAAGCGCTTTGCCGGGGTTCTCTGCAATCATTGCAGTTGTAAGAAACCAGGTGCAGTAAAATGGTGCCTGTAAAAACAGGATACGTGTTATTTGCAAAGTGCCTGTTTGTAAAATGGATATTTTTTTTTGCGCATCCACTACAGAGTCTGTTTGATTTATCTGATTTATGATGAATAGCTGTTTTATATAAACGATAATAGCAATAGAAGTAATGATAGTGATGGATGCGGCCGATACAATAAAAAATATTTTTGACCACTGAAGGGAATAATAAATCAACAGGAACAGCACGTACACATATAATATTCCAACAATTACCAAAAAAAGCTTCTGCCAAACGAGTTTGTTTAATTTGGATTTTACTTTTTGCTTTTGTTGCATTTCAAAATTTTGCAAATTCAGCGCCCACGACTGCAGGTTGAGCAAACGGGCTTCCTCCAGCTTTTGATCGTATTGTTTCCATATGTTATTTAATTCGATATCCTGCATGGTAATTATTTTTTATGATTGGCAAATTGTTGTTTCAGCCTGTCTTTAATACGGCTAATACGTGTGGCTACATTGGTCTCGCTGATTCCCAGGATTTCTGCAATTTCTTTATAAGATTTAGATTCAAAGGAAAGCAGGATCAGGGCCTTGTCCAGTTCTTTTAATTCTAAAATGAATTGCTGTAACAGTTGAATATTTTTTCCTGTTTCATCATTTAAAAGCGGGGGCTCTTCAATATTTATATGCAGATCGTTGATGGATAAAAGTGGTGTGGATCTTTTTTCTTTTCTGTAAAAACTGATGGCAACGTTCAGGGCTACCCTATACATCCAGGTAGAAAATTTATAATCGGGGTTAAAACTTTTGCCGGATTTCCATAAATGATAGATGATCTCCTGGGCAAGATCTTCCCGGTCGTGTTTGTTTTTGCAATACGAATTACAAATCTTAATGATGATGCCTTTGTTGGCCTGTATCAGTTGCAGAAAATTGTCCTTATCAGCGGCTGTATCCATTACCTTTTTTGCGATCTTGTTTATAAGATGATTCGCATAAGTTAAAAAAAATCACAGATGAGCACTAAATTATTTTTAAAAATAAAATGATTGAGGAACTAATGGCTTTTTTTGCCAAATTCTTTTTCGCCGGCTTTTATAGCTGCAGGTAAATCATTTTCTCCAGGCGGGATAGGGCAGTTATAGCCGGTAGTATAGGCACAGTATGGATTGTACACTTTATTAAAATCTATTACTACAAGGTCGTTTTTAATATCATTCATCTCAAGATCAAGGTAGCGGCCCCCGGCATAACTTTCTTCTCCACTTGTAAAATCTGTAAACGGCATAAAAAGGTAATCTTTATAGGTAGAATCCGTCATCAACTCCCCGCTACGGTAAATGGTGAGTTGCAATACAGAATCATTTAAAGTAAAATGGATAGTGCCATGGCGAAAAAATTTTTTGTCTTTTGTGCCCGAAGTTTTCATAATAAATCCAACCGTATCAGTCATTTTATTAAAGTGGGCCACAACCCTGTAATTTTCATTCACCGGAAAAAAGCGGAAATATTTTTTATCTTTTTTTAATACCACTTCATGCGCTTTTACATAGGCCTTTTGGTAAGCTTTTATTTTTTCAACATAGTTTTTCGGCTGCGCCTGAAGGAAAGTAGTAATGCAACAAAGGAATACAATTATTTTCAGCGCCTGTTTCATGGTTGGATGGCTATATTTTTAAATGGTTAAATTGTTATATGGTTATATTGTTGATTGGTTATATTGTTATATTGCTGATTGGTTATATTGTTAGATGGCTAAATGGTTATTTTGGCGAAAGGGGAAAGTCTGTCGGTCCCAAAGGGAAAGGTGAAACCTTCGAAACGCTAAAACAACTATCGAGGCTAATAAACCTTTAAACGTTAAACGAACGTTGAACCTCTTGAACATTGAACATTGAACCTTTGAAACCTTTGAAACCTTTGAAACCTTTGAAACCTTTGAAACCTTTGAAACCTTTGAAACTCTAGAAACCTCACATCAGTTCATCATCAACACATTCACACTTCTTTGTAAAATATTAAACGCAATTTCTGCCATCAGGTTTTCTTTATCAAGAGTGGGGTTCACTTCTGTTATTTCAAAACAACAGATTTTTCGGTTTTGCATAAACTTACTGATCAAATCTTCGACTTCTCTTTCTTTAAGGCCATTGCTCACAGGCGTGCCGGTACCTTTGCTGATAGCGGAATCAAGACTGTCTACATCAAAGCTTACATAAATATCCGTGCAGTCGCTCAGGTATCGTAACACTTTGCGGCTGGCGTTTTCTGCACCAATGCGTCTTACTTCAGCAGTGGTAATTACTTTCATGCCATGTTTTTCTATCAGGTGTTTTTCTTCTTTTTCATAATCACGCAACGAAATAAAAACCACATCTTCCGGCAATACTTTTTGCGGAATTTTTCCGATGCTTTTTAACTGGTTCCAAAGCCCTGCAGTTTTTTCATCCAGTTCGTGTGTGCGGCTTTCCTGGTTATCATCTGCAATGGCTGCAGCCAGTGGCATACCATGCATATTTCCTGATGGAGTTGTATAGGGTGTATGAAGATCGGCATGTGCATCAATCCAGATTACGCCGAGTTTACTTTTGGGTTTGGCCATTTTAATGCCTGCAATGGTTCCACCGGCATTACTGTGATCGCCACTTAACACTACCGGGAAAAAATTGCTTTTAATACTCTCACTCACAGCAACGCTTATGCGCTCATTCATTGCCAGCACACCATGTATGCGTTTGGCATAAGGGGAGTGAATGGGTTCAAACAGCAAATCATTGGGCGCTTCTACTTTTTCTGACGGAAAATGAACAAAGAAGTTGCTCATAAAATCAAGGGCCGCAATTTTGATGGCATCTACACCCATACTCGCACCACGGGTGCCGGCACCAATTTCGGATGGAGCTTCAATTATTTTAATATTCTTCATATGGCAAATTTTATTAAGCAGTTATAGTATTAAGTAGTGTCAAAGGTCAAAAAAAGTAAAAAGTAAAAAGTTAAAAGTCAAAAATCAAAAAGGTCAAAAGTCAAAGGTCAAAAGGCACATTGTAACAAATCAAAAATCAAACATCACAAATCAAACATCCGAAATCATATATCATACATCATAAATCATAAATCCAAAATCATATATCAAAAATCTTCCAACGGGTTCCCCCCACGAATGCTTCCAATGGTTTTTATAATTCTAAACCGGGTAAACATATCCTCGCTATACCAGTTTTCTTTCCGGGTTTTTTGTATCACTTCTTTATGGGCTTTCATGCCATAGGCAAAAGCTTTCATATCTTCCTTGCTATTCCACACACTAAAGGTAGCCTGTTTTATCCAGGGTATTTCTCCCACGCCTGCAGAAAACATAAAGCCTTTGGCAGTAAGCATTCCCGCTGCTACGGGTGCTACATTTTGCCAAAAATATTTTAATTTACCCAGCCTGATGGTAGCCCTTGTAAGCACAGCAATGGGTCCTTCATATTCCGTTTTTGCCGGCAAGACCCCAAACGCTTTTTTTCCATCCCAAAGCCCGTGGCTTTCTATTGGATCCAGCAAAAGAGTATAGGTTTCGCATTTAAAAAAAGAAAACCATTTAGCGATAAAACCACCTAACATTTCTTTAATAAAATTACTGCTGTTTAAATGAAATGCTTCTGAATCCTGAATGTTGAACGTTGAACGCTGCACAGTTAAAACCGCCCATTGCTGCCAGTCGGGCTCTTTATCAAAAGTGCCGTTTTTGCCACTGCCCATTAGTTTATAAAAGGAAATATTTTTGTTGAGCCACAATGGAAACCTGTGTATTGCCATTGCCATAATAGCAAAAGGAATAAATCTTTTTTTATAACGGATAATGGTAAGCGATACATGCATAAATATAACTCTAAGATAATATAAACCTTTTTAGATAAGAATAGTTTAAAGTAAAATGCCCCGACAAATCAGGGCATTTTATAAAATTAAGGTTCGTATAAATTAAAACTGTTCCAGTTTGCTGAAGAAAAAATCTCCTTCAATAGCAGCATTTTCATCGCTGTCGCTGCCATGCACTGCATTTTCGCCAATAGAAGCGGCGTATAGTTTACGGATTGTACCTTCTTCTGCCTGGGCAGGATTGGTGGCACCAATCAGTTTACGAAAATCTTCTACTGCATTGTCTTTTTCCAGTATGGCTGCGGCAATAGGGCCACTGCTCATAAATTCTACCAGTTCGCCATAAAATGGGCGCTCTTTATGTACTTCATAAAATTGTCCTGCTTTTTCTTCACTAAGGTGAATCATTTTTAAAGCCACTATACGAAAACCAGCCGCATTTATCATGGAAAGAATGGCACCGGTATGGCCTTTTTTTGTTGCATCCGGCTTAATCATGGTGAAAGTTCTGTTTGTCATCTTTATAATTTTGGCCGCAAAGATAGGAGATTGTCTGTATCCATGCCCTTGCCTTTATACTAAAATTATCAAAATGCCTTTAACAATATGGTAATTTACCCCTACTTTTGCGCCTCACTATGCAAGCGATCTCTGCAATTTTTTTGGAACTGTCTCAGCCTAAGAAGATAGTTATTACAATGCACCAAAAACCAGATGGTGATGCAATGGGCTCCACTTTGGGGCTTTATCATATATTAAAGCAACTGGGGCATGAAGCTATTGTAATATCTCCTACCAACTGGACTAATTTTTTAGACTGGATGCCGGGGAGTAAACAGGTGATGGATTATGAAAGAAATACAGAAGTTGCCAATGAATTGATAAAGGAAGCTGACTGGATATTTTGCCTTGACTTTAATACCCTGAACCGTACCAAAAAGATGGAACCTGCTTTATTGGAAGCAAAAGGCCAGCGAATACTGATAGACCATCACCGTGAGCCACAAACAGAAGTATTTGCATACGGCATAAGTGATACCGGCAAAAGTTCTACTGCCGAAATGGTTTATGATTTTATTGTAGCTGCAGGATATGCATCCATGATAAATGAAGAAGTGGCAGAATGTATTTATACAGGCGTAATGACAGATTCAGGATCATTCCGTTTTCCATCAACCAGCGCCAATGTGCACAGGCTGGTGGCTTTTCTTAAAGACAAGGGTTTAAAACATAGCAAGGTACATGAAGCCATTTATGATAATTTTTCTGAAACCAGGCTTCGTTTTATTGGCAATGTTTTATTAAACAGGATGCAGGTTTTTTATGAATACAATACAGCTTTGATTGCAATACCGCAATCAGACCTTTTGAAATATGATATTAAAACCGGCGACACCGAGGGGTTGGTAAATTATCCCCTCAGTATTGAAGGCATAAAGATGGCAGCCATTATTATAGACAGGGGAGAAGAACGCAAATGTTCTTTTAGAAGCAAAGGCGAAGTAGATGTAAATACTTTTGCAAGAAAATATTTTGGAGGAGGCGGTCATTTTAATGCAGCCGGCGGACAAACAACAGATTCATTGGATGTAGCAGTAGAACATTTTATAGCTGCTATGAAAGAAAATAAAGATATTTTAGCTACCTATCAATTTTAAAAAAAAACAAACAATAAAAAAATGAGAAAAATTTCATTGGTATTATCTATGGCAATAATTGCCTTATCAGCCTGTAAAGAATCCTTTAAAAAAGGGGATGAAGGGATAGAATACAAAATCATTTCTTCGGGCAAAGGAGAAACCGTACAATACGGAAACTTCATGCAGTTGCAGGTTGCTCAATTGTATAATGATGGTAAAAAAGATTCTTCCATCTCTAACACAAGAACTTCTCCACAAGGTGCAGCTTTTGAAGTATTGGATTCTACAACAATGCCCGCTCCTTATTTTAAAATCTTACGCCTGTTAAAAAAAGGCGATAGTTTGGTGATCAGGATTTTGGTGGATAGTGCATTTAAAAATTCACCACAGGGAATTCCTGAATTTTTTAAGAAAGGAAATTACCTCTTTACCACAGCCAAAGTTGAAAATATTTTTAAAACCCGTGAGCAGGCAGATAGTGCAAGAAACATTGCCATGGCTGCTGCACAGGAAAAACAAAAAGTATTGGATGCAGAGTTGTTGAAGAAAGATGATAAAACATTGACTGACTATTTTGCAAAAAACAACATACAGGCAGTAAAAGCTCCTTTGGGAACTTATGTACAAATTATTACTCCGGGTACCGGCGCCAATATAGATACATCTGTAGTGGTTAAAACAAACTATACCGGTAAAACAATGGAAGGAAAAGCATTTGATTCCAATACAGATCCTGCATTTAATCATGTGCAGCCGTTTATGGTAAATATGACCAATGATCCATCGCTTGGCCAGGGTGTTATACCAGGCTGGACAGACGGTATGAAGTTGCTTAACAAAGGTTCAAAAGCAAAATTTTATATTCCTTCTTCCCTTGCTTATGGTTCTCAGGGAGCTGGCCAGGATATTAAACCAAATTCTATTTTGGTTTTTGATATTGAAGTGGCAGATGTTTTAAACAAAACACAAGCCCTTGCATCTTCAAAAGCAGAGCAAAAGAAAATGGAAGAAATGCAAAAGAAATACATGGATAGTATGCAAAAAGCAAACCCGCAGCCACAACAGCCGGGTGGCCCACAATAATATTAGCTTATTTTAATAAAAAAAACCGTCTCATTTTAAGAGACGGTTTTTTATTAATAATGCTCCTATCAATTGGTTTGTAAAAGGAATGTTCAATAACATCATTGTCCAATAATATCCCCAGGATTTTGACGTAACGAAAAATGAAATGGCTATTTAAAAAAACGCTTTTTAAGCTTTCTTATAAGCATTCACCAACTCCACCGCTTCACTCGCTTCCTTTACATCGTGCACCCGCAAAATGTTTGCACCGTTCATTAAAGCGATGGTATTTAATACAGTGGTACCATTCAATGCTTCTGCAGCAGTAATACCCAAGGTTTTGTAAATGGTTGCCTTGCGGGAGAGTCCTGCGAGGATGGGCCTGTTAAGCATCTCAAAAACACGGAGGTTTTTTAACAGCTTAAAATTATGATCGATGGTTTTTGCAAATCCAAAACCGGGGTCAATAATCACATCATTAATTCCTGCCAGCCGGCACTCTTCACATTTAAGAATAAAAAAATCTAATACCTCCTTTACAAGGTCTTTGTACAGTGCATGCTCCTGCATATTTTGCGGTGTGCCTTTTATGTGCATGCATATGTAGGGTACATTTTTTAATGCTGCCACGGTTGTTATCATTTGTTCATCCATCGTACCAGCACTAATATCATTCACCATATGTGCACCTGCATGCACTGCTTCTTTGGCCACTTTGCTGTGATAGGTATCAATAGAAATAATAGTGTGTGGAAAATTTTTATGGATAGATTCAATTACAGGCAGCACTCTTTTGAGTTCTTCATCTGCATCAATACGTTTGCTCCCCGGCCTTGTACTTTGCCCGCCAATATCAATAATGCCGGCTCCTTCTTCAATCATTTTTTGGGCAATGTGTAAAATGCCAGGCAAACCTTTATCAAGATGGCCTTCGTAAAACGAATCGGGCGTAGCATTTAAAATGCCCATTACCACAGGATTTTCTAATGACAATAATTTTCCTTTGCAGTTAAGTGTAAACATTTGACAGACTAATTGTATTTTTGATTCAATTTACAAATTTGCACTTTATTAATGAGTTATCTAATTATGGACAATAATACAAGCGAACAATACGACAATATTATAAAAAGCTGCAGGGCTATCTTTATCCAAAAAACCAGCGACTATGGTACATCATGGAGGGTTTACAGAACTATTTCGGTAGCAGACCAGATTTATATTAAGGCAAAAAGAATCCGTACTATCCAGGAAAAGAAAATGCAAATGATAGTGGATGATATTAAAAGCGAATTTGAAGGAATCTTAAATTACAGTATCATTGGTTTGATACAACTGCAGATAGATGATGAAGACAATGAACAGTTGCCTGTGGCCGAAGTAGAAAATTATTACGACAGCATTGTTCAGGCTGCCAAAATACTAATGCAGGATAAAAACCACGATTATGGCGAAGCATGGAGGGAAATGAGCCAGGAGAGTTTTGCAGACCTGATTCTTGCAAAGATCCTGCGCATAAAACAGATCATTGCCAACGAAGGAAAAACGATCGCCAGCGAAGGGATAGATGCCAATTTTTACGATATGTTGAATTATGCACTCTTTGCATTGATATTAATGGATGAAGGAAAACAATAATTTATGAAACTAACGGTTACGATTGCCCGATACCTTACTGGATTATTATTTATATTTTCCGGGCTTGTAAAAGCGATAGATCCCCGGGGTCTTGCATATAAGATGCAGGAATTTTTTGAAGCATGGGCCAATGCAGGTTTCATGAAAAGCCTGATGGAAAAAATGGGTGAGCATGCATTGGGTTTCTCTGTTTTTATGATCACACTGGAAGTGGCAGTAGGCCTGGCATTACTCCTGGGCTGGCAAAAAAAATGGGCCACCTGGATTTTATTTGCCCTTGTTGTTTTCTTTACTTTTTTAACCGGTTATGTATTATTCAGCGGCAAAATAAAAGCCTGCGGCTGTTTTGGCGATTGTATTCCGCTTACACCCATACAAACATTTACAAAAGATATTATACTGCTTACTTTATCTGTGCTTTTACTCTTTAAGCAAAAATATATTTTACCGGTAGCCAAACCGTTAATCTTATTGCTCATCGTTTTATTGGCAACCATTGCAACCATTGCTTTGCAGTTTTATGTAATGAAACATCTGCCCATTACAGATTGTCTTCCTTATAAAAAAGGAAACAATATTATGGAGCTTAGAAAAATGCCTGCCAATGCCATCCCGGATAAATACGTGATTGGTTTTATTTATCAAAAAAATGGAAAGAAAGAAGTTTTTTCTGCCGATAACCTGCCAGACAGCAGTTGGGAATTTGTAGACAGGCAACAAAAACTGGTAGCTGCAGGAAAAAATAACACCCCTTTAATTAATGATTTTACATTAACTACTCTTTCGGGCAATGATACCACAGAAGCTATATTCAGCCAGGCGGGCAACTATTTTATTTTATACATTAAGGACCTGCAAGGCCTGCCCAAAAATTTTAAACAGGACCAGGTGTTGGCGGTAGCTGCAACCGATGCAGGTTTACCATTTTATATTGTAACGGCAAGAAGAGAAATGGTCAACAAACGTTATTCCGAATTGCTATCTAAAGGATCAAAACTGGATATTCCTATTTTTACCTGCGATGCCACCGCCATAAAAACTGCTGCAAGGGCAGATATGGTTTTGTATAAAATGAAAGGGGCCGTTGTAATAGATAAATGGGGTTGGGCAGATTTTGATGAGGTGAGATTTTAAAAGGTTTGAAAGGTTTGAAAGGTTCAACGTTCAACGTTCAAAGTTCAAAATTCGTTTATGGTTTAACGTTTAAGGTTTGTGGCGTTTGATAGTTTTTAAAAATTTCAGCCATTCAACACTAATCAACTAACCCACTAATCCACTAATCCACTAATCAACTAATCAACCATTGACCTACCTGCTAAAAAAAATATGCTACTCAGTGCTTGTACTTCTTGGAGTAGTGATGCTGGTATTTGTAATGTTCCAGGGATTTGGAGATCCGGCCCGGTTGATTGTTGGACAAACAGGGGATAAAAAAACGCTGGATAATATTCGCAAAGATTTGCACCTGGATGAACCCAAATGGAAACAGTTTTTGTTTTACCTCAATGATGTTTCTCCAATAGCAATTCACAGCCAGCAAGACATCAACAAAAAAGAACTCAAAGGGATTTTTATTGGAAACGGACAAAAAAAGTTGGGTGTAAAAATTCCGTACCTGGGCCGGAGTTATCAAACCAAAAAAATAACGATGTCTGTTTTAACAGAGGCTTTGCCGGGTACGATTGTGCTGGCATTAACAGCCATGTTATTTGCATGTGTGGTAGGAATTGTATTGGGTGTTTTATCTGCAGTATACAAAAATACCTGGGTTGATAATACTGCCATCTTCAGCAGCATTGCAGGAATTTCGGCACCTTCTTTTTTTATGGCTATTTTAATTGCTTATTTTTTTGGAATCGTTTTGCATAATTACACCGGCCTTAATTTAACCGGCAGTTTATTTGAGATTGATGAAGTGACCGGCGAAAAATACCTTGCCATAAAAAACCTGGTATTGCCCGCATTTACGCTGGGCATCAGGCCGCTGGCTATCATTACACAATTAACCCGCAGCTCTATGCTGGATACGCTATCGCAGGATTATATAAGAACGGCTTATGCAAAGGGACTCTCCAAAACAGCCGTAATTTTTAAACATGCTTTGCGCAATGCTTTAAACCCGGTGATTACCGCCATCACAGGCTGGTTTGCCGAATTATTGGCAGGGGCATTTTTTATTGAATATATTTTTGGGTGGAAGGGGATAGGTAAGGTTACCGTAGATGCATTGGAAAAACTGGATTACCCGGTGGTGATGGGAGCGGTTTTATTTAGTGCCATTATTTTTATAGCCATCAATATGCTGGCAGATATGCTTTACCGTTTGATAGATCCCCGGATAAGACTGCACTAAAAAGCCGTTACAAAATGCAACGGCTTTTCTTAATATTATAAATCTAAAGCAGGTATTTTAGATTTCTCCTAAAACAACCAATAAAGCATACATAACTCCGGGTATCCAAAATAAAAGGGTCAGCAACAGGCTTATCCCGAATTTATTGTTGATCTCTCCCTGGTGAAGATAAACTGCTAATGCTGGCAATAAAATGGCAAGGATAACCAGCAGCACTGTGTTGGTGCTTGCTTCTACTCCGCTTTCTTTAAGTTAACTGTTTATTTTCGCAAAGCTTTCAAAAGCAGTATTACTATTTTAACTATCTATTTACAATGATAGAAATGTTGTGTCTGGCACTGGTTCTATTTCATTTGTAATAATTTCCGGTTTAATTGTTTTAACCGGCCTTTCGCCCACCTGTTGCCGCCACATGGCATAATACAATCCTTTTTGCAAAAGCAGTTCATCATGCGATCCTGTTTCTGTGATTTTACCTTTTTCCAAAACGTAAATCATATTGGCATTCATAATGGTAGAAAGCCGGTGAGCAATGGTAATAATGATCTGTTGTTTTTCTGAAGCAATTAAATTGATGGTATCATTGATAGATTCTTCTGTGAGCGAATCCAGCGATGCAGTGGCTTCATCAAAAATTAATATCCTTGGATTTCTTAAAAGGGCACGGGCAATAGACAAGCGTTGTTTTTCGCCACCGGAAAGTTTAGTGCCGCCTTCTCCCAAAACCGTATCCAATCCTTTTGAACTTTTAAGCAAATTATAAGAAGCCGATTTTTTTAATGCCGATAACATTTCTTCTTCGCTGGCGCCTGGTTTAATGAAATGAAGATTTTGCCTTACCGTTCCTGCAAACAACTGTGTATCCTGCGTTACAAAACCTATCTGCCTTCTTATCCTGTTATAGCGTATATCCTTTACCGATACATTGTCAAAATAAATATTACCACTTACCGGGCTATACAATCCCACCAGCAGTTTTACCAAAGTAGATTTGCCCGAACCACTGGGCCCTACAAAAGCGATTGATTCGCCGGTCTTTACTTTAAAGGAAATATCATCAATCGAATTTTCTGCAGCCGTTTTATGTTTGAATAAAACATTTTTAAATTCCAGTGTTTCCAGTTCGCCAACTTCTATAGGTTCTTCGGGCCGCATCTCTACCGGCTTTTTCATAAGTAAATCAAAATTATTCAGGGAGGCTTCTGCTTCCCGGTAAGCAAGAATGATGGTACCCAAATCCTGCAGCGGAACAAAAATATAATTCATGATAAACTGCATAGAGATCAGTTCGCCGGGGGTAAGTACTTTGCGAAAGATGAGCCATAGCAGGATAAAAAGGATGGATTGTTTAAGAAAGTTGAGGGTAATGCCCTGCAAAAAAGTAAGGGTTCTTACTTTTTTTACTTTAATCATTTCCAGGTCAAAAATGCCCTGTGTAAATGTTTTTAATCTTTTTATTTCGGGGTAGGTGAGGCCCAGGCTTTTTACCAGTTCTATATTTCTCAGCGATTCTGTAATGTTGCCACTCATCACCGCATTTTGTCTGAAAATTTTTCTTTGTACTGTTTTTATTTTTTTACTCAGCAGGCCGGTAAGTCCGCCCAGAAAAACCACGCCCACTAAAAATACCGGTATCAATGCCCAATGTTTGGTGATGGCATAAAAAATAAGAAATCCCAATCCTACCAAAGTAGAAAAAACAATATTGATAAACTGGGTTAAAAAATTTTCGGTATCCCTCCTGGTTTTTTGAAGAATAGAAAGGGTTTCCCCACTTCTTTGTTCTTCAAATTCCTGGTACGATAACCGAAGGGTTTGTTTAAGACCATCATCAAAAACAGCTTTGCCAAATTTTTGTACCACCAGCCTTAGTACATATTCCTGGAAGGTTTTGGCCAATTTGGCAAGAATGGAAATGCCAATGGCAAGGCCCAATAATTTTAATATGCCGTTTATCAGTTCGGCTTCTGTTTTATTGCCGGGATTAAGCGCAAAGTTGTCTATTATTTTGCCAAAAATTACGGGGTCTAAAAAGTTGAGCCCCTGTGCTACTGCTGCCAGCAGCATAGAAAAAACAGCCAGCCATTTGTAAGGTTTCAAATATTTCCACAGAATGTGCATACTGTTTTTTTTAAATACGTTCTGTAATCTAAATAAAAATTATCAGAGCATTTTGATCAATACTTTTTTGAATTCATGTTCTGATATTCACCCATCAATCTTTATCCATAATACTTACCTTTGGCGTCAAAAATTTAAAGCCATATTTAAAAAAATCTCATTATGAAAGAAGTGTATATTCTTGCTGCCATTCGTACTCCCATGGGAAGTTTTGGTGGTTCGTTAAAAGATTTCAGTGCTGCAAAACTTGGGGCCATTGCCATTAAGGGAGCATTGGAAAAAGCAGGTATAAAACCGGCACAGGTAAATGATGTACTGATGGGTTGTGTTATTCAGGCCAACCTGGGTCAGGCTCCTGCAAGACAGGCTGCAAAATTTGCCGGTTTGCCCAACGAAGTAAATTGTACTACCATTAATAAAGTATGTGCCAGTGGCATGAAATCCATAGCACTGGGCGCTCAAAGTATATTATTGGGCGATGCAGATATTGTGGTAGCAGGAGGGATGGAAAGCATGAGCAATGTGCCGTTTTATTCTGATACCATGCGCTGGGGAAATAAATATGGCAACGTGAGTTTGATAGATGGGTTGGCTAAAGATGGCCTTACAGATGTATATGATGGAAAAGCCATGGGCTTTGCTGCAGAGTTGTGCGCATCTACCTGTAATGTAACAAGAGAAGAGCAGGACGCTTTTGCCATAGAAAGTTACAAGCGCAGCCAGGCTGCTGTGAACAGCGGAAAATTTGATAATGAAATTGTGCCTGTAGAAATTCCACAACGCAAGGGTGATCCGGTATTATTTGCCAAAGATGAAGAACCCTTTAATGTAAAATTTGATAAGATACCCGAACTGAAAGGTGCTTTTATAAAAGAAGGAACCGTTACTGCTGCCAATGCATCTACCATGAATGACGGTGCGGCAGCATTGGTTTTAATAAGCAAAGAAAAAGCAGATGAGCTTGGGCTGAAACCCATTGCAAAAATTATTGCATATGCCGATGCTGAGCAGGCGCCGGAATGGTTTACAACTACACCATCCCTGGCTGTTCCCAAAGCGGTGGCCAAGGCCGGATTAACGATGGAAGATATCAGCTTTTGGGAATTGAATGAAGCATTTGCAGTGGTAGGAATAGAAAACAGTAAGCGCATGAAACTGGATCCTGCAACGGTTAATGTAAATGGCGGTGCCGTTTCTATAGGACATGCCCTTGGTTGCAGTGGTGCAAGAATTATTGTTACCCTGATCAATGTTTTAAAACAAAACAATGCAAGATATGGTGCGGCAGGAATTTGTAATGGCGGCGGTGGTGCCAGTGCAATGGTGATAGAGAATGTGGGGGGATTAGTGATTAGTTGATTAGTTAATTAGTGATTAGTTAATTAGTGATTAGTGGATAAGTTGATTAGTGAATTAGTTGATTAGTGATTAGTTGATTAGTTAATTAGTTGATTGGTTATTGATATTATACTTTAAAACGTATCTCATTAACACACGAAGCACGTATAAACCAATCTCTGATTTGTTCATCTGCCCGTTATAGAATAAATTTGCCGTCCAACAAACAAAACAAATAAACCAACATGCGACAAATAGCCTTTAGGGAAGCTTTAAGAGAAGCGATGCAGGAAGAAATGAGAAGAGATGAGCGGGTTTTTTTAATGGGAGAGGAGGTAGCAGAATATAATGGAGCTTACAAAGTGAGTCAGGGTATGCTGGAAGAATTTGGCGAAAAAAGGGTGATAGACACACCTATTGCTGAGTTGGGCTTTACCGCCATTGCTGTAGGTGCCGCACAAAATGGTTTACGCCCCATCGTAGAATACATGACATGGAACTTTGCAGTGTTACCACTTGATCAGATATTAAATACCGCATCTAAAATGCTGGCCATGAGTGGCGGGCAGGTGGGTTGTCCCATTGTTTTTCGTGGCGCAAACGGAAGTGCAGGCCAGTTAGGTGCCCAGCATTCTACCGCTTTTGAAAGCATGTATGCCAATATTCCCGGCCTGAAAGTGATTTCTGTCAGCAATCCCTACGATGCCAAAGGTTTATTAAAAGCTGCTATACGGGATGATGACCCGGTAGTTTTTATGGAAAGTGAAGTGATGTATGGCGAAAAAGGCGAAGTGCCTGAAGAAGAATATATTTTGCCCATCGGTAA
Source organism: Chitinophagales bacterium (assembly GCA_038241275.1). Taxonomy (GTDB): domain Bacteria; phylum Bacteroidota; class Bacteroidia; order Chitinophagales; family Chitinophagaceae; genus Ferruginibacter. The sequence goes on from JBBRFX010000001.1 coordinate 18,702, forward strand.
GGCTTTTATCAAAAGAGAAGGAAAAGATGTAACCATCGTTTCTTTTAATAAAATGATGAAAGTGGCACTGGGTGCTGCAGAAGAACTGGCCAAAGAAGGAATTGAAGCAGAAGTAATTGATCTGGCTACCATCCGTCCCCTGGATTGGTTCACGATTTTAGAAAGTGTGAAAAAAACCAACCGCCTGGTAATTGTAGAAGAACAATGGCCATTTGCGTCTATCAGTTCTGAAATAAGTTACCGCATACAAAAAGAGGGATTTGATTATTTGGATGCTCCCATCCGCAGAATCTGTTCTGCCGATGCACCAATGCATTATGCGCCCAACCTGGTAGCACTTTACCTGCCTGATATTTCCCGTACGGTGAAACTGGTGAAGGAAGTGATGTACATGAAGAAATAGGGGAGATTAGTGATTGGTAGATTAGTTAATTAGTGGATTGGTGGATTGGTGATTAGTGATTAGTGGATTGGTGTTTCATCTTATCTAATAAACTAATTAACTAAGAAACCAACTAACTAATAAACTAATTAACTAATAAACTAATAAACTAATTAACTAACTAACTAACTACTGCTTTCTCAAATAAGCAATATAGCCTTTCAACATCTTTATTACTTCTTCAATGCTCAACTGGTACTGCAGGAGAATTTCTTTTGAAATATATTTTTGATCGAAAGCATCAATGAGATGATTCAATAATTCTGTGGATGAACCCCTCGCTATAATACAAAAATGTACCTGGTCTTTGTAAGTAAATCTTCCATGACCTTCTGCTATACAGGCTGGGATAGACCTGGCGGCCCGAAAAACAATAAACTAATAAACTAATAAACTAATAAACTAATCTACCAATAAACTAATCTACCAATACACTAATCTACCAATAAACTAATTTACCAATAAACTAATCCACTAATAAACTAATCACTAATCACCCAACTATTTAGCAAGAGCTATCTTCACCTTTTTATTCTTCATTTTTTCGTCTTCCACCATTTTTAAAACCTGGTCTGCCTTAGATTTACGAACAGCGGCAAAGGCAGTAAAATCTTTTACTTCAATCAGGCCAATCTCATCTTTTTTAAGATTGCCAACATGAGATAGAAAACCTACAATATCCATCTTATTGATCTTATCCTTTTTTCCTGCATCAATAAACAGGGTGCTCCATTTTGGCTTTTCCGGCAGCGAAAGTTTTTCGGGCATTTTAAATGTTACCGAGTTTTCTTTGATATACCTGGGCAGGGTTTCATCTTCTGCATATATAACATAAACATTGCCGGTAGCATTCATTCGGGCAGTACGGCCATTTCTATGTGTAAATGCAGCTTCGTCCGGCGGCATATGGTAATGTATGATGTTGCGGATATTGGCAACATCAAGACCACGACTGGCTAAATCGGTCGTTACCAATATATCGGCGCTGCTATTGCGGAATTTGCACAAAGCCACTTCACGCTCATGCTGTTCCATACCGCCATGGTAAAAAACATTTACAATGCCCTGGTCTTTTAAATAGTTGCTGGCTCTTTCTACCGATTCCCTGTGATTGCAAAATACGATGGTAGAAGTGTTGCCGGTATAGCAGATCAACTGAAAAAGTGTATCTAATTTATCTTTATTTGCCGAGAACAGGGTATTGATTCTCAATACATCAGCAGCAATACCTGTATTACTTAATTCGTTTAAAGTAACGGGGTTTGTCATTTTAACAAAGTCCGGAATCACTTCTGTATAAGTGGCAGAAGTCAACATTCTTTTCTGAACATCAGGCAGGGATTTAATGATGTACTCCATTTCTTCCAAAAATCCCAGCTCAAGAATCTTATCAAATTCATCCAGTACCAGGAACTTAATATGGCTAAGGTCTATATTATTTCTTCTGATATGATCAGCCATGCGGCCGGCAGTGCCAATGATGATGGCAGGTGGTTGCACCAGGTTGTTTTCTTCAATTTCTCTTTTATGACCACCATAGCAGCAGGTGATTTTTACACCGGTCTGCATTTGTTTTAATACGCTTTCTATTTGCAGGGCCAGTTCACGGCTTGGAACCAGTATCATTGCCTGGCAAAGTTTTAGGCCAGCATCCAGCGATTCTAAAATAGGAATTAAAAATGCAAGCGTTTTTCCCGAGCCTGTAGCAGATAATAAAATCAGTTCATCGTTCTGCTGTATAGATTCGATGGCAGAAAGCTGCATCGAATTTAATTCTTTAATTTTCAGCCGCTCCAGGTATCCTGCACGGGCTGTTTGTTCAATATTCATGCTGCAAAGCTATGATTTATAATTTTGAGGCAGGAGAACACTGGTTATAGGTAAAAGCTTTTCATAGATTTTTGATAAATCACGGATGGCTCTAAGTAGTTTCCATCCCAAAAAAATAGAGTGAGCGTATTTATCATTCGGAAATTGCCCATAAAATTCTGCTCCCCGGTTTGTTACAGAAACTCGAATAAGTACTTTTTGTAAACGATAATCGCTGCCTGTATGTAGGCATTACTTAGTTTTTAAAATTACGGGCCACATTCCTAGTACAACGCAAGCGCTCGGTAATAATGTGGGTTATTCTGCCAGACAACTGGCCTTTATGCAAAAAGTTAATAGCTACCAGCCTAAGTATTACAATTTCCTAATTCTATTGCAATTGCCTTTCTATGCCATTGCCACAAAAATCATATAAAAAAAAACCAATATAATTTTGCAGAGCACCTCACATTGCAAACATTTATCACTGCCCAAACAACGGTGATTGCCATGTTGGTAATGCTAAGCATTTTCATTTCTGGAAAATCGAATGGTTAAATGGTATTGTTGATGGGTTTTCTAACAACCGGTTTCCAGGTTTTTGCTTTCATGCAATTTTTTGAGCAAATTTCCTTTAAAGGATTTCCAAAAGCCTTGCTTGCAAATATAATAGGAATTATTTTGTTTGTATTATTCATAATGATAGCTTTAATAATTTACGGTATAGCTACCAATACATTTGCCAGATAATTCAATAAGAACGCATGTTTCAATCAATTTGTAGATTATTATTTTAACCTTATAATTAATATTATGTTAAACAGGTTTACAGAGTCTTCCCTTCAGTAGGTCCTTTGCTCAGTAATTTAATTACGGGCTCTTTACACAAACAACTCCCCCAACTTTTTCGTCATCACCCTACTCTCACCCGGTTCTTTGTAAGAATGTATCATCGCCTTAGCCACCTGCTCGCCGCTGATGCTACGGTATTTTATTAAGAATGGCAGGATCTTGCCAAGTCCATTAATAATGCTGGCGCCAAGCTTTTCACCCATGCGTTCATCATTCCGGTCGCCTTCCAACACGCTGGGTTGAATGATGATTGTTTTGTCAAAGTCGAGTTTTTTAACAGCGTCTTCCAGTTGGCCTTTTATTTTAGTGTAAAATAGCATGGAGCTGGCATCTGCCGAGGCCGAGGAAATCAACACATAGGCAGGTACTCTATTTTCGCTGGCAGCCTGCGCAAATTCGTATTGATACGTAAAATCAACTTTGAACTGTTTGTCTTTGCTGCCAGCCTGTTTTAAAGTGGTACCAATGCAGGAAAATAATACATCTCCGATTACCAGGCTCTTCACTGCAGCAAGCTCATCGAAATTAATGATATGTTCTTCCAATTTAAGGTGGTAGATACCCGTAGATTTTCTCACAAATATTTTTACCGTAGCAAACACATCGTCTGCCAGTAATTGCTGTAATAATTTACTGCCCACCAACCCGGTGGCACCTATGATAATGGCTGTCTTGTTCATTTACTAAAATGTTTCATGTAAGTTAAATGAATTAGAATGGAACTTATGGATTTAAACCTGGAGTGAGCATTTTGGGAAGACCTTTGCTTACTTTTTTCTAACTATTCAGGTTAAACCAACAATCAGGATGAAAAAATGAACCCCCCAAACATAGAGGCCATTAACTATTCTTTTTACATTTAGAATTGCACTTCTTCTTCCAGCTTTGCTGCATTTCAATAGAATTTATTTGTATTAGTTAAGATGCAAATGAAAGTCCTGATATTTTACGGTATTATTTCATAGGATTTTTTCATTGTGAATTTACCAATCTTATATTTGTGCATATCGAAATACACTATTATTAAAAATTATTATTCAATTTATTTTTTTAATTAAGTTATTAAAAATCAATATTATAGGTAATTATACTTTTAATTTAGTAAAATTACTGTCCAAAAAAATACGCATTTTACGAAAAACATATTATGTTTGCCCTGAATTTGACAATGATCATTACCTCGGTTATTACAAAATTCTGATTCAGATCTCCAATATTTCTTAAATGCTCATCAATTTTGCCTGAAACCCAAAATTGATCTCCTGCAGAAAAATCACATTTAAATAAACCTCAAACCACAAAGAAATGAAATGTTACTCTACACTCCTGTGTGCAGTAGTACTTACTGTCACTCTTTTTTTCTTCAACATCAACATTCTTAATGCTCAATGCGTAGCTCCGGGTATGCAATTTATTAATCCTGTGCTTGTATCAGGAACGAATGGTGCCATAAACGCCAAGTACAAATTTGCATCTGTAGTTACAGGTGTTGATGCAATTGTTACCATAACAGATATTGTTGGAGGTGCAAGCCTCACTAGTATTGATGATAATACTTTTGGCTACAGCCAGGCATGGCAGCCGGTTGTAAAGACCCCACTTTCTATGGGTGCAATTGAATCTTATGTAAAATTTAAAATGGATTTTGTAGATTCAAATGATGAAACGGATCACACTTTTATTTGTTTTACTTTATCTGCAATTGATGTAGATGGAGACAATGACAGGGTAAGGGAAATAGTAGCCGCAAACGATTATACAAGTTATGCCGTTTCCAACGTTACCACCCTTTCTTTATCACAACAGGGTGGATTGTTAAAAGCTACCAGTACTATTTTAAACTTTCCTGGCATCGATACTTCTGCATACATTACCAATATCAACTACCGGTATATCAACAAAAGTAAAATAAATGAGATCAGAATAGGAAGTGTTACGAATGAAACTTTTATTGCACAGGATAGATTTAGCTGTATCTATTTCAGGCCGGTTTATATTCCAAATGTTGTTGTTTTGCCTGCACAATATTTATCTTTAAATACGACAGGTAAAAATAAAAAAGTTATTTTAAACTGGCAGACAAACGAAGAAATTAACATCAACGCTATCAGTGTAGAACGTTCCTTTAATGGAACCAGTTTTTCTCCAATAAACACCATAATTGATGCGTTTAGTAAAAATAATTTAAATAATTACCAGGCCATAGATGCATCTGAGGAGCTTATTGGAAAAGCATATATCTATTATAGAATCAAACAAATAAATGCATCTGGAAAAATTACCTATAGCAATTTATCTTATGTGCATTTATCTCAAAATCCTGACATGAAAATGGAAACTTCACCTAATCCATTTACAGAAAAAATAAAAGTCCAATTCAATAGTGAGGTTAAGGGAAATGCAGAGATCCGTATTTCAAATATCACGGGTTTAAATCTAAAAATTAAAAAAACCGAAATTGCACAGGGCATTAATAATTTATATATTGATGGGCTTGCATCAATGCCAGCCGGGCTTTACTTTGCCCGTTTGCTCATAAATGGTGAAGTAGTGGAAACTAAAAAAATTATAAAGTAAGTGCATCTTATACAAAGAAAAAGATGGAAGGACCCACGCTTATCATGAAGTAGGGTCCTTTCATCTTTATTAAAGGAATAGCAGTCAGTAATTAATGCCCAAAAAAATGGTCTCCTTGCCGGGAGACCATTTAATTAATCTTTTAATTAAAACATAATCTACGCTTCTTCGTCTGGCTTGTCAGTATCCTCTTCTGCTGCAGGCGTTTCAGGAATCTCGTCTGCTGCGGAGGTTTCCGCTGATGCACTTTCTACCGGGTTACCATTTTCATCCAACACAATGGCAACTTCATCAAATTCTATTTCTTCTTCCTGCTCATTTAACTGTGTAATAGCTGCAATAGAATCGCCATCATCTACCTTTATCAGTTTCACACCTTGTGTGGCACGGCCCAGTTCGCTGATCTTGTTTACCGCCATACGAATGGTTATACCAGATACGCAGGTTATCATCAAATCTTCCTGTTCTGTTACATCCAGCAAACCTACCAGGCCACCTGTTTTATCCGTTACGTTAATGGTTTTTACACCCTTACCACCACGGTTGGTAATGCGGTAGTTGGGTTCGCCGGTTTCAGGATCGTCCAGTTTGGTACGCTTACCATAACCTTTTTCGCTCACCACCAATATGGTTTTAGTTTTATCTTCTTTGTTGATACAAACCATGCCAACCACTGCATCTGTTTTTTCATCTACTTCAATTCCAAATACGCCAATACCTCCACGGCCGGTTGCACGCACTTTGGTTTCGGGGAAACGGATGGCACGGCCACTTTTTACCGCCATCATAATCTCGCTGTTGCCATCAGTCATTCTTGCTGCTATCAACTGATCACCTTCACGGATGTCAATGGCATTGATACCGCTCTGGCGTGGGCGGCTAAAATCTTTCAGCCTCGATTTATTGATAATACCATTTTTTGTACACAATACAATAAAGTGATTGCTTACATATTCTTCGTCTTCAAAATTCTTAACAGAAATAATGGCACGCACTTTATCTTCCGGCGGAATCTGAATCATGTTTTGCAAGGCACGTCCTTTACTTACACGGTCTCCTTCGGGTATTTTATATACCTGCAACCAGAAACATCTTCCTTTTTCGGTAAAGATCATCAGGGTATGATGCGTACTTGCTACAAATAAATGTTCGATAAAATCTTCCTGGCGGGTACTGCTTCCTTTTGCCCCACGGCCACCACGTCGTTGTTGCCTGTATTCGGTAGCCGACGTTCTTTTAATATATCCCAGGTGAGAAATTGTAACCACTACATCTTCTTCTTCAATCAGATCCAGCATGTTTATTTCATCATCCGCATATTCTATCATCGATTTTCTTTCGTCACCAAATTTTGCTTTTACTTCCAGCAATTCTGTTTTGATGATTTCAAAGCGCATTCCTTCGTTGGCTAAAATTTCTTTTAACCTTTCAATCAGCTTCATAATTTCTGCATGCTCTTCCCTTATCTTATCTATCTCCATGCCGGTAAGGCGCTGCAAACGCAGTTCCAGTACTGCTTTTGACTGAATTTCGCTCATGCCAAAATTGGTCATCAATCCTTCCTGTGCTATATTGGGAGAAGCACTTTCACGAATCAACTTAATCACCGCATCCAGGTTATCAAGGGCAATTATATAACCTTCAAGTATATGTGCTCTTTCCTGTGCTTTGCGTAATTCATATTTTGTACGGCGTACCACTACCTCGTGTCTGAATTCTACAAACTCAGAGATGAGGTCTTTTAAATTGAGTATCCTTGGTCTTCCTTTTACAAGGGCCACATTGTTGATACCAAATGAAGTTTGCAGTTCAGAAAACTTGTACAACTGGTTTATCACCACCTGGGCAATTGTATCTTTTTTAAGTTCCACTACCACCCTGGTGCCTTCCTTATTATTACTTTCATTGTTTACATCACTTACGCCGTCTATCACTTTATCCTGGATAAGCTCTCCAATTTTTTGAGTAAGTGCATCCCTGTTTACCTGGTAAGGAACCTGGGTAATGATTATTTTTTCCCTGCCCCTTGCATCCGTTTCTATAGTGGTTTTTCCACGCAATACTACCCTGCCGCGGCCGGTATGAAAAGCCTGTTTAACGCCTTCAAAACCATAGATGGTGCCACCTGTAGGAAAATCAGGGGCTTTTACATATTTAATGAGTTCATCTATTTCTATATCGTTGTTTTCGATATAGGCTATACAGCCATCAATTACTTCGCTCAGGTTATGCGGCATCATATTGGTGGCCATACCTACTGCTATTCCACTGCTGCCATTTACCAACAACTGAGGAATTCGTGTAGGCAGTACCGTTGGTTCCTTCAGGGAGTCATCAAAGTTGAGCTGGTAATCTACCGTATCCTTATCGATGTCTTCCATCATAGCTTCGGCAAATTTTTCCATACGAACCTCTGTATACCTCATAGCTGCAGGCGGATCTCCATCTTCACTACCAAAGTTACCCTGGCCATCAATCATTTTATAACGCATGGCCCAATCCTGCGCCATTCTTACCATCGTGAAATAGATAGACGAGTCACCATGTGGGTGAAATTTACCCATCACCTCGCCCACAATACGGGCAGATTTTTTATAAGGTTTATTACTGGCATTACCCAGCTCATTCATACCAAATAATACCCTGCGATGCACCGGCTTAAAGCCATCTCTTACATCGGGTAATGCACGACCTACAATTACACTCATAGAGTAATCGATATAAAAGGTCTTCATTTGTTCCTCAATATTTACCGGAATTATTTTGCCCCTGTTGTTGAGGTTGGCTCCTTCTAAATTATCCTGATTTTCCATATTTAATTATCCTGTGTTGTAGGGTTGCGAAACTAACGTTTTATTACCAGCTTTCCCGTTGAAATGCGATGTTTTTATTGATTATTTTACACATTTTTGGCGCTTTTGTGGACAAGTTTTTGAATGCATTGCACCCAAAGGAGAAAGGGGAGCATATGGCTAACAAATGGGATCATTTTGCTTGTTTTATAGGGTAATGTGTAGCTAAACTTGGCTGCCTTACATGAAACCAATAACTTGCCAAAAACTTTATTGATTGAAAACAGTCCTTCTCATTGGTGCAGGAAAATCTGCCACAGTACTAATTAACTATCTAATAAAAGAAGCAGAACTTAATCACTGGAAATTTATTGTGGCAGATGCCGATAAGGAACAGGCGCTGGCCAAAACCAATAATAGCCGTTTTGCAGAAGTGTTGCAACTGGATATTACCAATGATAAGCAGCGGGAAAAAATCATTCAGCGGGCTCATGTGGTTATTTCTATGATGCCCCCGGCCCTGCATTTTTTGGTGGCCAAGGACTGTGTAGAATTTCGCAAGCATTTGTTAACGGCCTCTTACCTGGATGATAATATGAAGAGCCTGAAAGATGAAATTCACCAAAGAAAATTATTATTTCTTTGTGAGATGGGGCTCGACCCAGGTATTGATCATATGAGTGCTATGAAAATAATTAATACCATTAAAGAACAGGGCGGAAAAATTCAGTCTTTTAAAAGCCATTGTGGCGGACTGATAGCGCCTGAAAGTGATAATAACCCATGGCATTATAAAATAAGCTGGAACCCAAGAAATGTAGTATTGGCCGGCAGTGCAGGTGCAGAGTTTAAGTTAAATGCTGAAAAGCATCACGTTGACTATGAAAGACTTTTTGATAACGCTGAAACGGTAACGGTTGATGGTTTAGACCCCTTAGCGTTTTACCCTAACCGTGACTCCCTGAGTTATATTCCGGTTTATAAATTACCCGAAGCCAGTACCTTTATCAGAACAACCCTGCGCTACCCTGCTTTTTTTATCGGATGGAATGCAATAGTAAATGCAGGCCTTACAGATGATAGCCAGGAACTGAATGTTGCCGGGCTTAGTTTTGCAAAATGGTCAGCACCCGTTTTGGCTTTTATAAATGAAAACAATCAACCCTTATTGTCTTACCTGGGATTGTTTGATGAACTGCCTGTGCCGTTAACTGCAAAAACATCTGCAGATATTTTACAGTATTTATTGGAAACAAAACTGGCCATGCTGCCTACAGATAAAGACCTGATTGTAATGCTGCATGAATTTGAATATGAGTTAAACGGACAACAAAAATATTTACAAAGCAGCCTTATAGTAAAAGGAGAAGACAGCCTGCAAACAGCTATGGCTAAAACAGTAGGATTGCCACTTGGTATTGCTGCCAAATTGATTTTAAACGGAGACCTTAAACTGACCGGCCTCTTTATACCAACCATAAAACAAATCTACGAACCGGTATTAAAAGAACTGGAAGTACAGGGCGTTCAATTTGTGGAAAAATTGTCGTAAAGAATTTATTAATTACACGTATAAATAGTATTTTTGTCTTTTAAATGATATGTCATGGACGCAAAAATCACACTCAGCTTCAATAAATCTATCATAGATAAAGCAAAGGAATTTGCCGATGAAAATAATATGAGCCTTAGCAGGCTTACAGAATTTTTGTATAGTAAGATTACCAGCGGCCATTACCAATCATTAGAAGATCTCCCCATATCCGATTGGGTAAATATGGTATCTGAAGGCGAAGCTATTTACGAAACCAAGGCCAGGAAAAATAAAGATATTAAGGCAGAATATTTTAAATCTAAAAAGTGAGAATATTTTTAGATGCCAATATTTTGGTTGCTGTTCTTAATAAAGAATATCCTGTTTACACTTATGCTGCACGTGTTATTAGCCTCACAAATAATAAAAAGCATTCTGTTTACACAACTCCCATTTGCCTGGCAATAGCTTTCTATTTTGCAGAAAAAAAAAGCGGTACTGCAATGGCCAAACAAAAAATAAAATTACTTGCAGATAACCTGTTTATTGCAAAAGTGGAAAGTAAAGAAGTGATTGCTGCCATAGAAAACAAAAAGATAAATGATTTTGAGGACGGTCTTGAATATTATGCTGCAAAAAATAATAATTGCCAGGTAATCATCACTGAAGATAAGAATGACTTTTATTTTTCTGAAATAGAAGTATTGGGCTGCAAAGATTTCTTAGAGAAATATTTTGCCTGAGTTTCTGTTAAAAAAATATTTATAGTTGCGATTTATTTTTGCCTCAAATTCGCAGATTCAATCTGCGAATTTGAGGCATTTATATGAATTTAAATGTATCTAAGGTTTTAGCAACTTCAATAATTCTTCCATACCTTCTGTAGCTGGTTTCTCTATAAGAAAAATATTGGGATAATTGCCTACCTGCGGTATTTTCTTATCAATGATATACTTGGGAACATCCAATGGCACATAATGAATTAAACCGGCTGCAGGATAAACCTGCAGCGAAGTTCCCACAAGTACAAATAAATCTGCCTCGGTCATTAACTGCGCAGCTATTTCTATCATAGGCACGGGTTCTTCAAACCAAACAATGTGTGGCCGAAATTGTGTACCATCTTCTCCCCTGTCGCCCAGGTTGATATCAGCCCTTATATCTATAATATTATGAGGGCTTCCCAGGCTATACATTTTAAAGATCTCGCCATGCAGGTGTAATACATTTGATGAGCCTGCACGTTCGTGAAGGTCATCTATGTTTTGAGTAACGATGGTTACTTTATAATTTTTTTCCAATGCTGCCAATCCAAGATGTGCAGCATTGGGAATGGCTGCGGCTACATCCTTTCTGCGCATGTTATAAAAATCAAGTACCAGTTTGGGATCTTTCATAAATGCCCGGGGAGTGGCTACATCTTCAATATTATATCCCATCCACAGGCCATCACTGTCTCTGAAAGTTTTTAAACCGCTTTCTGCACTGATGCCGGCACCGGTAAGTACTACGATATGTTTTTTGTTTACCATTGATACAACTAATTAACAGGAATGAAAGCTTCACGCTAACACGAATTACACGAATTTTTATGAATTACTCTAATAAATGTACCAACAGTATTTTAAAGAACCCATAACGAATGCACAACGGGCATCAAAATAAAGAGTATCAGGAATGAATACATTTTTATTTAAGCAGTTGTTTTAATAATTTTTACCGGTTTATTTCTTCTCCATAAATACAACCCAATAAAACCGAGGATTAATAATGGCCAAATAGTAATTAATCCGAGTGCCAGGTTTTTAATAAATTCTGCGCCTGTTTTAAAAGCGGTTGCTGCACTTGCAAAAAAGGAAGGACTATCATTTCCGGGTTTAAATCCTGCAAGGGGTTCGTAAAAGGTAAGCTGGATTGTACTATAGGCCGATTGATTGGAGAGGTATTGAATACGGCCTGTTGCAGCTTCTATTTCTTCCTGTATATTGTTGATCTCTGCCTGAACCTGTAAAACTTCGGCCATGTTTTTTGATTGTTTTAAAAAGTCGAGGTACTTTAAACGCATTTGTTTTTTTGCCTCCAGTCTCGATTTTGTATCTACCACCTGCCCGGTTACATCTTCTGTCTTAATACTTCGCTCTATCACTTTTATATCTGCAGCACCCAGTTCATTCATCAGCAATTCAAATTGCTGTACCGGCACTTTTAGCGTAACAACCATCTCCGATTTTTCTTCTGTAAAAAAATTATCTTCTCCGGCAATGTAGCCGCCATATTGTTTTATTTTTTTATGAAGGCTTTCATTATAATTATTAAAGTTTTTTACTTCAAGTTTTACAGTGGCAGTTTTGATGATTTTTTTATCCCAATCAATATTGGGCGTGGGTTTTAATACTGGTGGAGCAGAGTCGTATGAGGGCGGCTCAGTTGCCTGATTTTGCAAGGGTGCCAGTTGGTCTTCCTGTTGTTGTTTTTCCTGATCAGGAATTTTGGCCATTGTAATATCCGCTGTTTCCTGCGCTTGTTTTTCATTGCTATGGCATGAAAAAATAAACGCAGATACTACCAGTGCAGCCCCAATTAGTTTTGATTTCATAAAAAATGTTTAGATGAATGAGATGCTCATTGATACAGAATTCATAAATTAAGTAACCGTTCCCTGTTGTTAAAGGATATGCAAAGCCAGGATGGCCTTTTGGAATGGTTTACAGCAATTTCAAAACTAATTACCATTTTTTTCGTAAGTAAGCATAAATAATAATATGCAATCCAAAATGGCTTTTATGGCCAAAGCCTTTTTAGTTATACTTTTTATTCTTGTAGCCGGTAACCGTGTTTTTGCTCATGACATTATTATTGATGCAGAAAGTATGACGGGGCCTGGTGCAGCATGGCTATACCTTAAATTGGGTTTTGAGCATATTCTTCCATTGGGATTGGATCATATATTATTTGTGTTGAGTTTGTTTTTGCTGAGTCCAAAATTAAAAGCTATCCTATGGCAGTCTGCTGCATTCACCCTGGCACATTCAGCAACGCTTGGTTTGGCTATGTATGGGATTATTAAACCTTCCCCTGGTATAGTAGAGCCATTGATAGCATTGAGTATCCTTTATGTGGCCCTTGAGAATATTTTTTCGCCCAGGTTAAAAGCTACCCGGATTTTTGTAGTGTTTACATTTGGTTTAATTCATGGAATGGGTTTTGCAGGCGTTTTGCAGGAACTCGGGTTGCCTGAAAAATCTTATCTTAATTCTCTTATCATGTTTAACCTTGGCGTGGAAGCAGGGCAGGTAAGTATCATACTGGCCGCCTATTTTTTTATGGCCCGCTGGTTTAAGCATCCTGAGGTTTATAGAAAACATGTAGTGATTCCACTTTCGGTTATCATTTCTATGACTGCATTATTCTGGGCTTTACAAAGGATGTTTTTCTAAAATATTATTTGTACAACTGCCGATAGCAAAACAGGGTCTTAAAGGATGCCAATAGGTATGCCGATGAAAGGTTTGTGACACAAGGATGATGCTATGTAAAATAAATGCTGGTATTAAATGTATTTTAATCCGTTTCTTTATCCAGTACTTTTATTTTTGCAGGGCTAAGATCGTACCTGTTTTTATAAGCTGCCTTTAGATATTGTTTTGAATTATAGCTTTTGTTCATGCCTTTCATCATCATACCCATATAGTAAAGTTCGGGACCTTCTAAAGATTTGCCAGATACGTAACGCCGGTAAATTTTATAGGCACTATCTGCTTCGTTATTTTTATAAAGGCTCCATGCATACCAGCTAAAAATTTGGGGGTTGCTTCTAACCGTTAATTCTTTTTGCGCAATGGCTTTGGCCTTTTGCGGTTCCATTAATATACTGGTATATAAATCTATCAGGTATTTATTATACATATTGCCATACAGGGAATCGCTTGCTTTTTCAACAAATTGTTGAGCGTATTTTTTTGAAGCAACATTAGCAATTGGCTGCTCTGTTGCATAAGAAAGTTTTAATAGTTGCTCCGGGGATTGAGTTTTATCATTTATAAAGCTTAATATTTTTTGTGCCAGGCTATCGTTATGATCATGCAGGAGCGCTATCCATCCCATGGCTGATAAACTGTGTAAATCTGCAGGATCTGTTTGTAAGCTTTGTTTATATAATTGATAGGCCTCCCTGGGTTTTGCGGCATGTAGTTCAAGATCGCCCATATTGGATAATGTTGTTTGCTGCAGGCTTTTGCTACTGCTGGCAAGTTGCAATGCTTTTTGCATGGCGCTGATACTGCTGTCGTGTTCTCCGGTAAAATGAAACTGCCTGGCAAGCCGAAAGAAATAGCCATATTCGTTCGTGCTTTTTAATTGCGGGAGCGTATTTTTTGCAAGGTTATAATCCCCCAGCTCAAATGCAACATCGTATTGTAACTGCAATGATGCATATTTTTCGCTTCCCGCTTCCATCGCTTTTTGAACATACTTGTTGGCATCCTTAAACCGGTGCTGAAGAATGGACAATGATGCCAGGGATCTTAGGATACCTGCCTCTTTTTCATAGCTCATTTTATTTAAAGTCTGCATGATGCTATCGGCAGTTTTTAAATCGCTGATATTGCCCTGCAAGCTAAAACGACTCATAAGTGCCCCTGCATATTTTTGTTCGTTTACAAAACCGGCAGGCAAACTATCCATTCTATTTTTCCAGAAGAGCAGGTCGGCAGCATTCATTGCCAGCAATGATGATGAATGATATTGTTGAATGATACTATCTATAAAAGTGGTTTGTACAATAGGTTCTTTTTTATTGCTACATGAAAATAAAAAGATGAGCAAAAAAAGCATGGAAGATAATAGTTTCATGTTGGTTGTTTTGCAGGTATATACGAATAGACCAGGAGAATAGTTTACACTTTTTCACCTGCCAGCTCCATTATTATTTTCCACTCATCTGCTTTAACGGTTTGAACAGAAAGCCTTCCCAGTCGAACCAGGTCCATACTGACTAACCGGGCATCTTTTTTTACATCCTGCAGGGTCACTGGCTTTTTTAATTTCTTTACCGGTTTTAAATCTACTACAACCCAAGCTTCCTCCATGCTGGTAGGGTCCTGGTAAAATTCCTTTACTACTATGGCGATACCTACTATTTCAACCCCTTCATTACTGTGATAGAACAACACTTTATCACCTTTTTGCATTGCTTTCAAATTATTGCGGGCAGCATAATTTCGTACGCCATCCCAGAAAGTTATTTGGTCTTTTACAAATTGATCCCAACTGTATTTAAAGGGTTCTGATTTTACCAGCCAGTATGCCATTAGCTAAATTTTTTAAACAAGTACAAATATAACGTGAATAAAAAGGGAAATTTATTTTCGTTTAAAAAATCTAACTGCATCCTTTCACCGTAAGTGGAAATATATCAGGTTATTTTATATCATAAAGCACCATTTTCTAACTTAAAAAAAAATAAAAAAATGAAACGTAAAAAACTATTATTCACGGGCATTATTGCTATGGCAGTTGTTACCGGCGGAATTCTGTATGCAGCTGATCATATTGATGCACCTGCTGTAACAGGACAATCCACAGACATCACCGATTTGTATGTATTTCGTGGACAAGATGTAAACAATCTTGTTTTTGTAGCCAATACACAGGGTTTATTATCACCGGCTAATACAGCCGCGGCTAAATTTGATACAAACACTTTGATTGAGTTTAACATTGATGTAAACAATGATAACATAGAAGATCTTTTACTGCAATGCATTTATGATGCAGGTAGTAATAAGATGAAAGTGTATGGCCCTGTAGCTGCTTCTGAAAAAGGTACAAGAAGTAAACTGGAAGGAAATGTAACCGCTGAAGTGGTCGTAACACCCTATGGTGCAGCAACGCCAGTTGTAGGTACAGGCACTAACGGCATTAAAGTATTTGCAGGTCCCAGAGATGATCCTTTCTTTTTTGACCTTAACCGTTACAAGGCAATTATTGCAGGAACCGCAACAGGATTTAACACACCGGGAACAGATGCATTTGCAGGTACTAATGTTTTAAGTATTGCAATAGAATTACCAAAAATTTTATTGGGAACCGTAACGGGAAACAAAGCAAATGTTTGGGTAGAATCTAAAAAGAAAATTTAATTAACTCTTTAAAATTATAATAATGAAAACAAATCATGTAAAAATATTCTCTGCGTTATTAATAGGTGGTACTTTCTTTTTAGCTTCCTGCGATAAAAATGATCCTCCCGCAGCTACCGTTTATTACCAACAGGCAGATCAAATGGCAAGACCGGCTATTAACACCGTTTTTGTTGCCTCAGCAGATAAAGACGCTTTTAATTTAATAACACCGTCTGCTATGGGTGCAGCTTTTCAGGCAAAATTTCAGTCAAGGTTACTGGCATTAAATGCAGGCTATACAACCAATGCACTTACCCAAACGGCCGCTCAATTAACCGGATTATTGGCAACGGATGTATTAAATGTTTCTACTACAGCGCCTACAACTTTTTTTGACGGCACCAATATTTTAACCGGAAGGAATTTGGCAGATGATGTAATTGATGTAGAATTATTATTGTTATTTGGTGGTCCAAGTGGTGGCAGTAATCCGCAGTTAACAAAGGATAATGTAAATGCGAACGATAAAGCATTTTTAGCATCGTTCCCCTACCTGGCTTCTCCTTTTTAATCAATCCATATTTTTATAGTAAGCTGCCGGAATTTTGCGGCAGCTTTTTTTGGTGCTTTATAAATTATTTATAAGATAACAAATCATCGTAAGTAGAGCATCCAGTTTTTAAATTATTTATGGATATTAATTCTTTATCTTTTGGATGTGAGGCAAAATTTCTTACTCCCAGCCACTTGCCAAAACATCTGCAATATGAATGGTTTGAAGTGGTAGATTTTTATTTTTAATTACGCCATCCAACTGCATCAGGCAGCTAAGATCGGTAGAGATGATATGCGTTGCACCTGTAGCCATTGCGTTGGTTAGTTTTTGATCGGCCATGGCAGTTGATATGGCGTCAAACTTTACCGAGAATGTTCCACCAAATCCGCAACAGGTTTCATTGTCGTTCATTTCTATTAATTCAAGTCCCTTTACATGGCTCAATAAGCGGCGGGGGCCTTTTTTAATTTTACATTCCCTGAGTGCTGCACAGCTATCGTGGTAAGTAGCTTTTATGTTTAGAGCTGCATTAAAATTTTCAATTTTTAATACATCCATTAAGAACTCGGTAAATTCAAAACTTCTATTGCCCAAATCCTTTACCTGGTTATGAGATGCGGTGTTATCAAATAATTGGGGAAGATAGTTTCTTACAAAACCGGTGCAGCTTGCGCTGGGAGATACAATATAATCCGTACCCTCAAAATCTTTTAAATATTTAGAAGCTACCACTTTGCATTCTTTGGTAAAACCTGCATTAAATGCCGGTTGTCCGCAGCAGGTTTGATTGGCATTGTATTGCACATCGCAGCCCGCCTTTTCCAACACTTTTACCATATTAAAAGCAGTAGCCGGGTAAAGCTGATCTACAAAACAGGGTATAAATAACTGAACTTTCATGAATGAAGAATTATAATGTAGAGCTATAAAAATAATTTCGCTTCCAACAAAACGAGTTTTTTAAAAGCGCCTTTTAGTTTGCAGGATGTGTTAAAAAAGATTGAGACAATGCTATCATTTTGAGTGCAACAGCGGCAGCTTCTTCTCCTTTTTGACCATGTTTTCCCCCGGTTCTTTCGTCTGCCTGTTCTTGATTATTTACGGTTAGTACGCCAAAGATGGTTGGAATTGGCAGTTGAAGATTGAGTTGCAAAACGCCATCTGTGACTGCATTGCACACATATTTAAAATGAGGAGTATCGCCTTTTATCACACAGCCCAATGCAATAAAAGCATCAGGCTTACAATCGTTGTATTTTGTTTTTTCCCAGTAATCTTTTATGGCAAATGGTATTTCAAATGCACCGGGTACCGTAATCTGCTTAATGGCTATATTATTTTGCTTTAATATTTTAATACAACCTTCTTCCAGTTTATCTACAACAGTTGCGTTCCATTCGGTACGCACAATTACAACACAGGCATCCTTTTTTAACCGGATGCCTGCTGTATCAAATACTTGTGGTGAACTTTTTGCCATACAAATTAAAACTGTTTTGTGTCTATTATTTAATCTCTCCCAACCTTGCAAGATTTTTATCTATTTCGCCGTTTTGAACAGCAACATTAGACGGGTATTTTGTTTTTACTTGTTCATAAAGGCTGATAGCTTCTTTACTGTTGCCAGTTGATTCTGCATAAGCTGCAGCTATTAATAAAGCATCTGCTGCAAAAAATTCATCTTTATCATTTACGCTGGCAGCTTTTTTATAATTGCTCAATGCTTCAGAAGTTTTTTTCTGTTCTGCATACGCATGACCTAAAAGAATATACGCTTTGCTTTGTATCTGCGAAGCGCCGTTGCCATCAAAATCGCCCAGGTATTTAATAGCTTTTTCAAACTCTCCTATGTGAAGATAACTGGCACCTACCATATATTTTGCACGATTGCCGGCATCTGTACTGCCATACTGGTTGATAACTTTTAAAAGACCGGTCACTTTTTTACCTTCCAGTTCGCCACCGTTTAATGCAATGTTTACAGAATCTTTGTTAAATCCACCAGATGCCATTTTAGCAAACAGATTTTCTGCAGGAAATATTAATTCACTTGCTTTTTGTTCATTGGGGGCTACTACCAATTCATTGTAGGCAAACCAACCTGCAATCAACAGGATGATGGCAGAACCAACATAGATAATTGGTCTGCTGAATTTTTCCCAGAATCCTTTTACTCTGTCAAAAGCTTCTACAGGTTCGCTTTTTGTTTCAATTACTTCTATTACTTTCTTCTCTGACATATTTGTTGGTTGATGACTGTATTGATTGGTTTATTATTGTTAGTTTTTGTCTTTACATTATAAGATTAGTCCATTATAAAAGGATAATCTTTTTGTACATACACATCTTTCAGCAATTCGTCATCAGATGGCCATGGGCTTTCTTCTGCAAATTGTACAGATTCTTCTACTTCTGCCTTCACTCTTTCCACAATAATTTCTATATCTGCATCCGAAACTGCGAAATCCGTTTTTAATACCTTAAGAACATGTTCTATCGGATCTTTTTCTTTGTATTCTTCCAGTTCTTCTTTAGTACGGTATTTTTGAGGATCACTCATACTATGTCCTTTGTACCGGTAGGTTTTAATTTCAAGTAATGTTGGTCCGCCTTTTTCCCTTGCCCTGTTCACCGATCTTAAAACTGCATTGTGCACATCTTCCGGGCTCATTCCATCTACACTGTCACTCGGCATTTCATAAGCGTCGGCCAGTTTATAAATGTCCAGCGTTTTACTGGTACGTGATACAGAAGTACCCATGGCATAATGATTATTTTCACAAATAAAAACCACCGGCAAATCCCACAGCATGGCCATGTTGAATGTTTCATGCAGCATACCCTGCCTTGCAGCACCATCGCCAAAAAAACAAAGCACCACATTTTTGGTACCATTGTATCTTTCTGCAAAAGCCAATCCTGCACCTGTTCCTATTTGTGCTCCCACAATACCGTGGCCGCCAAAAAAGTTTTCTTTTAAACCAAAGAAGTGCATACTTCCACCTTTTCCTTTACTGCAACCGGTGGCTTTGCCATACAATTCGGCCATACATGATTTGGCAGATATGCCTTTGGCAATACCCAATGCATGATCTCGGTAAGCGGTAATAAATTTATCGTCGGGGTTAGTGGCAGTCATACATCCTGCAGCTATTGCCTCCTGACCGATGTAAAGGTGACAAAATCCACGGATCTTTTGCATTCCGTATAGCTGGCCTGTTTTTTCTTCAAAACGGCGCAATAACAACATTAATTCGTACCAATACAGGTAGGTTTCTTTCGAAAATTTTGTAGCCAATGACTTTTAAATTTTAGGTTGCAAATATAAGGGAGAATGGTAGAAAAAAGTTGCAAAGGTTTAAAAGGTTTAAAATGATTAAAAGGTTCATTAGCAATAGTAAGTTTAAGCGGTTAAACGTAAAGTACAGGTACTTATTAGCAAACTCTTATTTATTTGTCCCAATCTCTCCAACCTTTTAAACCTTTGGAACCTCATAAACCATTAAAGGTTTTAACTTGCATCCTCATGCTCCAACTTTCAAAAATATCACTCACCCTTTTTAAGAATTACGATTTTAATGCATTTGATTTCACATCAAGGGTGATAGGTATTTGCGGGCTCAACGGAAAAGGAAAAACCAACCTGTTGGATGCTATTTATTATTGCTGCTTTACCAAAAGCTATTTTACGGGTACTGACCAGTTAAATATCAGTTTTGGTAAAGAGGGTTTCCGGCTGGAAGCATTGTTTGAGAATGCTGCAGGTGCACAAAAGGTTGTTTGCATTAACAGGGGTACTGCAAAAAAAGAATTTTTTCTCAATGAAGTACCTTATGAGAAATTATCTAAACATATTGGTTTATTACCTACGGTGATGATTGCGCCCGATGATATTGAAATCATTACCGGAGGCAGTGAGGGAAGAAGAAAATTGATAGATACAATTTTATGCCAGTTGGATGCCAACTACCTGCAACAACTGATGATTTATAATAAAGTGTTGTTGCAACGCAACAGCCTGTTAAAACAATTTGCTGAAAAAGGGTCTACGGACGAAGCGCTCCTGCAGATATTGGACCTGCAGCTTACGGGCCCGGGTAATTATGTTTTTGAAAAAAGAAAACAATTTACTTTAGAACTTGTTCCGCTGGTACAAGATTTTTATAAGCAGATTGCAGAAAATGATGAAATTGTAAGGATAGTTTACGAAAGTAAATTGCTGCAAAATAGTTTTGAGGAGCTGCTCACTAAAAACAGGGAAAGAGATGGTTACCTGCAGCGCACCAATGCAGGCCCGCATAAAGACGATTTATCATTTGAATTAAATGGACAACCATTTAAAAGCATCGCATCACAGGGGCAAAGAAAGAGTTTGCTTTTTGCCGTTAAACTGGCAGAGTTTGAAATTATTAAATCCAACAAAGGCTTTGCCCCCTTGCTGCTGCTGGATGATGTTTTTGAAAAACTGGATGAAAGCAGGATGAAAAACCTCCTGCATTGGGTATGCAATGAAAACCAGGGCCAGGTATTTATTACTGATACACATAAGGAACGCCTAAAGGTTGCTTTTGCACAATTGAATGTTGCCGGTCAAATCATTGAATTATAAAAACTAACTTTACTAAATGGGAGAAATTTCTTTACAGGATGCCATGCAGCAGTTTTTAAAAAACAGTAAGTTCAAAACTTATATCCAGGCTATCCAGATAGAGGAAGTATGGGAAACCATGATGGGAAAAACGGTGGCAAAATATACTGATAAGATACAGATCATTGGCACTACCCTTTTTATAACCACCTGCGTAGCTCCTTTAAGAAATGAATTACTCTACCAAAGAGATACCATCATGCAAAGAGTGAATGATGCACTTGGGGAGAAGACGATTAAAGAGGTGGTGATAAAGTAAAAGGTGAATAGTCAATGGTCAATTGTCAATTGTCAATGGTCAATTGTCAATAGAAAAAACGTCAATGTAGTTAAGGCTTTAAATGAGTAAAGATCAAACGAAAAACGAGCAACGAGTAACGAGTAACGAGTAACGAAAAACGAGTAACGAGCAACGAGCAACGAGTAACGAGAAACGAGCAACGAGTAACGAGAAACGAGCAACGAGCAACGAGCAACGAGTAACGAGTAACGAGAAACGAGAAACCAGAAACGAGAAACCAGAAACGAGTAACGAGAAACGACCAACGAGAAACGAGAAACATAATTATTTATTCAACAACGGCCTTAAAGTATACCCTTCCTTTTTTAGTAATTCGACCACTCCTTTTTTACCTACTAAATGACCTGCTCCCACGGCCATAAAAATATTTTTCTTTGGCAATATTGTTTTTAGTTGTTCTACCCAGTTGATATTTCTTTTGTCTAATAATATTTCAAGGCCATCCTTAAGGCCAAAATCTTCTTTGTTAAATAAAGATTCAATTTTGTCTATTTGCTGAGATTGGTAAACGTGCAACATACTATCGAAATAGACTTTATATTTATCCATACTGTCTATTGAAGTTAAAAGACTTTTTGCCTGCGTACTGTAAGGAATACTGTCAAATACCGATGCCTGGAAAGCGATGGTTTCAAAACCTTTGATCTCTTTTTTATCTTTGGCTGCTAGTTTCATTAATTCCTGCTCTACTCCACTCATATTTTTGCATGGCATCATTTTAGGATACATAAAGGCTTCTAAAAAAGAGGGTTTCATTTTTTGCAGGCTGGCAAGGGATATATTTAAAGTGTCTTTAAAAAAAGTTTGCAGTTTTAAATATTCTGCTTCGGTATAAAGATCTTTTAAAGTTTTACCATCTTTCATATTCATAAAAAACAGGGCACCTAAGGTATTGCTCACATCATCAAGGTCCATTTCAAAATAAACCTCTTCACTGTTTTTTAATGCGGCCAGCAGGTTGTTGCTAAATTTAATATCTTCTTTGCACATCATATGAAATGTACCAAAAAGATAACTGGGCTTTTTAAGGTCTTTGCCCGATATTTCCCATAACAAAGTATTGTTGGTAGCACTGGTAGCAATTTTAACCTCTGGCTGCGAGCGGCAACATTGAAATAAAAAAAGTAAGGGGAATAAAAAAGTAGCTTTCATTAGAGTCGTTTGAGCAAACAAAATAGTGTTTTTTTTTTATAAACTGCTACACAAAAATATTCGGAATTTTATTTTATTACGCCATATAAACTTCCGCCCTTGTCAAACAATTTATCAATACTTTTTTCAACTGCTGCATCTTTTTCCACCGGTGGTGCATGATGGGGTTTAATTCTTGCATCTATTACCAACGGCCCGTTGCAGCCCCAGTGTTTGTTGGTTGTAAAAGCATCAATACCATAAATATCATGTGATGGATTGCACCTGGTAAACGTAACCCAAAGAAAATTATGTAGATTTTCAGCAACAAACCCTGCATCATCTGCTATAATTATAAAAGGGAAATTTTGTAAAGCCGGCAGTTGTTCCTTCAACTGTTCATCCAGCATATTCATTTCATTGTGGGCAGTTTCATAATTTTTAAATGCAGCAGTTTGAAGTACCAATATGCCGGGTATGACCAACTGAGGATTCACAAATTGTGATAAATCTTTAAATGTCTGTGGTATTTCAGTCCCCGGTTGCCGGATGATTGCCCCATAAGCAGCCAATACCACTTTGCTGCCTGTATTTAATCCTGTACCGGAATAATCAAGTGTATCAATACTGGTATTGGTATAAAAATGAATATCTCTCAAAAGATTTATCCTCTGCAGGATATATTGAAAATAATCTCCGATATTCTGACAGCTCAGTTTATTGGTATCATCGGCAGTAATAAATAAAAATTTGGCCAGGCTCAGTTGTCCCGTACCCAATATATGATTGGCAATGGTCAATATTTCTGCAGGCTGTTTGGTTGGCGTGTACGGTGTATATCGTTCGCTTCCGATGGCTAACAGTAAGGGGTGCACGCCGGCAGCATCTACAGCATGTACTTCCTGTAAGCCCGGTATTTCCTGTTTCACAGCATTGCCGGTAATTTCATGAATCAATTGTCCAAAGCTGGTATCTTCCTGTGGCGGCCTGCCCACAACGGTAAAGGGCCAGATGGCATTTTGTTTTGCATACACTTTATGCACTTTCATTAAAGGAAAATCATGTTTCAAACTGTAGTAACCCAGATGGTCGCCAAAGGGGCCTTCAGGTTTATTTTGGCCGGGATACACTTCACCTGTAATCACAAAATCTGCATCGGTGCTTATGCAATAACCATCTTCATATACATAACGAAACCTTCTTCCACCCAGCACTCCCGCAAAAGTCATTTCACTGATACCTTCCGGCAAAGGCATAACTGCACTCACAGAATGTGATGGCGGACCTCCCACAAAAATGCTTACTTTAAGTGGTAAACCTTTTTTGTTGGCCTTGGTTTGATGCACACCAATACCCCGGTGCAACTGGTAATGCAAACCTATTTCCTGGTTAAGCGTGTATTCGTTACCGTTTAGCTGAATACGGTACATACCAAGGTTGGCATTCATAATACCCGGTTTGTCTGCATCTTCACTATACACTTGTGGTAATGTTACAAAAGCACCTCCATCCATAGGCCAATGCTGAATAAGCGGAATATCTTCTATTTTTATTTTGCTGTGCAGTACCGGCTTTGATATCGGATTTTTGAGGGGCAATGCTTTCAATGCAGCCAGGCCTGCCTTTAAATTATTTATGGGGTGTTTGAGTCCTTCTATTGGATTACTCTTAAGGTCTATTAATTGCTGAACGAGTGTAAGGGTATCCCTGAAAATAAACCGGCTTCTGTTTAGCGTACCAAATATGTTGGAAGCTGCACGGTATTGGCTGCCCTTTACATTTTCAAATAAAAGTGCCGGGCCACCGGCTTCAAACACCCGTAAATGAACAGCGGCCATCTGCAGGTGTGGATCTATTTCTTCTTTTATTCTTACCAGTTGCCCTGTCCTTTCAAGATCGAGCAGGCATTCCTCCATTGATTTATAAGCCATCTGTATTTTTTACTTTGTAAATGTAAAACAGATTTGCCTGCTTAAAGTTGAAAACTTATTTATAAAAATCCGGAATTAATGCATGGGCGGCGGTGGCGGTGCTCCCATACCTCTGCCCACTGGTGCCTGCCCCTGAAATTTATTAAGCCTGAAGATGAAGCTTAGCATATAGTACCTGCCCAGCCTGTTGGTACGTGTATCTGTAAAGCCTGATGCAGTAACATTCCTGCTGATATTGGTATTTTCATTCAGCATATCCAATGCCTGCAACTTTACCGAAAGATTTTTCTTTGCAAAGAATTGTTTTTCCAAATTGGCATTTATGATCAATGGATTGGTACTTACATTGCTTCCAAATCCATTGTTGATCATTTTATCTATATCATAACTGAATATAATATCCTTTGGTAAAAAAATCCTGGAATTATGGGAGATGGTATAGACCCTGGTAGTAGCATTCAATTGTTTTTGCAAACTGTATTCACTGTTATTTAAACTAAAATTAAAAGCAATATTAGATTCCAGCCATTTTTTAAGTTTGTAGTCCATGGAAAAACGTTGACCCAATAACCAGTTTTTACCTTTGTTTTTCTCATCATTTACAAAAGATACGTTGTTAAAATAGCTAAGATTACCACCAAGGTTAAATACAAATTTCCTGTTTTGGATTGGCTTAGAGATGTTATAAAATCCTGATACTGTAAAAAAACCATTGGCATTTAAATACCTTGTTTCCTGGGTGCCAAATCCTTTATCAAAAACATTGTTTACTATTTTATCATTTGTAAAAGATGCAGTAAGATTTCCAAAAAATACATTGCCACTTATAAAATCAAAATTGTTGTACCTCATGCTGAGTGTATTGGTAAACTCAGGCCTCAAATCAGGGTTGCCCACAACTATAAACTGGCGGTTGGATGAATCTGTTACTGGCTGCAATTGCGAAAATGAAGGTTGATTGGTTGATCCATTATAATTGAAACTTAAAGACCGGCTGCGTGAAAAATTATAAGCATACCTGATCACCGGAAAATAGTTTACAATATTTTGTTTGCTCTGGTACTTGCCCGTAACAGAATTGGTTTGAATACTTGCTGGCTGAATGGCAAGGCCTAAAGAGTAATTGTATTTTTTCTGGTTGGTTCTAAAGTTTACCCCAAACCTGTTGGTGATATAGGTGTTGTCAAAAATATTACTCAGGCTTTCGTCAAATTTTTGTTCGCCTGTATAAGGGTTAACTGTATAGTTTTCCCGGTCATTGCCGGTGACCTGCCTGTTGTAAGCATAGTTAAATTCAAGACTTTGTTTTTTATTCAGCGGCTCTATATAAGACGCCCTTAACCCGGTATTATCCGTTGTATTATCCTGCAGAATTTTTTGATACAATGAATCTGTAATGGTTCCTGTTGGCCTGTAAATGGTGCTTAAATTTTCATAATCCTCGTCAGATTCATTACTGCTTGTTCCTGCATTAAGGTTAAGAGAAAGTGTTCTGCCTCTTTTTTTAAAGCGGTGATTGAATAAAATATTTCCATTAATATTGGGTGCCTTGGAATCGCTCAGGCTGGCGGTGGTTCCTTCATTACTTTTATTTCCATTGGGGTCAAGAAATAAAAAATCTGAAAGGTTTTCTCCGCTGGATTGCCTGTAACTTATACCAGGTGTAAATTTTAAGTAGTTAAAAGAATCAATCTTATATTCTATGTTAAAGGAAAAACGATTGTTGGTATTTACACTGTAATTATTTACGTTTTGGGTATTTTTTATAGTTTTATTCTGAAAAATATTTTCCTGGCTGATGTTTTGAAAAACCGTACTGCGCTTATCAGAAAAGCTATAACTGCCATATGCAGATACTTTTGGCCCCCATTCATCTTTAAAGTTGATGCCCAGAGATTTATTTACATTGATCCCATCGCTGTTTCCAAAATTTCCAAATGCAGCGCCTGCTCCTGCTCCTCCTCTACCAATACCCATGCTGCGTGCCATGCCACCCATCATACTTGCCATGGCACTTCCGCCACTTCCAAAATTAAAAGTGTTGGCATTGGTATTATTAATATTACCAATGATGGAAACCTGTTGGTCATTATTAAAAATATTGAGTGATACGCCACCGAGATAACGTTCATCTGTGCCCGCACCTGCAGTTACATTTCCAAAATATCCTTTATTCTTATCTTTTTTTAATTGAATGTTCAGCGTTTTGCTTGCATCGCCATCTCTAACACCGGTAAAGGCGCTTTGATCTCCATAATCATCAATCACCTGTATCCTGTCTACCATATCAGCATTTATTTCCCTGGTGGCTGTGGTTACATCACCGCCAAAAAAATCTTTACCATTTACTTTTACCCTGGTTACTTCCTTTCCTTGTGCAGTTACTTTGCCCGCTTTATCTACTTCAATACCCGGTAATCTTTTAAGCACTTCCTCCACGTTATCATTTTTACGATACATGGTACTGTCAATTTTATAGGAAACCGTATCTTCTTTTATCAGAATTTTAGCAGCTTCTACCGTTACAGTTTCAAGCGTATAATCACCGGGGCTCATTGCAATATCCCAAATTATCTGTTCACCCGTTTCATTGGTATAATCGTATTCGTTAATGAATTTTTTATAGCCAATATACGTGATGGCAATTGTAACCTTTCCTGCATTTATATTTGAAAAACTAAAACCACCCTTTTCGTTAGACGCTGTTTTTAAAGTATCTTTTTTACCTGGATAAGATAAGATCACCGATGCGCCTGAAAGTGTTTTTCCTTCACTGGTTTTGATGGTACCCCTGATTTTTACCTGTTTTTGGGCAAAGGATACAAAAGAAAGCAGTAAGCTGGTAAAGAATAAGAAAAAATATTTCATTGAATGGGTTTATTTTGCACTTTTTTATGCATTTAAAAATGCAATATGCGACTATTCTACGAATGATTTCATAGATTTTGATAAATGGCAGCAATTTATCTTTAACGGTTAAACTTTTTTACTAATCAGGAATTTTTTTGTTAAACGATTGGATAAATGAGATAACCGCCTGCCTGAAAATATCTTCTTCTCCAAAAAGAAAATGGTGTCTGATGGGTAATGCATATATCGGGTAACCGGATAATTCCTTTTCGAACTTCTGAAGCCTTACTGCATCTTTTTCGGTAGTGATGATGAGTTTATTGGAAGAAATTATTTTGCCAAACTGTTTGATAATATCTGCCAGGTCATCTGAAGAAAAAATATGATGATCCGGATACCGCAACATATCATAAGAGTGAACATAACTGTTTAAAAAATCTTTCAATGGTTTTGGATTGGCAATACCACATAACAACAATACATCGGTTGATTCATTTAAATCTGTAGTTCCGTTATTAAAAAGATGGTAGGGATAACTGTAAATAATTTCTGTAAAAAATACCTGCTGATGCCGGAGCGGATTTATTTCATTGATGATCGATTTTTTTTCATCCTCAGTAATATCAGCTTTGCATTTGCTAACTACAATAATATGAGCTCTTTTCATGCTGGTTTTTACATCCCGCAGGTCGCCTGCAGGTAGCATAAAATCCCTGGTATATAAATTTTTATATTCTGTCAATACAATATTTAAACCTGCATTTACGGTTCGGTGTTGAAAGGCATCATCCAGCAAAATCACCTGGGTGGCCGGTTTTTGATGCAGTAGTTGTGGGATGGCATCTAACCTTTCCTCTCCTACTGCTACGGTAATATTTGGAAATTTCTGGTGAAACTGCATTGGTTCATCCCCAATATCAATCGCTGTGCTTTCATCTCCGGCAATGGCAAAACCTTTGGTCATTCTTTTATAACCCCTGCTAAGTGTAGCTGTTTTATATTGATGTTGTAAAAACTCCACCATCAATTCTGTCATAGGTGTTTTGCCGGTACCACCCACCGCAAGATTGCCAACACAAATAACCGGAAAATTAAAAGTGGCTGATTTTAAAATATTTTTATCAAACATCCAGTTGCGTATCCAAATAATGATACCATACAAAAAGGAAACAGGAAGGAGCAGATATCGGAAACTTTTAAGTAGCAAGAAAAATTATTTTAGGTGATTAAAAACTGTAACTTCTTTCCGGACTGATACAGTAGTCCAGCTTTACATCTCTTCGGTTGGTATCTTCAATAACAGCCTCGGGCTCAAAAAAACTAAACCCGATTTTTACTACGTCATTTTTACATTGTTTTAAAAAACGGTCATAATAACCTTTGCCATAACCTACCCTGTGTCCCTTTACATTGTAGGCCAGCAGTGGAACAATGATAAGGTCTATCTCTTCCGGAAACATAGGCGTTGCATTTACCGGTTCCGGTATGCCAAATTTATTGGTTTCAAATATTGTTTCATCATTTACAATTACGCTTTGCATATCAATAGAAACCGGATGCACAACCGGGTAAAATAAAACCTGGTCGGGATTTTTAAAGTAACAATAATCTGTAATTAATTGCGGATCAAACTCATTAAATTTTATGGATGGAGCATAAGTCATTATCAATGAAGGAATCTCTATGTCCAGTTGTTGAAACTGGATTAGTATCAAATCTTCTAATTTCATTTTTTGTTCAGCGCTAAGCGCTGACCTTTTTTGTTTGTATATTTTTCTCAGCTCTTCTTTTTTCATATAGCTATTATTAAATCTCCTGTTTAAAAATAGAAAAAATGGTAGTGCCGTAGTTACGCTCGGAGCGAAAATGGACTGTTTTTTTATAATCGTTTCGGGGTGTGTGCTCCAGTACAAACCAACCATCTGGCCTTAGTAATTTTTTTTCAAATACCCTGAATGGCAAATCATCAATATTGGCAAGTGCATAAGGTGGTCCTGCAAAAATAAAATCGTACTGCTGGTTACAGCTTTCAATGAATTTAAAAACGTCTGATTTAATTACTTTAATATTTTCAAATTGCAGAGCCCCGGCTGTTTTTTTTATAAACTCATACATCACAGGATCTTTTTCCACAATGGTTAAATCTGTGCATCCCCTGCTGGCCAATTCGTAACTGATGCAACCGGTGCCGCCAAAAAGGTCCAGCGTTTTTAATGCTTCAATGTCCAGGTTGTTTTGAATTATATTAAACAAACCTTCCCTTGCAATATCAGTTGTGGGCCTTGTATGAGGCATATTGCCAGGGGGCGAAATTTTTCTTCCGCCATGTATGCCGCTTATGATACGCATTTTGCCAATAAAATTAAATGACTAAAAAAATGCGCCGGGTACTGACTGATGGCCTGTGATACCAATGCTTCATCGTTTTCATCGTCCAGTTTTATATTTAAAAAATAACGGTACAGTTCATCGTACAGGTTAGATTTTTTATCAATAAATCCACTTAACATCAGGGTGTACTCCTGTGTAGAAACCTGCTGTTGAGTACATACATTTAGCAGTACATAAGCCACATCAGCCGGGGTGGTATATTCAAAATATTGCGCTATTTGTAAAGTTTTCTTTTTAAATAATATCACTTTTATACTGCTTTGATAAACGATACAATAAACAGTATCGGTTTTTGTATGCAAGAATGGTAATTGCAGCGAAAGAGAGTGATGCATTTCTGCAGTACTGAATGTTTGTTTTAATGCTGCTTCAATTCGGTTATCAACTCTATAGGCAACAATTGCATCCATACCAATTACTGCCTCTGTATAATATGAAGCCAGGTTATTTTTTCCATATAAACAATCCAGAATTTCGGTCAGCATATTTTCTTTATAATATGTGGCAGGTATTAAGGTTGCTTGCTTAAAACTGTAGCAGATATAACAATCTGAATAAGCAGGCAGTATTTCTTCTCCAAAAAATGCAGTGAGTTCTTCGGCCAGTTCAATGGCAGTGATATTCTTTTCAAAAGAATAAATAGAAAGCCCCTGCACTTTAAAAGGATTTTTAGAGTAATAAACGAATGAAATATTCTCCCATCCTATTTCTATCATTAAGTGAAGGGAGGTTTCCGCTTCTGTTTCGGGCAATATTTTAAATGCAGTTTTCAAATAAATTATTTAGGCTGGCAAAATAAGATAAATTTGCGGCTTTATGGAAAGTGGTTCTTCAATTACAAATTTAAAGGTAGATATAAATAACCGGCAGATTCTTTCTATCGCCCTGCCTATTACATTGTCTATATTAATTCCCCAGATCAATATGCTTACCAACAGCATTTTCCTGGGGCAGTTGAGTACCGAGGCATTGGGTAATGCTGGTATTACCGGAGTTTTTTACCTCATATTTGCTGTGGCTGGTAATGGATTAAACAATGCATTACAAACTGTTTTTTCCAGGAATGCTGGTAGTGGCAACCATGAAAATTTTAGAATAATCCTCTCCCAGGGTATTCGCATAGGTTTGCAATTTGCTGCATTCTGTATTTTATTCACCTGGTTTATTGCATCATACATCATGCGGCAGGTGGCAGATCCTGCATCGTATCCGCAGGAAATGAGTTTTTTAAAAATCCGCATTTTGGGGCTTCCGTTTTTATTCCTCTTTCAAATGGGCAGTGCATTTTTGGTGGCATCTCTTAATAGCAAGTGGCTAATGATTGGTTTCATATTTGAAGCTGCTGTAAATATTATATTTGATTACCTGCTCATATTTGGTAAAGCCGGATTCCCTCAAATGGGATTTAATGGTGCCGCCCTTGCCTCAGTTATGGCAGAAGCAACCGGTATGACCGTAGTTTTATTGGTTTTGATTTTTACCGGCCTCAAAAATAAATACCAGTTACTGGAAGATTTTAAATTTAACCGTTTTTTTAATAAAGAAATCTTGCGGGTGTCTGTTCCTTTGGTTACTCAATATGTGCTAAGTGTAACTACATGGCTGGTTTTCTTTTTATTGATAGAAGGACGGGGAACAGAAGCTAAGGCCATCAGTAATGTAATGCGTAATGTATTTGGCCTTGCGGGTGTGTTTGTTTGGGCCTTTGCAAGTACCACAAGTTCTATGGTAAGCAACCTGATGGGACAGCAAAGGGAAGATAAAGTGGTTGCCCTGGTAAAAAGAATAATGTACTGGAGTATGGGGTTATGCATTTTAATGTGTGCACTAATGAATGTTTTCCCTGTATATTTTTTCCGTTTGTTTGGGCAGAACGAAGCTTTTGTTGCTGCCGGTGTTCCGGTGATAAGAATGGTATCAATGGGTTTGTTGTTGATGAGCATGGCCAATATCTGGCTGAATGCTGTTACAGGTACCGGCAAAACAAAAGTGAATTTACGAATAGAAATTGTGGCCATATCCTTATACCTGATCTACACCTGGTATTTTATGAAAATAAATTATGTATCGCTGGCCATGGCCTGGAGCAATGAATTTATTTACTGGTCATCTATTTTTATGATGTCTTTTTTCTATATAAAAAGTGGAAAGTGGAAGACGAAGGGTTGAAGAGATGTATGGTTACCAGATTTTGGAGCAGGATATCTATTGCCACTCCTTAATCATCTTTAAAGCATCTGCTTTGTGTTTTGCATCATCTTCTGTATGCACAGTAAAAGATTGTATCGTTTGCAAAATTGTAATAGCTTTGTTTACCTGGCCATCTTTATGGTAGGCATTGGCCAGAGAAATATAATTTAAAATAAAACCAGGCATCAGGGTTCTCGATTTTTCAAAATACATGATGGCATTTTTGATAGATCCATGTGGCACTCCACCATAAAATATTTTTGCACCCGCCCTTTCTATTGCACTCACATTTCCTATTTCGTAATTCCAGCGCCCAAGAATATGCCAAGCCAGGTAATTATTAGGATTAGTTTTTAACGCAACTTCCAGGTGCTTTTTTATCAGCCGGGCATTTTTCAATTTTTCTTTTCCGCTTTTTGTAAGTGTCGCTTTTCCCAGAATCATTGCCATAGAAACATTGGCCTGATCATTTAATGGTGCTATTGAAATTGCTTTATTGGCATAAGCCAATGCTGCCTTAAACCAGGCATCACGCACACCTGCATTACTGTCTCTGCTGCCAATACGGCTGCACAATTCGCTACTTTTAGCAAGGGCATGAATATGGGTAGGATCTATTTTAAGTGCTTCTTTAAATTTCTCCAATGATGCTACCTCATTAGGAATATCTTCCAGCCGGTCCGCTTCTTTTACAAGTGAATTTACATCCTGGCCATAGGAAGTGAACAGAGAGAAAATAAAAATAAATATGGTCAAAAATAACTTCATGTTTAAAATCGTTTTGTATAAGATACGCCCACACTGCCTGTAAAGTTTTGGATGGGGGGATTTAATTTTTTAAGGTGAATTTCAATCGTAATTATTCTTGGGTCAAGCTTATGAATATCTTCCACTATTTCCTGTGCAAGGGTTTCCAACAATTGCCTTGGCCGGTCAAAATGCTTTTTTACAATATCATGCACATCCACATAATTGAGTGTTTGTTTCATAGAAGTTATCATTCCCTCTTCTTCAAAGCTGGCACTCAGGCTTAGTTCAAAACCAGCACCCACTATGGCTTCTTCCTTATGTAATCCATGATGGGCATAAAACCGGCAATTGTGTAAATGAATTGTAAACAAGAATAGCTATTTATTTTAATTTAAAAATAGGGTGAATTAATTGCCTGAATGGTAGGTAAATTCCTGTCTGGAAATGATATTAATTTCCTGTTTCCCGGGGGCAATTTTAAAATCAATACAATTTAATCACATTAAAAGAAAAAGAAATCACAATTATCCATTTACCACAATATTCGTTTCATTAATCTATATTGAATTAAAAAAAGCAAATAACTCATCGGTCATCACTTACAATTTAATGCAACCCTTTTTCTCCTAAATATCTTTCTGCATCCAATGCCGCCATACAACCGCTGCCTGCTGCAGTTACCGCCTGCCTGTAAATTTTATCCTGCACATCGCCGCTTGCAAAAACGCCTTCTACATTTGTTTTGCAGGTGCCGGGAATAGTTTTGATATAACCGGTTTCATCCATTTCTAAAAAATTTTTAAAAATACCACTGTTGGGTTCGTGGCCTATTGCTACAAAAAAAGCACTTACAGGGATGTCTGTTTTTTCGTTGGTTTTATTGTTGAAGAGCCTAACGGCTTCTACTTTTTTATCTCCCAGTACTTCATCAGTCTCGCTGTTCCAGTGTACAATAATATTGCTGGTTTTAAAAACCCTTTCCTGCATAATTTTACTGGCACGCATTTCACTTTTTCTAATAATCATGTGTACCGTAGTACAAAGTTTAGACAGGTATAATGCCTCTTCTGCTGCAGTGTCTCCTGCTCCTACTATGGCTACGTCTTTTCCTTTAAAGAAAAAGCCATCGCACACAGCGCAGGCACTCACGCCATATCCATTTAACCTTTGTTCGCTTGGGATACCCAGCCATTTGGCAGAAGCTCCGGTACTGATAATTACTGCATCAGCTTCAATCCATTTTTCTTCGTCTATTTCTACCTGCAAAGGATGTTTGGTAAAATCTACCCTGGTAGCCATACCATAACGGACATCGGTGCCCATACGCTTAGCCTGTTTCTCAAAATCCACCATCATTTCCGGTCCCTGAATGCCTTCGGGATAACCGGGATAGTTTTCTACTTCTGTAGTGATGGTTAATTGTCCGCCGGGTTGAATGCCCTGGTACATAACCGGTTTCATATTGGCCCTTGCGGCATAAATAGCTGCAGTATAACCTGCCGGGCCCGATCCAATAATTAGGCAACTAACTTTTTCGCTGATATTATTTTCCATTTTTATTTTTTTGAAATCTTTTTTTAATTCTATAAAACTAATTGATTAAGGTATTAGGGAGCAATAAGTGTTTTGTAGCCTGCACCGTATCCAATAAATATCCCCAATGCCCCATTGCTGATATTGCCCAAAACTTTATTGGGTTGTGCAAAAGGGTTGCCTATACTTTGATAAGCAAATTCCCAGGTGTTCCAAAAATTGTACGATGCTTTATTAATTGCACAAAATTTAAGCGTAACGATATCTCCTCTTTTATAAAAACTGCTGTCTTCCTTAGGAGGATTGTTCCTGTTTATGCCTTGAGGCAATTGAATTTCATAAGTGCTGCCATCTATCACCTGATCGTCAAAAACATTTTCACCCGGCCAAAATGGTTCGCTGTTCTTTTTGGTAAAATACCGAACAAAATTACCACGACCCGGTGGATCTGTAGCCCTCATATATAAAACTCTTTTATTGGTATCCGGATTTTGGGGAGCACGCTTAAACCATAGTGAATCAGGGAAGTTTACCTGGGCCGGTATGTCTGTTACTGCATTGTATTCTTTGCCTTCGGCCACAATGCGTAATGTATAAGATTTATTCAACTCGCCTTCAAATGCAGTGGCCATGTTGCTGCTATCTGTACTGTAATAATAGGCTGAAATGCCTGGTACCAATGGCACTGCATATTCCTTTAAGCGATGCGTACGAATTCCATTAGACATGTATACTTCTGCATTTCTTACAAAAGAACCTGCTAATAATAGCGGATCAATTTTTTGATAATACGAAAAACTTTTAGTGAGTACAACTACAGGAGCACGGCCATTTTCAATCTGTGCATCTACCGTAAGCACCGGTTCTGATTCTTTTAAATTAAAGTTAATGTCTTTCTCACAGGAATATAAAGCCGACAGGCTCAACATCAGCATCCATTTTTTCATAATGCAAATTTAGTTTGTTTTCCCTTTGATTTCTGATGGGCTTTTAAAATAAACCCATTCTTAACACATAAAAACAAATTGAATGGAATATAGTTTCGGCAAATTCCATTATATGATGAAACAGCACAATGGCCGCCTTTATCTTTTATAGATAATATAAAACTGCATACTTGTACCCGAATTTTTATATGAAAGAATAAAAGCCACTGCCAATACCGGGTTTAATAAATTCAACTATTTTTTTTGCCGCATATTTTTTTGAAACTTGGGTATAAAAAAATCCTTCCGGGTTAACCGGAAGGATCTTAAAAATCTGGATAAGAGAATTATCCCAAGTATGCTTTTAATGCACCACTGTAGCGGGCTTTTTGTAAACGCTTGATAGCTCTTTCTTTAATTTGGCGAATGCGTTCTTTTGTTAAATCGTACTTCTGTCCAATTTGCTCAATGGTTACACCATTTTCGCCATCCAAACCAAAATACGCATTTACAATTTCTGCTTCCCTTGGGCTTAAAGATTTTAAAACCCTGCGGATTTCATTTTTCAATGAATCATGCATTACATCCTCATCGGTTTCATCGCCACCTTTCAATAAATCGCCCATGGCTACATCTTCTGCTTCATGCACAGGGGCATCAAGGGAAGTATGACGGGTGTTGCTTTGAAAAATGTTGTTGATCTCGGTTTCACTCATCTCCAGTAATTCTGCTAACTCTTCAGTAGATGGCTCACGCTCATGCTCCTGCTCAAATGCCATATAGGCTTTGTTAGCTTTGTTGTAAGTGCCAATTTTGTTTTGTGGCAAGCGGACTAATCTGCCCTGCTCTGCCAGTGCCTGTAGTATCGATTGGCGAATCCACCACACAGCATAAGAAATAAATTTGAAACCTTTTGTTTCGTCAAAGCGTTGTGCCGCTTTGATTAAGCCGAGGTTACCCTCGTTAATTAAATCGCTAAGCGAAAGGCCCTGGTGCTGGTACTGCTTAGCCACAGATACCACAAAGCGAAGATTGGCCTGCACCAATTTATCCAAAGCCCGCTGATCTCCCATTTTGATCTTTTGGGCCAGGATGGTCTCCTCTTCGGGAGTGATCATTGAAATTTTGGAAATTTCCTGCAGATACTTTTCTACCGCTTGTGAGTCACGGTTGGTAATCTGCGTTGCGATCTTAAGTTGCCTCATTGTATATTATTGGTTACTGAATATAAACACTTGATAGACATATTTTGTTGGGATAACGTTGCAAAATGGTAATTTATGCTAATAATCCAAAAAAATTTTGTGTGCGAAAGTACTACCCTTTTTTTGCATTTCATAACGATTGCAAAAAAAAAGAATAAGAAGTGTATAAATTATCCAAATAATTTACTTATAACCGTAATGTATTAAATAAAATAAAACTATCAGCCAACATTTTACTAAAATTCCCCGAATATGCCACCATTCCTTACTTTTGTTTGATGATAATAGATTTACGCTCAGATACTTTTACAAAACCTACTCCTCCAATGCTGGCTGCCATGATGAATGCTGCTGTGGGAGATGATGTTTTTGGAGAAGACCCTTCAGTAAATGCCCTTGAAGCAACTACAGCAGGCATGTTTGGAATGGAAGCTGCCATGTTCTGCCCCAGTGGAACGATGACTAACCAAATAGGCATTAAATGCCATACCCAACCCGGAGATGAAGTAATATGTGATAAAGTGAGTCATGTTTACATCTATGAAGGGGGTGGAATAGCCTTTAATAGCGGTTGCCAGGTAAAACCACTGGAGGGTATTCTGGGACAAATAACAGCACAGCAAGTACAGGAAGCTATTAATCCTGATGATGTACATAAGGCCAAAACCACCCTGGTGAGCCTGGAAAACACCGGAAACAGAGGAGGTGGAAGTTGTTATGAATTTACTGAAATACAAAGTATTAAGGAGGTTTGCCTTAAAAATAATCTCAAACTACATTTAGACGGGGCAAGGTTGTTTAATGCACTTGTGGCAAAACAGGAAACGCCGCAACAGTATGGAGAAATATTTGATAGTATTTCTGTTTGCCTTAGCAAAGGATTGGGAGCACCGGTGGGCAGCCTGCTGCTGGGCAAACATGATTATATAAAAAAAGCCCGACGGGTAAGAAAGGTTTTTGGCGGAGGCATGAGGCAGGCTGGTTATATGGCAGCAGCAGGGCTGTATGCATTGGAGCATCATATTGACCTTTTGGAAACAGATCACCGGCATGCCAAACAAATTGTGGATGTATTAATAAGAAAAAATTTTGTTGGTCATATTTTACCTGTTGAAACCAATATTATCCTGTTTGAAATTATTGGCCATACCTATACTGCTGCACAATTTTGTGAATCACTGAAGCGGGAAAATATTCTTTGTATTCCTATTTCTTCTACCCAGGTGAGAATGGTTACGCACCTTGATATTACTCCGGAAATGGTAAAAAAGCTGGTACAGGTTTTAGAAGCCATGTAAAAATTTAATTGAAAATTTGCAGGTAAGCAGCAATACTAATTAAATCAATAATGGATTCATTTATTCATTCGTTGATCATTCAATATTGAGCAGTAACTTGCGGAGATTATCAATGATTAATTTTATAATTTTCAATTTCTGATATATGTTTCCATCTATTAACCCCACCGAAACCCAATCCTGGAAAGCCTTACAAGCCCATTTCAATTTATTTGACCAGGTAAAAATGAAAGATTTATTTTATAATGATCCTGAGCGATTTTCTACTTTTTCTTTGCAACTGGAAGATATTTTATTTGATTACTCTAAAAATATTATTACTCAAAATACGGTAGAAGTATTATTGGAGCTGGCCGAAGAGTGCCAACTGAAAGCAGCTATCGAAGCCATGTTTACCGGTGAAAAAATAAATGGCACCGAAGACAGAGCGGTATTACACACCGCCCTGCGTAATTTTTCTGGCAATGCCGTAATGATGGATGGCAAAGACCTAATGCCGGATGTGAAGGCGGTGCAGGAGCAAATGAAAAACTTTTGCAACAGGTTGCATAGTGGAGAGTGGAAAGGATATAGTGGTAAGAAAATAAAATACCTGGTAAACATAGGCATTGGCGGCAGCGATCTGGGGCCGGTAATGGTAACCGAAGCGCTGAAACCTTATTGGGTGGAGGGCATTCAGCCCTATTTTGTGAGCAATATAGATGGTACACACATTGTAGAAACCCTTAAAAAAGTATCGGCAGACGAAACCCTGTTTTTTATTGCCAGCAAAACATTTACTACCCAGGAAACAATGACCAATGCCCATACAGCAAGAGAATGGTTTTTGCAAAATGGCGGATCAGAAACCGACATTGCCAAACATTTTGTGGCATTGAGTACAAACAAAACAGACGTAGAGAAATTTGGAATAGATGCAGCCAATATGTTTGTTTTTTGGGATTGGGTTGGCGGCCGTTATAGCTTATGGAGTGCTATTGGATTATCTATTGCAGCCACCGTAGGCTACCAAAACTTTGAACAATTACTAAAAGGTGCTTTTTCGGCTGATATCCATTTTCGTGAAACTTCTTTTGATAAAAATATTCCTGTACTAATGGCCATGATAGGCATTTGGTACCGTAATTTCTTTAAAGCCGGCTCTGAAGCCATTTTACCTTATGATCAATACATGCATCGTTTTGCTGCCTATTTTCAACAGGGTAATATGGAAAGTAATGGTAAATATGTAGACAGAAATGGTGAAAAAGTAAGTTACGAAACAGGGCCGGTTATTTGGGGAGAACCCGGCACCAATGGCCAGCATGCATTTTACCAATTAATTCACCAGGGCACTTCTATGATTCCCTGCGATTTTATTGTGCCTGCCCGGTCGCACAATCCTATTGGAGATCATCACTCCATATTAATCAGCAACTTTTTTGCACAAACAGAAGCTTTGATGATGGGCACTGATCATGAAAATCCTTTCAGGGTATTTGAGGGTAACCGGCCAACCAATTCATTTTTAATAAAGAAAATAACTCCTTACACCCTGGGACAAATAATTGCCCTTTACGAACACAAAATTTTTGTTCAGGGAGTTATCTGGAATATCTTCAGTTTCGATCAATGGGGAGTAGAACTTGGAAAGGTACTGGCCAATAAAATTTTACCAAAATTATCAGGTGATGCAGCGATTGACTCACATGATTCGTCTACAAATGGATTGATCAACAGCTTTAAGAAAATAAGATAAATAAACAGATGCTTTTCAAATACTTTATATGCTAACACAAAAATGATAAATTATGAAAGGGTTTCTTATTACCATCCTGTTCTTTTGTATTGCGATAGTTGCCTATTCACAATCTACGTATCCTTTACCTAAAGGCTTGCAAGGTTATAAAGGCAATTTTTCAAGCCCGTTAACATCTCAACAATACCTGTTAAATCCGGTAACAGGCAATAGCACAAAAATTACCCCTGCAGTTAATATTCCCTGCTACAGGCCAGACATGTCAGTTATATGTATTATACCTACTTTAAAACTATGGGTACTGCCTGCTTCTATTCCTAATCCATTTATGAAGGAAGAAGATTAGTTGCAGATTTTAACTCAGTAGATATAAAAAAATCCTCTCAAAACGAGAGGATTTTTTTATATTCTTGTCAATTTAAAATTACCATTTGTCCACTTCTTCTGTACTTCCATTATCCAATGGCTTGATATCTTCTACTTCTTCAACGGGAGCTTTTATTTCTACCTCAGCCTCATCAGAAGCCGCAGCTTTTTCCATTGCTTCTGTTACGGGTTCGCTAATGATTGCAGAATCCTGGTCAGCAACTGCGCCATTATTTTCATCTCCTTCATATGGAGTATCGTGGTTAAAAGCATCAAAATCAAAATCAGGCATTAAGTCTGTTTTCACATAATCCACTGCTTCAATCAATCCTTTGATAAACTTATTAAAATCTTCTTTATACAAAAAGATTTTATGACGGTCATAACCATCAGAGTCAAAACGTTTGCGACTTTCAGTGATGGTTAGATAAAAATCGTTGCCACGGGTTTCTCTTACATCAAAAAAGTAAGTTCTGCGTTTCCCTGCTTTAATGCGTTTGCTATAAACGCTTTCCATTTTTTTGTCGTTGTTTTCGTACGCCACTTTAGTTTTTTTAATTGATTAAATGATTTCTTTAGATTGAGACAAAGATAAAGTTGTTTTTGATATGGCAAAATTTATGAAATACCTTTTTAAGACAACCCCAAAACTACTTCTGCATCAGGGTTATCGTTTTGTTGCTGTTTCTCATACATTGCTGCATATATACCTTTTTGTTGTAATAATTGAGCATGCGTTCCCTGTTCGGCAATACCCCCATCTTCCAGTACAATAATCCTGTCGAAATTAAACAATGAAAAAATTCGATGTGTAATAATAATGGCAGTCTTATTTTGCAGGTATTCGTAAAGGTTCGATAATATTTTTTTTTCTGTACGGGCATCTACAGCACTCAGGCAATCATCAAAAATTACAATATTAGGTTCCTTTATCATGGCCCTTGCTATGGATATCCTTTGTTTTTGTCCACCACTCAGTGTTACACCTCTCTCTCCTACCACGGTTTCCATGCCATGTGCAAAATGCATGATTTCTTCATAAATACCTGCTTGTTTTGCAGCTTTATTTACATCTTCATCTGTAGCATCGGCCCTGCCAAATTTTATATTATTTTTTACTGTATCGCTGAACAAAAAAACATCCTGCGGTACATAACTTAATTGTGCCCTCAGGTTTTGTATTGGAATATTTTTTATATCGCTTGTATCAAATTGGATGCTGCCATTATCAATATCATACATGCGAAGCAACAATTGAGCAATGGTGGTTTTGCCCGATCCTGTTTTTCCTACAATAGCTATCTTTTCGCCCTGTTTAATTTCCAATGAAAAATTCTTAGTAGCATGGATGCCGGTGTGGGGATATATAAAGTTTACATTTTTAAAATGAACATTTCCTTTAAGCGTATGAGAAACAGCATCGGGGCTGTCTTTGATGGTTGGTACTGTTTGTAAAAACTCGTTGATCCGCCGCTGCGAGGCTACTGCACGTTGCGTCATACTAGCCGTCCAGCCAATGGCACTCACCGGGAAAGTGAGCATTTGAATGTACAATACAAACTCTGCTATCTTTCCTACCGATGCCCCCGGCACATTGTTGGCTACATCCAGGCCACCCACCATGATGGTGGTAAGCGTACTAAGGCCGATGAGCAGGGCCATGCTGGGAAAATAGATGGCTTCTGTTTTTGCCAGGCTCAGTGCATTGGTTTTATATGCTTCGCTGTTGTTGTTAAAAAAACGCAGCATTGATTTTTCCTGCACAAAAGATTTGATTACCCGGATGCCGGAATAAGACTCTTGTGCATTGCTCGTAAGATTACTCAGCAGTGCCTGTATGCGCTCACTCTTACGGTTGATGATGGTATTTACAAAATAAATAGTGATGGCAAGAATGGGTAAGGGGCACAATGCAACGATGGTTAATTTTACATCAGAACGTAACATAAAAAATATGCTGAAGCCGAGCACAGCAGCCAGGTTAATAAAATACATGATGGCCGGGCCGGTGTACATACGCACCCTGCTTACATCTTCAGAAATACGGTTCATCAGATCTCCGGTGCTATGTGTTTTGTAAAAATGCGTGTCTAATTGCTGGTAATGTTTAAAGATTTCATTTTTTTGATTAAACTCTATGTGACGGCTCATTACAATGATGGTCTGCCGCATCAGGAACATAAATAGCCCGCTGATAACAGCAAGAATGAGCAGTATCAGTCCTGCAAATAAAATTTTTGTTTTAAAAGGCTGTGCATCAAAACTGGTGAGTACATTCCTTACAATGATGTCGTAGGTTTTATGAGAACGGGTTAAAATCTCTGCATTGGCAGCAGTAGATTTAATGGTAAGCACCACAGTATTTACAACATATCCGGTTATCTGCGGTGCCAGTATCCTGAAATAATTGGTTAAAATAACAAACACAATGCCCAATAAAAACAGGCGGCGGTATTTCCAGAAATATTTATTAAGGGTAGATAATTGCGTCATGGGCTGCAAAAATAATTAATAATTTGCAGCCCAATAACAAATGATTTAAAGTAAAAAAATGCAGCTTTAAGAAATGATAAAGACCGGGATTATTGACTACAGGTCAAAATATTTTTTTGCATTGTTAAAACAAATATCCTGAATAATCTTGCCTGTCCATGCTATATCATTAGGTAATTCGCCGTTTTCAATTTCCTCTCCAAACAAATTGCATAAAATCCTTCTAAAATATTCATGACGTGGAAAAGATAAAAAACTCCTCGAATCTGTAAGCATACCCACAAACTTACTAAGCAGTCCCATATTTGAAAGTACATTGATCTGTTTGGTCATGCCATCTTTTTGATCGAGGAACCACCAGGCAGAACCCCACTGAATTTTTCCTTCCGACGAACCATCATTAAAATTACCAATCATCGTAGCCATCAGTTCATTGTCGGCAGGATTGAGGTTGTAGATAATTGTTTTGGCCAGGGTATTATCCTTGTCCAGCCTGTTTAAAAATTTTGAGAGGGATCTTGCCTGCGAATAATCGCCAATACTGTCCCAGCCGGTATCTGGCCCCAGTTGTTTTAACATCCTGGAATTGTTGTTGCGAATGGCCCCTAAATGATATTGTTGTACCCAGCCCTTTTCACAATCCCATTGGGCAAATTGTACAAGCATGGCACTCTTAAATTTATTTCTATCTTCCAGCGAAAGGGTGGCACCATAACGGATCTTGTCAAAAATACCAGTTATCTCTGCCTGTGTATAATCTTCTGCATAAATTTCTTCCAGTCCATGATCAGATACACTGCAATGATTGGCAGCAAAAAAATCATGACGGTTTTTTAATGCTGCCACATAGTGATTAAATGTGCTGATATTGGTATCCGAAGCTTTTTCCAATGAAGCCAGGTATT
Organism: Chitinophagales bacterium; assembly: GCA_038241275.1. Lineage (GTDB taxonomy): Bacteria > Bacteroidota > Bacteroidia > Chitinophagales > Chitinophagaceae > Ferruginibacter. The sequence goes on from JBBRFX010000001.1 coordinate 62,042, forward strand.
GATTAAAGCTAATGGTATCATCCACATTCATGGCTTTATCCGGACGAAATGCAGGATTCATTTTTGTAAAACTTTCTTCCGATTGCAATTTTTGATGATGCTCCAGTGAATCTACCGGATCATCTGTTGTGCAGATGGTTTTTACATTCATCATTTTCAATAATCCCCTTACACTATATTCTTTAGTTTGCAGCCTGGCCGAAGATTCATCATAAATTTTCTGGGCACTATCGGTATTTAAGATGGTATGAATATCAAAGTAACGTTGCAGTTCCAGGTGTGTCCAGTGATATAGCGGATTGCGCAATGTGTAAGGTACAGTTGATGCCCATGCCTGGAATTTTTCTAAATCGCCTGCATCTCCTGTGATGAATTTTTCATCCACAGCATTGGTGCGCATTGCCCTCCATTTGTAATGATCGCCATATAGCCATACCTGTGTAATATTGTCAAAATTAATATCATTGGCCACCTGCTCCGGTGAAAGGTGATTGTGATAATCAATAATAGGCATACCCGCTGCAAACTCATGGTAAAGTTGTTGTGCCGTTTTGCTATGTAGTAAAAAGTTTTCGTCTAAGAAATTTTTCATAGTACTTAATTATAAATGATCGTGTATTGATTAATTTTATTGAGACCTGTATTATTATGTATGCTTATTTACTAATTTAATTTTTATCGTTTCGTTATTCTTACTCTAAAAAATCAGGCAATGTTTTCTTCACATGCAAACAATTCGGGAAAAAATTAACAGAAAACCTACAACGACACTCCTCTTTTCCAGGGGATAAAATCATCCTGGTTTAATAAAACTGCTTTAGGAGTAATTTCTCCACTGGCCGCTTTGATGCAATATCGCAAAATATCTTCCCCCATTTGTTGTATGGTTTTTTCTCCTTCTATGATGGGACCTGTATCTATGTCAATTATATCAGCCATTCTTTTGGCCAATTTAGAATTGGTAGCCACTTTAATGGTGGGGCAAACCGGGTTGCCTGTTGGAGTACCAAGGCCGGTGGTAAACAAAATCAAAGTGGCTCCGGATGCGGCTTTACCGGTGGTGGCTTCCACATCATTACCTGGTGTGCACACCAGGCTTAAGCCGGGTATGGTTGCCTGTTCTGTATAATCGAGTACATCCACTACTGGCGATGTGCCGCCTTTTTTTGCAGCGCCTGCACTTTTAATGGCATCAGTAATTAATCCATCTTTTATATTTCCAGGTGATGGGTTCATGCTAAAACCAGAACCTGCATTGGTTACCATTTCTTCATAACGGTGCATGAGTTGAATAAATTTTTCGGCATGCGCTTTTTCTATTGTTCTGTCTACCAGGTTTTGTTCTACTCCACACAACTCCGGAAATTCAGCAAGTAATATTTTACCTCCAAGGGCTACTAAAAGATCTGCACAATGCCCTACTGCAGGGTTGGCAGATATACCGCTGAAACCATCACTGCCACCGCATTTAACACCAATACACAATTTATCCAGCGAAGCTGGCTTACGTTCCAACTTGTTGGCTTCTATCAATCCTTCAAAAGTTTTTTTGATAGCATCACTTACCAGTTGCTCTTCGCTTTGCGATTGTTGTTGCTCAAAAATAAAAAGTGGTTTATCAAATGCGGGATTAATGATTTTTAAATCGGCTAAAAAATCGCTTACCTGCAAATTTTGGCAACCAAGGCTGAGCATGGTTATACCCGCCACGTTTGGATGATTGGCATAAGCAGCTAATAATTTACTTAACACTGCTGCATCCTGCCTTATGCCCCCGCAACCTCCCTGGTGATTTAAAAATTTAATGCCATCAATATTTTTAAATACCCTGTGCTGCTTATGGGATGTAGCGGTAAATTCAATGGCAGCAATATCCTGCTGCTGCTGGTAAGCTTCTGCCAACTGCTGAACATATGATTTGTACTTTTCTGTAACACCATAGCCCAGTTGGTTGTGCAGTGCTTCTTTAATTACATCCATATTCCTGTTTTCGCAAAAAACAGTGGGCATAAAAAGCCAGTAGTTGGCCGTTCCTACCCTGCCATCTGATCTGTGAAAACCATTAAAAGTTTGTTGGGAAAATTCAGAAACATCCGGTGGTTGCCATTTGAAATCTACCTTTCGGTAACCATATGTACTGGCTGCATGTTTTACATTATCGGTGGTCATCCTTGTACCGGCCAAAACAGGCTGTTGCAGTTTGCCCACCAATACGCCATACATATATACTTCATCCCCTTGCTGCATATCATTGACAAAAAATTTATGTTTGCCGGGAATATCTTCCTGCAGCATAATTTTTTTTCCATCCAGTTCTACCAGGCTTTCTTTTTGAAGATCCTGTAATGCCACGATTACATTATCATGCTCATTTATTTTAAGTATTTTATTTTTCATTTATTAAAATAGTTGTTTGCGAGGTTACCTGTTGCAATGCAAAGGAAGCACCTTTATCCAGTAATACCTGCAACCAGGTTTCTACTTCTTCTGTAAATCCATTCAACAAATTCAGGTTCACTCCCCAAAGTTCTTCATTTGCTAATATTGTGCTGGCTGGTAAACCAGTTTCACTCCATGCCTTACTGTATATAGCCGCATATTGATCAGTAACCAAATACTTTTTATCATTTAAAAAACCATAATAGTTTCCATCATCAGCTTGTTGGCATTTCATAAACAAAATGTGGGCGGCCATACCAATTGACATTAAGGGGGAGGCATGCCCGAAACGTTGTACATATGCCTGAATAAGGGCAATATTTCGCATATTCATTTTGGATGCATATTGCACGCAGATACTCATCCAGCGATGTTCTATAAATGGATTTCTATACCTGTCCAGCACTTTTACAGCAAATTGCTGTGCATCTTCTTTAGCAATATTATCGCCAATAATGGATGGGATGATAGCATCGTTCATCAGGCATTTTATATAACTGTTAAAACTTTCACTGGCCATAGCTTCTTTTACAGTGTCAAATCCTGCCAATACTGCCAATCCGCAAGTGAATGTGTGTGAGCCATTGAGCAGCCTGAGTTTTAGCTCCCGAAATTGGTTGATATCGGGAGCAATGATAATGCCATTATCTGCATCAGCAAAAGATAAAACCTTTTTTACTTTTTCATTGCCTGATTGTATTGCCCATAACGCATAAGGCTCGCTCATAATCATGAGCTCATCATGGTAGCCTAAATCAGCCTCCACTTTTGCCTGTTCTTCTTTATTAAATTTACCCGGCACAATTCTATCAACCAGCGAATTGCAGAAATAATTGGCATTTTCCAACCAGTCAATAAAAGCAATTTCAAAACCATTTTGATGTGCAAGTTCCAGCACAATTGATAATAATTTGTCTGCATTATCAGGAATTAACTCTGTAGGAACAACTACCATTCCTTTATCCTTATCGCCATTAAATATTTTAAAACGCTGGTAAAGGAAGGCTAATAATTTTCCCGGAAATGATTGTGGAGGTGAAGCATGCACATTGTCTTTGGTTAATATAATCCCAAGTTCTGTTGTATTGGATATAATCACCTGCATATCGGTATTAGCAGCGCAAAGCAAAATTTCCTGCCACTCACTGGCAGCATTTAAAACCCTGCTTACAGATGAAACAATATGGTTTTCCGTCACTTTTTCTCCTTGCTCAATTCCCCTGATACCCACGGTATATAATCCATCCTGCTGATTAAAAGCATCTGTGTCTCCTGTGGCAGTAGACTTTATAACAACTATCCGTCCATTAAATATTCCTTTGTTATTGGCTTTATTGATGATAAAATCCGGCAGCCCCCGAAGCAACACACCTGTGCCAAACTGTAGTACTTTTTCGGGCAATTCAAAAAGTTCATCAGCAGGCACAGCGAGGCCTGCAGAGGCTTTAATTTTATGCAGGTTGTTTTTTGATAAAATCATTTTCTTTCGTTTAATAATGGATTCCATCTATTTCCAAAAACCCATTGAGCATTTATATCTGCAGGATTTATTATTTGCGGAGCTGATTTTATATTATCAGCAAACCAGGAATAATCACCTCCTTTTTTGTGACAGTTGTAATAATAAATTCTTTCGCCCCACAAAATGGGTCGTTACCACAGGGAGCGAAACCCTGTTTATGAGTTTACAAGCAATTACAATTTTAATTCTTATAGCGGGTAATATCTTGCTTTGCAGGGTTTTTATTTACGCAAACGTTATCGGGAACGTGCCCGCATAAGCAAATGAAGGTTAAATAGGTTTTACTGCCTGTCTTGCAGCGAGTTTCCAATGACCGTTTATTTTAATAAACACCAGCATTACTTTCAATTTTACACGGCCTGGTTTATTGTTGTCATTTGTTTCTGCAGATAAAATATGCCGTACAATGGCAGTTTTGCGGGTTACAGATATCACCTGGTCATCTATACTTATACCCACAAAATCTGATTTTTTACTAACCAGTTTTTCTACAAACTCTTTTTTATCTTCTACATAGCCCCCGGAATGGCCATAACTTAATTTTTTTGCAATGATACTCTCCAGCTCTTTTTGATCTCCGCTAATCATAGCGAGCCTGAGTTTTTCAGCAGCTTTAGCTACTATTATTTCGTCTTTTGTTTGAGCATTGGTAATATCAGGTAGCAAAAGTGAGAACAACCATATAAGGGCTATATATTTTTTCATACTGTATTTTTATTATAATAACGGTCTGCCATAGGAATTCGGTGTGTGAGCTTGTTTTTATTTTTGCTTTTTTTTGGTGGAATGCTCTTTTTGACAGCAATATACCGACTAAAATGCCTGAAATTGGTTAAAAGGATGAGTATTTAAATTCTCTCACTTTTGGGCACAATGATGTTTCTTTGAACCATGCGGGCTTAAAAACAGCCCCATAAGGTTCCTAACAAATTTCATAAATCAATCACTCTTTTTTCTTTGTTACTTTTAAAAGCAGCTTCAATGATCTGTATTACTTTTTTGCCATCTTCTGCGGTTACAGGCAAAGGAGCATTTTGGCGAATAGACTGGTAAATACCTTCATAAAAATCAATATAATTTCCCCGCATAGATGGAATGTATTCCCTGATAATGGAACCATCTACTTCTGTGTGCAGCAATCCCTTTTCAGTTTCGGGCTCTATTCCATAATCAGCGTCGGTGGGCAACTTACCCGCCTGCAGTTGTGCTTCCTGCACATCTGTTTTTGGTTTTATGAAAGAGCCTTTACTGCCATGCAATACATAACCCGGCAGGGCTTCTCTTACCTGGTAGCTGCCTTTAATGCGTACCCGGCAACCATCGTAATAACACAACACTTCAAAATAATCATCTACCTGTGATTTGGGACGCATAGCCACTATATCTGCAAAAACCGCTTTTGGCATTCCAAACAGTTGCAATGCCTGGTCTATTAGATGTGCACCAAGGTCGTACAATGCGCCCGTTCCTTGCCCGGGTGTTTCCTTGTGAAGTTTTGGACTGAGTTCTTCTTTGAAACGATCAAAATGAAATTCTGCTTCGATTATATTGCCAAGGGCATGTTGCGCTACAACTGATTGAATGGTTTTGTAATCGCTGTCGTAGCGCCGGTTTTGAAAAACAGCCATTTTTTTTTGCTGGCTGGATGCAAGGTCTATCAATTCTGTAGCTTCTGCTACCTTTACAGTAAAAGGTTTTTCGCAGATCACATGTTTGCCGGCAAGCAAAACCTTTTTTGTAAAATCGTAATGCGTTTTGTTGGGCGTATTTACCACCACCAGATCTATGTTGTCATCTGCCAACATTTCTTCCAGCGACCTAAATACTTTTACATTGGTATATTTTTCCTGCGCAAGGTTTTTAGTTCTTTCTAGTACGCCGTAAAAATTAAATCCCGGATGGGCATGGATGAAGGGTGCATGAAATACCCAACCACTCATACCAAAGGAACATATTGCTGTATTAATCTGGTTCATATTATTTTTATTTGGGAGACCAGTTTCCTAATATATTTTTAATAGTATATTTTTTTACTTCCTCAGCATTTAATTGCCTGCTCCATTTTACTCTTGCTGCTGCATTGGCGCCTGGCCCTGTGCTATTGTACTCAGCATATCTTGCGGTGGCTTCATTATTAGGATTTTTCCAGTTGTTCCAACCATGTGCTATAATATGCTTGCCCATTCGGCAATTGATATAGGTTACACTTGCTGTAGGGCTCCATGGCCTGCCGAGCGATACATTGTTAAGGCCAGCATCTGTGGTTAAATCACAATCAAAAAAAACAAATCCATAAGGAATAATTGAGTTGGTAGATGCAGCAGTTATATGCGAATTTTTTTTGCTATGGATCCTGCATCTTAGAAATACGGCCGTGGCTGAGCCAAAAATAAAATCGGTGGTACCTTCTATATAGCAATTTTCAAAATAATGTTTTACACCAGAGCCGCTCAGGAAAAGTACATCCTGAAAACCAATAAAACCGCACCTGCGAAATGAGATCCTGTTACCTTCTGCCCTTACTGCTACAGCCTGGCCCGCATAAAATCCTGCATTGTTCTGAAAAAAAATATTTTCTGCATGAAAATCATCTGCATAAATTAAAAAAGTTGCACAGGTCCATGTATTGAGGGTATCTCCATTGTATAGTACACTTCCTGCATGATAATTAAAAGTAATGTAGGTTTTTTCATTGAGTTCTCCTTTTAAGGTTATAAAATTTTTCATGGAATCTACAATCACCCTTTCTTTATAAATGCCAGGTTTTACTTTTATGGTAACGGGTTCATTATTGGGGGAAGGAATGGCATCAATTGCAGCCTGAATGGTTGTAAAATCGGAGCTGCCATCTTTAGATACTGTAATTATTTTTTGTGAAAATCCCTGGAGACTTACCATGATGTAGCTAATAAAAATGAATGGTTTCATTGCTTATTTTTTTACTGGAATAATTATTCGTTTACTTAATTCTATATCCTGCTCTTTTAATGCTGCCATCACTATCTGTGCAATTAACCTGGCGCCTAATTCATTAAAATGGGTATTGTCTTCTTTTCCATCAGGATAGTTAGGATGCTCGCCGGGTTGCAGTTGCAGAAATAAAAGGTTAGAATTTTCTTTTCCAAATTGCTGGTATAATTTCCTGCTTTTTGTATCAAGATCTGTCAATATAACTTTTTCTGCAAGCGCTACTTCTCTTGTATATGCAGCATATTCCCGGTGTGTTTCCAATGCAATTCCACTGCTATCAAACCTCCGCCTGCTCACCGCTGTAAGCAAAACAGGAATGGCTTTTTTATCCTTTGCCTCATTAATAAACCGTTTAAGATTCATCCTAAAGGTATCCGGGCTTGCATAACGTTCTTTTTTTTCTTTAGATTCATCGTTGTGCCCAAACTGTATAAAGATATAATCATTTTCTGATGCTTCATCAATGATTGATTTCCATATACCCTCACTAATAAATGTTTTGGTGCTTCGGCCATTCTTTGACCTGTTTATAATGGTTACAGAGCTATCAAAAATTAGCAAAAGTCATACCCCAGCCCGTTTCAGGAAATGCTTTTGTTTCTTTGATGGCAATGGTTGAATCTCCTGCCAAAAAAACTTTGATCTTCTTTTTTGCCGGCAAGATAAGTGCAAAAAAAGATGCGAAGAACAATACTAAAAATATTTTCATTTTCTGATGATATATCTACCTTTCAATATTACTGAAATGCGGGTGCATTTTGTAGGAAGCTGCATCTTTTGCATTAACAGGATTTATACCCTGTTGACTTTTCTCAGGTATCAGGGAAAACAGGTAATGTTTTGCTGTTGCAGTCATACACAGCAAAAGCTTCATCGCTGCTCCAGCTTAAACTGCAATGATCTATAATAATATTGATGCGTCGTGTAATATTTAAGGCGTCGTTTCCGCCATTGCCATCTACCTTGCTGCCACGCTGGTATTTATTACCCATTCTAAAACATAGATACTCTACAACCATATTATTTCCACCAAGCCCTACCGGTTGACCGGCAATGCGGATGCCATCGCCGGGAGAAGTTTGCCCTGCAATGATAACATTTCCTTTAATGGATAATTTTGTTTCTAAATGAATGGTACCTGATACTGCAAATATAATAACCCTTGTTACTTTTTTTTCTGCCGCTTCCCGGAAACTGCCGGGACCCTTGTCATTCTGTTGTATTACAGAATTCTTTATAAAAATCAATTGCTTAACTTTATCGGCGAAGCGTTATTTTTTAAACATTTACACCATTAAATAAGGAGTATGAAATTTGAAGCAGTAACTATAAAAGATATTGCTAAAGCACTGGGCATATCTACTTCTACCGTTTCCCGAGCGCTTAGAGATAGTTACGAAATAAGCTCCGAAACCAAACAGTTGGTACTGGATTGTGCAGAAAAACTGAATTATCATCCTAACCCCATTGCATTAAGCCTTAAAGAAAGAAGAAGCCGCTCTATAGGTGTGGTAGTATGCGAAATTGCCAACAGTTTTTTTTCGCAGGTCATTAATGGCATTGAATCCATCGCTTACGAAAAAGGATACAATGTTATTATATCGCAGAGTCATGAATCATATGAAAGAGAAATAATGGATCTGCATTATCTTTCTTCCCGTTCGGTAGATGGCTTGCTCATTTCTTTATCTACAGAAACAAATGATATCAGTCATTTACTTTCTTTACAGGAAAAAGGTATGCCGATTGTTTTATTTGACAGGGTATCTCATGAAATTAAAACCCATAATGTAGTAGTAGATAATTTTAAAGGAGCATACGAAGCTACCGAGCACCTGCTGAATATGGGGTACAAAAATATTGCTGCCATTGCCAATTCAGAATTTTTATCAATAACCACCGAAAGACTGGCAGGCTACAAAGAAGCATTGGCAAATCATAATATTAAATACAATCCAACTTATGTAAAACATTGTTTTTACGGAGGGATGATTTTTTCGGAAATTGAAGAAGCCGTAAACAAACTGTTTACCCTCAAACAAAAACCAGATGCTATCATAACTACCAGTGATAAACTCACAACGGGTTGTTTAAAAACCCTGATGCGTAGGGGAATAAAAGTACCGGATGATATAGCCCTGGTAGGTTTTTCAAATTCTGATTTGGCAGAATTACTCAATCCCCCTCTTACGGTTGTACGGCAACCCGCCATGGAAATGGGCCGGGCTGCTACAGAACTGCTGCTTCAATTAATAGAAAGTAAACGGCCGGTAACCCAGTTTGAAAACCGGGTACTTACGCCGGAATTGATTATAGGAAACTCCTCCGTATTGCAGCAGGAGGAAACTATTAAATGAAGATGACTGCATTGAGAAAATAGTTTTAAAAAATACATTTTAATAAGATATATGAAACATTTATTACTTCGGATATGCCTTCCTGTATGTATCCTTGCTGCAGCATGCAGCGCTCCCCGAAATATCTCATCAACTGATAATGGAAAAATATCCATCAATTTTTTACATATTAATGATGTATATGAAATTGCTCCCATCGAAGCAGGTAAAACGGGCGGCATGGCAAGGGTGGCCACTTTAAAAAAAGAACTTTTAAAAACAAATCCCAACAGCTTCCTTATAATGGCAGGTGATTTTTTAAGTCCATCGGTTTATAACAGTCTTGTGTATGAAGGTAAACGTATCCGTGGCAGGCAGATGGTAGAAGCAATGAATACAGCCGGGATGGATATTGCTGTTTTTGGCAATCATGAGTTTGATATCAGTGAGTCTGAATTACAAAGCCGTATAAACGAATCAAATTTTCAATGGATATCTTCCAATAGTTTTCATAAAACTGCTGCTGGCATCTCTCCATTTATAAAATCAAATAGTGCAGGCAATACCGTATTTCCGGAAACTTATATTAAAACGATCAGGGATGCTGATGGTACCATGTGCAAAATTGGTTTCATCGGTATCAATCTTCCATTTAACAAAGCCGGATATGTGTCCTATACTGATCCGCTGGCAACAGCACAAAAATTATACAACCAGATAAAAGATTCCTGCGATGCAGTAGTGGCCATAACGCACCAACTGATGCAGGATGATATTATGCTGGCCCAAAAAATTCCAGGCCTTGCCATCATACTTGGTGGCCATGAACATGATATGCGTTATCAAAAAGTGGGTGATGTAATTATTGCAAAAGCACATGCCAATTCAAGATCAGCCTATATCATTAATTTAAACCTGAATAAAAAAAACGGAACTAAAAAGGTAAAAGCCACATTAAAAATGATAGACGCTTCTGTTGCTATCGATGCTGCAACAGATGTGCTGGTAAAAAAGTGGAGCGATATTGCTGAAAATAATTATGCTTCATTGGGCTTTGATGCAAAAAAAGTAGTGATGCAAAAAGGCGAACCACTGGAAGCAAGGGAAACTTTTATCAGAAGTACCACTACTAATTTTTCGAAGCTCATCATTAATGCCATGGAGCAGGCTTCGCCTGAAGCAAATGTGGCCATCGTAAACTCAGGTTCTATCCGGCTCGATGATGTATTGCAGGCTCCTGTTACACAATATGATATTATACGCAGCCTGCCTTTTGGAGGTAGCATTCTGGAAGTAGATATGAAGGGAAGTTTATTGAAAGAAGTATTGGAAGCAGGTAGAAAAAATGTGGGCATAGGTGGATTTTTACATTACTCATCAGTTGTTTTTTATGATGCCATCAACCAGGAATGGAAATATAAAAATGGGGCAATAGGAAATGAAACGATTTACAAAGTAGCATTAACAGATTTTCTGCTCACAGGCGGAGAAGCCAATATGGGTTTTCTCACTAAAAATAATCCGGCTGTTATTAAAGTGCATCCGGTGTTTACAGCACTTACAGACCCCCGATCGGATATCCGGCTTGCCATCATCAAATATATGGAGCAAATGAATCCCTGATTTATTAAACTCGTTTTAAACAGCAACCAACCTTGCTGCAGATCAATTATTACAATGATTGATTGCTGTTTTTTGTTTGTGCAAATTGTATAATTAATGGCCAATGAGTTTTAAAGAAATAGTTTATACTGCTTACAAAAAACTGCTGGATGATAAAATAAATCATTTGCAACTTACATTGCGGGAGCTGAGCCATAGCGCAGCCAATGAAACCAAAAGCACGGCTGGTGATAAACATGAAACAGCCCTGGCCATGCTGCAGATAGAACAGGAAAATAAACGAAAACAATTAAGGGAGTTGCAACAGCAACAGGTGCTGTTTGAAAAAATAGATCCAGCCATTGTATCGCCTTACATATTAAACGGTAGCCTTGTGCAAACAGAACAGGGATATTTTTTTATCAGTATCGCATTGGGCAAAATTGTGGTTGATGGCAAAATTATTTTTGCACTATCCCCATCCTCTCCATTGGGACAAAAATTCATACAAAAAAAACCAACAGACATTGTAGAACTAAATGGAAGAACCTACAGCATCATTACTGTTGAATGATAGTGATTATTTATTTTCTCAATCTGAAACAGATAATGATACCTGATGAAGATTTTCTTAAAAACCGGATCATTACTTTATTAACGCTATTATTTAATTAAATTTGAAAAAAAATATAGTATGGCTACAACAAAACTTACAATTAACAGCAATGGGTCTGTAAAAGTAGAAGGCGATTTTGAATTGGTAGATAGAGAAGGAAACGTATATGACCTTGCCGGCAGGGAGATTGTTTCTATTTGCCGTTGCGGCTTATCGCAAAACAAACCTTTTTGTGATGGTGCTCACAAAGGACATTTTGAACATGATGCGAAAGCATTTGCCTTGCCTCCTAAAAAAGCGATTTAACTCAACCCTTTAATAAAAAGCACCTACACAGGTGCTTTTTTTAATATACTCCGGTTTAGTTTAAAAAATCTGCATTAGATATTAACATTTTGGATGGATGGCATATTTATTGGATAAATTATGCAAATTCAAAAGGGCTTTGAAACACAACTATTATCTGAATCTTACCATTACCTCTTATTATTTATAAAATTTATTTATTCTAAAACCTGATTAATAAATATTATATAAGGAAATAAAATTTTACAACCCCAGGATTTCCCCTAACGACATCAAGGCAATATTATTATTTACCAGCGCAGAGAGATGCTACCTGTCTTAACCTGTTATGTGTAATAGTCCAATGAAAAACCCGATGCTGCGGCTGGCTTATGCCAGCCACTGCATCAAACTATTTGCTTATTAAAATAATAATTTTAAAATCCTTTATGATGGAGAAACATCCTGAACTAACCCTTACGCCTGCGCAGGTAGCACAGAATGAAACACTCACCGTACGTTCGGGTACAAACAATTTTGCACAACGTAACTATACCATCTCTGATGAAAATGGCCGTGTAATTAGAAAAGGATTGGTAAATGAACACATTTCAGAATTTAAATTGTGCATGGTAGGCCTGGCCACCGGTGTTTACCGTTTTACTATGGGGCAGGTACAGCATAAGTTTATAATAACCACCTAAGCTATACCTGCTCTTTAGCAGACGGGTATTTAAATTATTTCAACTTTATCCATTTTATCTCCGCCCCTCAGGTCGTCAATGATATCAACGCCATCAATAATTTTTCCAAAGCAGGTATGTACGCCATCAAGGTGTTGTGTTCCCTGCCTGTTGTGACAGATAAAAAACTGTGATCCGCCTGTATTTGGGCCACGATGCGCCATGCTCATCACTCCACGATCGTGGTATTGTTTATCTCCTTTGGTTTCGCATTGAATAGTATAACCCGGGCCACCGGCACCGGTACCATCAGGACATCCACCCTGTACCATAAAATTTGGAATTACCCTGTGAAAAGAAAGACCATTGTAAAAACCATCATTTACCAGTTTTTTAAAATTAGCGGCTGCAATAGGAGCTGCATCATCATACAATTCAAATGTAAGCACGCCTTTGGCGGTATGTATTTTTCCTTGTGTAAGTGCTGTATTTTCCATAATAATAAAAATGTTTTTTAAGTAATATTTTTTTAAAAAGTAGTGCAAGATAATCTTTCTGATAAAGAACCAATATTTGAAAATTTAAAATAACATTTTAAAGGTTTACAGGAAGTAGTATTGCTACCATCCATTAATCGAAAGCAGGCGTAAAATTTCAATTTTATATTAACGTTTAGTTACCACGTATAACCATTTTTCAGGGAACCAAAAGTTTACTTTTGTAAAAATGAATACGACCATACATAATACGATTTCATCACATAAGGCATCAATTATAAGTGCTGTAATGTTTGTGCTTGCTATGATGGTATTGGTTGTTTCCTGCCCGCTAAAACGGATGCTGTTAAACAACTATGCTTCCAATACAATCGCTGCTGCCAAAACAAATCATACCATTCTTACACAGCCTGCCAAACACCATTTCAGTAACAGCCAGGATTGTTTTTTAGCGCTCAATAAAATATTTTCTGTAAACCCTGAATTATCCGGGCATCGAACACTACCCTCTCCTCTATACTTACCTGCTATTAACAGACAACCGGGTGCTGATATTCATTATTTGCTAAGTGATTTACATTATAACCAGTTTAATTTAACATCCAATCAGTATGCTACATTTCCTCTTTTTCTGAAACACATGCGTTTGCTTATTTGATTTTCCTAAACAATCTTTTTATTTTATCGGCTAACCAGTAGGCATTGTATGGTTACAGCGCATTTATTTGTGAATTGTCAATTGTGAAAAGTGAATTGTGAAATATTGACCACTAACTATTCACAATTCACGATTCACGCTTAACTTAACAATAAAAATTACCTTAGATAAAAAAAAGTATTACAATTACCCCACCATTCAATCGAAACATTGTATGAATTTGAAAAATTTATATACCACACTTAAAAAAAATGCCGCTAATATTTTACTTATTGGCTTTGTTATGATCATGGTATTTGTTCCCAGCGCAAAATCATGGGTTTTGCAGCAATTGGTTTCCGTTGGTTTGTTTAAAGCAACCATAAAAAAAGAAGGGGTAAATGCAATGACGCCGGAAAACAGCAGTTTCTACTATTCAGATGCTGCAGGCAATACTGCCACTACAGCCGGGTTAAAAGGAAAAGTAGTGTTTATCAATTTCTGGGCATCCTGGTGCCCGCCATGCCAGGCCGAAATGCCTTCTTTGGAAGGACTGTACAAAAAATTAAAAGATGATAACAGGTTTGTTTTTCTTTATATAAACGAAGATGAAGACAAAGAAAAAGCGAAGACCTATCTTGAAAAAAACAACTATACATTTCCGGTTTACAGCAAAGCAGGCCCTGTGCCCAATGAAATGTACAGTGGTTCTTTGCCTACTACGCTTGTATTAAATAAAGAAGGAAAAGTTGTCTTAAAAAAAGAAGGCATGGCGGGTTACGATACCGAATCATTTATACAGCAGTTAAAAGATCTCTTGTAATCTATTTATCAATAAGGCACTTCCAGGTATTTTTCTTAATGAAAATAATTTATAAAATAATAATTCACATAAAAAAACTTAAAAATGAACTTTAAATTAATAGCAATAATTGGATTAGCGCTTACATCATTGGCAGCCTGTTCAGATACTGCCAACAAAACCACAGAAACCAAGCTTGAAGTAACCGCTCCTGTTGCTGCGGAAAATGCTGTTGCAGTATCAGTATTACCGGATTTTAAAATGAAGGGAACAGACGGCAGCATAATAAACCTGGCAGACATGAAGGGGAAAAAAATTTTCGTAAACCTTTGGGCCACCTGGTGTCCTCCCTGTAAAGCAGAAATACCATCTATCGAAAACCTTTACAGTAAGCTGGATAAAGAAAAAACAGTATTTGTTATGCTGTCTTTAGACGAGGATTTTGAGTTGGCAAAAGCCTATGCACAAAAAAATAAAATGAAATTGCCTGTCTATGCTCCGGCAGACAATATTCCGGAAGTGTTTAATACAAATGGCATACCTGCTACATTCATTTTTGATGAACAGGGAGCATTGATTAAAGTAAACAACGGTATGGATAATTATGATACAGAAAATTATGTACAGTTGCTGAAATAATAAAAAACCCATTTGTTTTACTGATGATAAAACAAATGGGTTCTTAATAAAATTTGCCTGCATTTATTATAAGTAAACAGGAGTTAAAACTGGTTAAAAGTCTTTTAATAATTTAATCTCATTGCGGTACAACAATATCTTTCCGTCATTTTCCAATTGCTTCAACAGCCGGGAAACAACAACCCTGGATGTGGCCAGTTCATCTGCTATCAAATAATGAGATGCTTTAACTACACTGGATCCGGAAAGGCGTTGCTTTTCCCTAAGGTAACCAATCAGTCGTTCGTCTAATTTATGAAAAGCAATACTTTCTATTGATTTGAGCAATTCTAAAAAGCGCTCATTAAAACTGCGCATGATATAGTTTTTCCAGCTTGGAAATTTACAAAGCCATTCGTCTAATTTAATATGAGGGATTGCTATCAATTCCACATCATCTTCTGCTATAGCTTTCACTTCACTTTTTTTTGCTTCTACACAGCAACTATAAGCCATCGAGCAACTTTCATTACTCGATAAATAATACAATAGCAGTTCTTTGCCATTTTCATCTTTCCTGTACACTTTTACTGTGCCTTTAATAATAATGGGCATCATACGGATGTATTTACCATAATCCATAATTATATCCCCTTCCTTAAAATATTTTAATTCTCCAAACTGCTGCATTTCTTTTACTAATGCCGGTTCAAAAGTTGAATCAAAACTCGTTGTGTTATCCATCGCTTAAAAAATGAAAGATTAATTGATTAGTTATGCAACTTAATCAAAATAATCCTTTTACTGCATTGGTTTTACTATTAATTCACTACTAATAAAAAAGATCCTTTCAATGACTTTTTATTAGTTGCAAAAATCGTTGTTGCACTCAATCAGCATTGGCCATTTTTATTGATTTTGCCTCCCACCCCCACCGCATCCAATATTTTCTCCAGCGGGCAAAACCTTGTAAAAGAGGATTGCAATAAATTGCCTCCCACGAAAACTGCCAGCCAAAGCCAGTTGATGCTTACAAGATAAGTGAGCAATACGCTTACCAGCACAAATGTACCCGCCACTGCATGTATGATTCTTTCTTTCATCAGGAATTTTATTTTAAGGTTAATAACTTGCTTTATCTACCGGAACAATAAATGCCCGGATAGGAAAAGGGGTTTGGTTTTCTTCGTTGTATTGTTTGATCAGTTCCAACGCATGCTCTGCATTTTCATCTGTCGTAAAACTGAATATAAACAGCGAATCAAATTTTTCATCGCCACTTGCAAACCAGTCGGCAAGCAGATTGGGGCTTTGACTGTCTTTAAAACCAATTACATCGGTGGCGCTGAATACGTGAATATTGGCTGCTCTAAATATTTTGCAAACATCATCCTGGTATTCTTTCAAACTGGTTACAATAAAAAATTTCATGGTTAAATGTTTAGGTTATTTTTTTAAAGATTTTTTACGCATCATTTTAAAATACAGTAAGGGCACTACAATCAAAGTAAGAAAGGTAGACGTGATCGTTCCGCCCATCAATGAAATGGCCAATCCCTGGAAAATAGGATCAAACAAAATGATGATCGCTCCCAATGCAACCGCACCGGCTGTCAGCAAGATTGGTGTGGTACGCACAGCACCTGCTTCAATAATGGCCTGCTTCAGCGGAATATTTTCTCTTAACCTGATATTGATAAAGTCAATAAGAAGCACCGAGTTTCGGACCATCACTCCTGCCAATGCTATAAAACCAATCATTGAAGTGGCGGTAAAATAAGCACCCAGCATCCAGTGACCCAGCACAATACCCACGAGAGATAAAGGAATAGCTGCCAGCATAACCAGCGGAACGGTAAAGTTTTGAAACCAGCCTACAATCAAAATATAGATCAATAAAATAACCACGGCAAATGCAATTCCCAGGTCTCTGAATACTTCATAGGTAATCTGCCATTCGCCATCCCATTTCAGCGTATAGTTATCTTCCAGTTCGGGTTGATGTGTATATTCTTCTTTCAGTGAAAACCCTTTGGGTACAGTAATGTTTTTCAAACTATCCGAAATATCTGCAATGGCATACGAAGGACTTTCCAAATCGCCGGACATATCTGCCAGCACATACACCACTTCTTTTTGGTTTTTGCGAAAGATGCTTTTTTGTTTTATTTGTTTGGTTACTGTTACTACATCCTTTATCGGCACAGCATTTCCCTGCATCCCCACAATTTTTAAATCCAGAATATCTTCCATACTTGCTTTATCAGCATCTGTTAGTTGCAGTTTAATAGCAGTATGATTAAAGGAAGATGGCTGGTATACGTTACCGGCAAACATTCCAGACAAAGCAGCGTTTACCGTTGCCGTTACCTGTGCAGTGGCCACTCCATAACGCATTGCCTTTTCCTTATCCACCTGTATATGATACTCCGGCTGATCTGCTTCTACCATCCAGTCTGCATCCACTACTCCTGTTGTTTTATTAAACAACTCTTTTACCTGGCTGGCAATTTTTATTTGCTCATTATAATCCGGTCCGTAAATCTCTGCAACCAGGGTTGACAATACAGGAGGTCCCGGTGGCACTTCCACAATCTTTACGTTGGCATTGTATTTTTTGGCAATAACCTGTATGGGTAAACGCATCATTTTTGCAATATCGTGACTTTGGATACTGCGGTGTTCCTTGTCTACAAGGTTCACCTGTATATCTGCCACATTATCTCCACGCCTTAGATCATAGTGCCTTACCAAGCCGTTAAAACTAATGGGTGCAGAAGTGCCAATATATGCCTGATAGTTCTCAACCAGGGGTTGTCTTGAAACATATTCAGCGATATCTTTTGCAACCGCCTGTGTTTTTTCCAGCGTCGTTCCTTCCGGCATATCAATCACTACCTGGAACTCATTTTTATTATCAAAAGGCAACATTTTTAGCGCAACCGATTTTGTATAAAATAACATCATAGATCCCAGTAATATCACTACAATACTTAAAATAAATGTCCAGCGTTTCCAGCGTGATTCCAATAATGGATTGATGGAAGCCTTGTAAATTTTATAGATGCGGCTATCTTCCAGTCTCATTGGTTTGCTTTCCGGTGCATGTTTTCCTTTGCTTTCTTTTTCACGCAGAAAAATATAACCAAGGTATGGAGTCAGCGTTAATGCAACAATCAGCGACAGCATCATGGCAATGGATGCACCAATCGGCATCGGGCTCATATATGGCCCCATCATACCAGATACAAAAGCCATTGGCAAAACAGCAGCCACCACGGTAAACGTTGCCAAAATAGTTGGGTTGCCCACTTCATTGATGGCATAAATGGCAGCCTGCAAAGGCGGCAACTTTTTCATCTTAAAATGCCGGTGCATATTCTCCGCAATAATAATAGAATCATCCACTACAATACCCGTTATAAATACAAGGGCAAACAGGGTAATACGATTAAGCGTATAGTCCATTGCGTAGTAGCTGAAGAGCGTGAGCGCAAACGTAACCGGCACCGATAAAAATACTACCAGTCCGCCACGCCAGCCCATGGCCAGCATCACAAATAAGGTGACCACTACAATTGAAATGAATAAATGGAATAATAATTCAGACACTTTATCAGAAGCCGTTTGACCATAGTTTCTGCTCACCGTCAACTGTACATCATCCGGTAATAATTCTTTTTTAAGGTGATCAACTTTATTGATAATTTGTTCAGACAATTTCATCGCATCCGCACCTTTTTTCTTGGCAACACTCAATGTAATGGCCGGGTAATTAGATTTAAAAGCATTTGCTTTTGTTGTATCTGCCTGGCCATATCCAAACAATACATATTGGCTGGATGTTTCAGGCCCATCTTCTACTGTGGCTATTTGTTTTAAATAAACAGGCTGTTGTTCGTTGATGCCTACCACCAGGTTAGCCACATCCTCTGCCGAGGTTAAAAAATTGCCCGTCTCCACAGAAAAAGCAGTATCGTTTTGCAACAGGTAACCCGCCGGCATTTGTATATTACTGCCCTGAATTTGTTTACTGACAGATAAAAAATCTACCTTATTTTCTGCCATCCTATTTTTATCCAGCAGCACTTTTACTTCCCGGCTTCGGCCACCTAAAATGTTAATGTCCGACACATCAGGAATTTTTTTTACCTCGTTGGTTAATGCCTGCCCTATTTGTTTAAGGCGATAATCATCATACTTTTCGCTCCACAAGGTGAGGCCCAAAACAGGTACATCATCTATTGCTCTTGTCTTTACCAATGGAAGCGTAACACCCTGCGGCATCTTGTCCATATTCTTCATGATCTCACTGTATAATTTCACCAGCGAGCGCTCCACATCTTCGCCCACATAAAACTGAACAATGATCATCGCCTGTCCTTTCATAGAAGTAGAATACACATACTCTACTCCTTTTACATTGGAGATCATTTTCTCTAAAGGCGCTGCCACTTTGGTTTCTACGTCTTTGGGTTCAGCACCGGGATAACCAACAAATATATCGGCCATTGGTACTTTTATCTGTGGTTCTTCTTCTCTTGGTATTAAAAAAGTACTGTATGCCCCTATCAGTAAAAAGGCAATCATTAACAGTATCGTTAATTTAGATTGTAAAAAAGACTTGGCGATATTTCCTGAAAATCCATTTTTCATTTGTGTAATATTAGGCCTCCCCAAGCCCCTCCGAAGAAGGGGTTTTAAGAGCGTTAAAATTGTTAGATTATTCTATATAATTTGTTTATTAATTTTTTTGAACCAGACTTTTGTATTTCAATTAAACTTCATTGGCGTCGCACTCTTCTACCGCATACCGTTATTCAACTTTTCCCACATTGTATATATCCCCTTCAGCAGCTACTTAAATTCTATTTCATTTAGCAGAGTCCAATAACCCCCCTTCGGGGGGCAGGGGGGCTTTCCCTTCGGGGGGCAGGGGGGCTTTCCCATCGGGAGGCAGGTGGGCTTTCCCTTCGGGGGGCAGGGGGGCCACTCTTACCCCGTTATACAATTTTCCCTCCGCCTTCAAAATAAACCTTTCATTCATCTCCAGTCCCGATAATACTTCCACCTGGTTGCCATAGGTTTTTCCCAATCTTACCCAGCGAAGCAATGCAGTATTACTGCTGCTGATAGTATATAAACCTGTTAACTGATCTTTGTGCTCAATACTGGAAAGCGGTACCATTACTGCATTTGAAGGGTTGCTAACAACTACTGCTTGCTTTACATCAATGGTAACACTGGCATACATTCCTGCATACAATCCTGTTTTATCTTTATCCGGAATACTTACTTTGATAATGTATTGTCCGCCGGTATATTGTGATGACTGGTTGATTTGTGTTACGGTTCCTTTAATTGTTTTATCAATTGCTTTTATGGTTACAACAGCTTCTGTACCCTGTTTAATTTGACTAATAGAATTTTCCGGAACTGCTGCACTTACCTGGTAACTGCCACTTTGCTCAATGGTTAATATCGGCATACCCGGACTGGCCATGCTACCGGCATCCGCCAATTTTTGAATTACAATACCGGAGAACGGAGCCGTTAAACTGGTATAGCCTAACTGCGCATTTACTTCATTGCGCATTTGCCTGGCAGCTTCCATTCTTGCTTTTGCAGAACTGTATTGCAGGGTTACATTGTCTAATTCTTTGGCGGTTGCACTTTGTTGTTTATACAAAGCGGTAAACCGGTCGTAATCTTTTTGTGCGCTGTTCACGGCAGCCTGTGCCTCAGCAATCATCGCATCAGTTTGTCCACGCTTTGCCAGCATATCCTGGTTGCTGATGGTAGCCAGCAATTGACCTTTATTTACATGATCGCCCACCTTCACTTTCAACATGGTAATATATCCCATCACCCTTGTGCTGATATTGGCCGTTTGCGAAGCTTCAATTTGTCCGCTTACATTTACCCCCTGCTGCATTTCTGCACTAGGAGTTGCAACTGTTACAACAATAGCAGAATCAGTATTTACCACTGTTTCAGTTTTTTCTTTAGAAGAACAGGAAGTTAAAATTAGTAAGCCCATTGCGGCAAATAATTGCAATGCTTTTTTTGTATTGTTTATCATGTTCATATTATTTTATTAAGTTTTTATTTTGGTGATTACTATGCTGGTTTTTATTTCATTCAGCCGTTGCTGTAAGCAACTGCAAATAAGCCTTGGTTACATTACTGGTAAAAGTTGCCTGTGCCAACGCAAATTTTTGTTGAGAAAGCTGGGTAGTTGCCATTAATACATCGGTGGTATTTACAAGGCCCTGGCCAAATCTGTTTTGTAAAATCTGCAGCGATTCTGTGGCCTGCTCAATAGAACTTTTTTGTTGCTGAATATCAAACTGTGCATCTGCAAGGTCACGGTATGCTTTGTTCAGTTCCAACTGACTTTGTTCTTTTTGCTGCGCTAATTGTTCTGCCAGTTTATTGCGTTCCAGTTTTTGAGTGGCAATTAAATTTTTTGTACTGTTTCCTTTAAAAATATTCCACGAAAGTTGTACCCCTGCCATATATGCATTGGCACCAAAGCCCAACATACTGTTATCATTAAATTGATAACTTCCAAATGCATTCAACTTTGGCAGGTAACTTTTTTTGTTTGATATAATCATAAGGTCTGTAGCTTCAATGGCTTTTTGCATGGCCAGGAAATCTGGCCGGTTAGCGGCAATTTTAGTGGAGGCAGGATTGGTGGAAACCGTTGTTTGCAAATTATTTTCTGCTTTATAAATCACAGCATCCCCCTGCCCCATCAGTAAACTAAGGTAATCGGATGCATTGCGGATATTGCTGTTGGCTTTTGCAAGATTGGTTTCTACAATAGTTATCTGCACCTGAGCATTCAGCACATCCGACTTTTGAATTAAGCCCTGCTTAAAATGATTATCAGTAAATGTATAAACAGCTTTGGTTGTTTGCAGCGCCTCTTCCAATACCTTCACTCCATCATATGCCAGTTGCAATTGCAGGTATGCTTTCTTCACTTCATATGTCAAATATTCTTTGGTACGTTGTGTTTTATACTGATACAATTCAGTTTGTTTAGCTGCTGCTTTTCTTTTGTATAACAGATCCATATTGATCAATGGCTGCTGCAGTTCGAGTTTTGTTGTAAAGTC
The DNA here is from genome assembly GCA_038241275.1 of Chitinophagales bacterium. GTDB lineage: Bacteria > Bacteroidota > Bacteroidia > Chitinophagales > Chitinophagaceae > Ferruginibacter. The sequence goes on from JBBRFX010000001.1 coordinate 84,176, forward strand.
TGCTGTGCCACCGGGACTGTTTAATAGCGATGGATTAAAATCATTTTGCGTAATTGATTTTTGCTGTAGTTTAAATCCAAAAGCATTTAAGGGATTGTTGGAACTCATAGCAGTGTAGGAAAATCCTACCTGTGGTAAATAAATAGCTTCTGTTTGTTTGTAATTGGATGCTGCAATACTTTCATCCAGCTTAGCCAGTTGAATGGCTTTGTTATTATTAAGGGTTGCAGTGATGGCTTCATCCAGGCGAAGCAGTTTTATACTATCCTGCGCTACAACATTTGTTACACCCGCATTAAACAGCGCAACAGCTAAAATAATTATTGAAATGAAATACTTTTTTCTGCTCATTCTTTTTTTAGTTTGATGGCAAAACTACTGTCATCAAAATGTTAATGCTGTAACATTTGTCACTTACAGCCGAAATATATTTTTTTAGAAAAAGCAGAGCTTAACTTTTATCCCAATAAATATTGACGCAAAAAAAAAGCCATCAACAGATGGCCTTAAGGAAAATTAAATTTGGATCGTCTTTTTGATATACCAATAAATTATGAATGTTTAATCTACAGAAAAAATTAAAAGCTAATAGTATCCATGGCTTATTAAAAATGAAAATTTAAAACAAAATTGTACAACATCATATCTACTTTATTAAATTCAAAACGTTTGTTATTGTAAGTTTCCCCTTCATTTATTTTCCCAACAAGCAAAAGCTGTGCTTCCAGGCCTTTAAGCATTCCTGCAAATGCGTAACGTACATCAGCATTAAACTGGGTATAGGATGGTAAGCCATACTTATTTAACCGGAAATTTTTAACGTCGGACATTTCATAATACCCTGCAGCCAAAGATGTTTTTATTCCTGCCAGGGGTATATTATAATTTACTTTTGCCATTATTGCATGCACATCACCAAATCCCTCATTTCTTTCACGGGGCAAAAAGGTAAAAAAAGGTTCTCTGCCCCATTCACGGGGCATTAAATAGCGGCCATCCTTTGTGATGCGGTTATAGTTGATACTGGTTTCCCAAATTTTATTTTTCCAGCCGGCCCTGGCACCAAAGCTGAGTGATTTTCCTCCTTTTTCAAAATAGGTTTTAGCAGGATCTATATTACCACCATTATTTATGGCATCCTGTTTTATTATTTGAGCTGCAGCAAAAACAGTACTATTATTTTTTTGTGTAAAAGCAACATCAGCCTGCAGCATAGCAGTATTAAAAACATGATCGGCATACACATCCCATGCCTGCATTTTTAAATTTTTACCGGCCTTTATTGTTATTCCAATTAAAGCGAGTGCTTTACTGTTTATATTATTAGTGTACAAAGATTTTGCACCATTCGTATTAACACCAGAGGGATATATGCCCAATGATTGCCCGATATTATACCATTTGGTAGTACCTCTTGGAGAAACAGCATAGAGCAACCCGCCTTCAATTTTTACTTTTTTTTCTTCATTCAATTCCATCCAGATACCTTCTACCCCTGTGGGCCGCATTCTGCCGTCCTGCAAATTAATAAACGGCGTATTGAGCAGTTGCCGGCCTACCGTAACAGATGCATTTTTATATTGGTATTTTAAATAGAATTCTTCCAGCCGGTCGATGTCCTTTTTATTACTGGCATCATTCACATCAAACAAAGCAATTTCATATCGGTTAAACTGACCTGTTGCGGTATCCGTTTTTGCAAAGTCAGACGAGCCAATATTAAAAGTGTAAAAACCACTTACTGCAAACTGGAACCCATGAAAAATGGCTGTTTCATATCTTATTCCACCACCAGCAGCATTGGCATAAAAATCTGTAAGGCCGGGTTTATTATCGGTAGCCATAAAATAATACCTGAAATGGCCATTAAATTTTCCTCTTTTAAATGCAGATAATATAGATGTGGTATCCACTGTTTCTACCTGTTTGCCTTTATACATAACCGGTTTTTCTGAAACTTCCTGGTGTTGTGCCAATACCATATAACCTGCAAGCAACAAAAGGGTTGCTACTATTATTTTTTTCATCTTTGTAATAAATTATTGAAACTAAAAGCCCGATTTAATATAACTCCAGCCTTCTTCCTGCCGTGTTACAATTTCAATAATGCCGGCTTTTACAAAACCTGCTTCGGGTATTATTTTATCTTTAGGCACATTTCTTTCGTTCATAGAAAATTCGCAAGCCATAAAAACAATGTCCTTCTTTTTTAATTCTTTTATTTTTTCCTGTACCGGAGATTTGCCCTTTACCAACATATTTAAACCGGGGCCATGACATACCACTTCAATTTTTGTATCGGGAGCAACACTTGTAATATTATTTAATTGCTTCATCAGCGATTTGTGCGCAAGGGTATCATCGGTTGTTAACTGAAAAACAATTTTGTGTTGTTTGATACCTGCTGAATATATCCCCGGATCTGTTTGTGCTATCAAAGAAAAGGCTCCTGTGAGCATTATTACTACTAAATATAATTTTTTCATGACTTACTTTTTTTAATGAAACTTATAATCTACTCCTGTTACCTGTGTGAGCAATGTTTGCGGAGCATCCAGGATATCTGCATTTTCCGGTGGTGTTGGCGTAACGGGCGAATTGGCTGCCAGGTATTCCTTCATCACAGAATGTAATGTGTGGTTGGTATTATTTGCATTGGCCACATTTCTCATCCTGCAAAGCATATCACTGGGGTCACCATCTCTTTCGCATGCACAGATTTTGTACATTTTTTTTAAATCCAGTGCAGCATTTCCCACAACTACTGTTTGTACCCGTTTGCCTTTTTCTGCAAAGGCATTAAAGGTTACTTTCATTCCTTTAAACTTAATAACCCAACCTCCAAATCGTTCCGATGCATCTTTTGCAAAAACATTGTGCAATTCTTTTTCAAGCCAGTCTAATATTTGCCGGCCGGTAACTGCACCTGTTCTTACCGTACTGTCTACAGGGAACATATCATAGATAAAACCATCAGTAATAGGGATGTTGCCTGTATGATCGGGCGTTGTTCTTGGCGGACAAAAACGAAAACCATTAGACAATACAACATCCATATCAGGAACCTTCCATTTTAATGCATCCAGTATCATTGTATCTATTGGATTCTCTACCACAAAATAACGATACAAGGGAATGGTGCTGTAACCTGCCACTGTATAAATATCTTTTTCAAAAGGCTTTTCATTGTCTTTTATTAAAGCGGCAATTTCTTTTGATGGCTTAAATTTATCGGCTGTAATTTCCACCAGTTCATAATCATCTTTTATTACTTTCCCATTTTGAATAGTAAGATTTAGTTTACCCACAAAAGATCCAAAGGCGCCGGGTTCTACCACTTTGCTGTATTTGCACTGAATGGGTTTTCTTACCCTTTCATGCGTATCGCCGCCAAGAATATAATCCACTCCATTGCATGCTTCGTTATTTGCCAGGTGAATTTGTTGTGATAAACCAAGATGTGCCACAATCAAAACATAGGCACATTGCTCCTGGTTGCGCAAAACATCCACGTAGTGTGCTAAATTTTCTTCTGGTTTTGTATAAATAATTCCTTTGCTGTAATTGGGTGATTGGCGCAGGGGAACCAATGGATCGGTATATCCAATGAACCCTATTTTTACGCCTTTTACCGTCCAGGTATGATAAGGTGGAAAAATCAATTCGCCTTTTTTTCCTGCTCCCAAATCATGGTACATATTGGCACAAACTTTTGGGGCATTTAATGAACCCAGTAAAGTTTGCATGGCTTTTTTATAATAAATCACTTCCCAGTTTCCGGGAAGGTATAAATCGTAGCCCAGGGCATTTAGCACGGGCACCATGGCTTTGCCGGTTGTTTTTACAGATAGTTCACTACCCTGAAACATATCTCCGGTATCAATTAAAAATGTATCGGGGTTTTTCTTTCTTTCTTTTTTAAAGTAAGTAGCAAGATGGGCATATCCGCCGGTTTTACGAAAAACGGCTTTTTCGTTTTCCCAAAACAGTTCATCATGCGCATGCACCTGGCAATGCACATCGGTGGTTTGTAATATAGAAATGGTAAATGGTTTACCATCCATTACATCTTTGTTCTGTTGATTTATTTCTATTTTTTCTGCCATAGAAATAAGTGGTGTAGAAGCTAATAATCCTGCACCACCCAGCGTGCTTATTTTTTTTAAAAAGTCTCTCCTGTTATTTTCCATGATGCAGATTTTAATTTTTAAAGTGAGAATGCTGCCAGACTTATTTCACAGCTTCCTGGATGGGTTTAAATGGCCCCAGCTTGTGTTGTTTTTCTGAGAAAGCATCTGCATAAGGCCCAAAAGGATG
>JBBRFX010000002.1:0-76782 GCA_038241275.1 Chitinophagales bacterium
AACTTAAAAATATTATACTGGACCTGGGAGGTGTATTGCTTAATATTGACTATGATAAAACAGAAAAAGCATTTAATGAATTAGGTTTTGAGCAGTTTAAAAAAATGTATTCTCAATACAGTGCCGATGCTGTGTTTGCCCAATTGGAAACAGGTAAAATAAGCAACGATTCTTTTTATGAATGTATGATTCAGTCGGCTGATGGAGTAATAAAACGGCAACAGGTAACCCATGCCTGGAATGCCATGCTGCTGGATTTTAGAACAACAACCCTTGATTTTTTGAATAGCCTGAAAGAACGTTATTCACTTTATCTCTTAAGTAATACCAATGCAATTCACCAGGCCGCTTTTCGGGAAATATTTACTAAACAAACAGGACTGGCTTCACTGGATGATTATTTCGCCAAAGCCTATTATTCCAACGAAGTAGGATTACGTAAGCCCAATGAAGATATTTTTGAGTTTGTATTAAAAGATGCTGGTATAAAGGCAAACCAAAGTTTGTTTATAGACGATTCTTATAATAATGTGGCTACTGCACAAAATATGGGATTTAAAACCCACCTGTTATTGCCGGGCGAAACAATAGAAGAGCTTGCAAGCTATAGTTAGCAGGTTATTTTACTTCTTCAAAATCAATATAATCTTTGCCGGGAGCCTTATTAGTGCTGGTTTTGGAACTGGTATTGTTTACAAAACCATCTTTTTTATTAGTTTCTCTTTGTTGTTGTTCCTGCATTTTTTGTTGCATTTGACCTACCTGGTCTTTCATGCGTTTACTGGCACGATATACAGGTATAATAAAATCAAACACCAATTTATAAAGCAGGTAAAAGATAAAAAGCTCAAAGAGCAGTTTAAATATATTCATAACGCAAAGATATTAAGCGGCAAAAATATATTGCTGTTAAATTTTACGGCTCCATTTAAGTGATTGTTTGGCTGATAGCAATAGGTTATATATATTTGCAGCGGAAAAAAGAAACAAAAAGAAGGGAACAGGGTTGTTCCCTTCTGCTTTTTACATCACTATGAGCAGTTTTAACCTGATAGAAACAGTACAAAAGCTTTTAACGCCCATGTTAGAAGAGGACATTTTTTTAGTTGAGATAAAGGTAAAACCTATCAATAATATTAAAATATACCTTGATGCCGACACAGGCCTGGGTATTGAACGATGTATTAAGATTAACCGGTCTTTGTATAAAATAATGGAAGAAATGGGTTTTTTCCCGGAGGGTGATTTTTCCCTGGAAGTTTCCAGTCCTGGTATTGGAGAGCCACTAAAACAACACAGGCAGTATATTAAAAATAAGGGAAGAGATGTAGAAGTGCTGTTGGCAGACGACCATGTTATTACAGGTAAATTGCAGGAAGTAACAGAAGATGCAATTATAGTGGAAACAACAGAAGGGAAAGGAAAAAAACTGGTTGTAAAAAACGAAGAAATATCAATAGCAAATATCAAACAAACAAAAGTTCTGATAAAATTTTAATTAACAAAAACCCAATACCGGCGGGGGTTATCAGCGAAGCCGGTGCGGATTATGGCAAGTATTAATTTAATTGAATCCTTCCAGGAGTTTAAAGATGCGGAAAACATTGACCGACCAACTTTAATGAAGGTAATGGAAGATGTTTTTAAAACACTGATTCGTAAAAAATATGGCAGCGACGATAACTTCGACGTTATCGTAAATGACCAAAAAGGTGATCTTGAGATCTTTCGCCGCCGAACGATTGTAGACGACGATGATCTTTATAACACCCTTACGGAAATAGAATATAAAGATGCCATTAAGATAGAACCCGATTACCAGGTTGGTGAGGAATTGTATGAAGCAGTAGATATTCAGAAAGAGTTTGGCCGCAGGGCAATCCTTGCAGGCAAGCAAACCCTTGCTGCCCGTATCAATGATTTAAAGAAAAACATCCTCATTAAAAAATACGAAGATCGTGTTGGCGAAATCGTTAGTGGCGAAGTATATCAGGTGTGGAAAAAAGAAGTATTGATTCTGGATGAAGATGGTAACGAAATGTTGCTGCCAAAATCAGAACAAATACCTGCCGATTACTTTAAGAAGGGAGAAAATGTGCGTGCGGTAGTAAAAAAAGTAGAATTAAAAAATAACCAGGCTGTCATCATCCTGTCCAGAACAAGTCCCTTGTTCCTGGAAAAACTACTTGAAATAGAAGTACCGGAAATATTTGATGGCCTGATTGTAGTAAAGAAAATTGTGAGAGACCCGGGCGAAAGAGCCAAGGTTGCAGTAGAAAGTTATGACGATCGTATAGATCCGGTGGGCGCATGTGTGGGTATGAAAGGTAGCCGTATTCATGGCATAGTAAGAGAATTGAAGAATGAAAATATTGATGTAATTAACTGGACAGCCAATACACAATTGCTGATTCAGCGATCATTAACACCATCAAAAATTACAAGCATAGATCTTGATACAGAAAAAATGCACGCTAATGTTTACCTTAAGCCCGACCAGGTTTCACTGGCAATTGGCCGCAGAGGAGTGAACATTAAATTGGCATGCGAGTTGACAGGTTACGAGATTGATGTGTTCCGGGACAGTGAAGATGAAGTAGATGACTTTGATATTGACCTGGAAGAATTTAGCGATGAAATTGAAGCATGGGTAATTGAAGAACTGAAAAGAGTTGGTTGCGATACCGCCCGTTCAGTATTGGATCTTACGCCGGAAGAGCTGGAACGCAGAACTGATCTTGAAAAAGAAACCATTGATGATGTGAGAAGGATATTAAAAGAAGAATTTGAAAAAGAATAATGCAGGCTGCAGCGGCAGTTAGCGCATGTTCCAATATTAAAAATAGATAATAGCATTTATTTACAGGTTAAATAAAGTGCAAAAAACAAAGAATGTCAGAAGTAAACACACCCAGATTGATGGCTGCGGCCAAGGAGTTTAACATAGGTACTCACACCTTGATAGACTTTCTTGTGTCTAAGAATTTTAATGGAGACGATCTAAAGCCTACTACCAAGCTTTCTGAAGAAATGTATCGTGTACTGCAGGGAGAATTTCAGCAGGACAAAGTGGCCAAGCAAAAAGCCGAGCTGATTGATTTGCCCAAAGGTGCAGCGGGCGATGCTAAAAAGAAAAAAGACGAAGAAGATCTGTCTATAAAAAGGAAAGAAGAAAAAGCCAGGCTGAAGGTAGAAGAAAAACCAGTGGCAGAAGTAGTTGTACCAGTGGTGGAAGAAAAACCGGTGGTAGAAGAAAAAGCACCGGTAGTGGAAGAAAAGCCGATAATAGTTGAAAAGCCTGTTATAGAAGAAAAACCTGCAGAACAACAACCCGTGGTTGAGGTTAAACAGGAAGAAAAGGCAGAAGAAAAAGAAATTGTAAAAAAAGAAGAAGTAGCAAGTATTACAAAAATAGAAGCGCCTGAATTGGAAGGTCCAAAAATTTTGGATAAGATTGACCTGGATGCAATAGATTCTTCTACACGTCCAAAAAAATCAACCAGGAAAAAAGAAGAGGCAACACCGGAAGCTCCTAAAACTGAAATGCCCAAAGCATCAGACACAAAATCAACGTTAGAAGAAGCAGCTAAACCTAAGAAAAAAACAGAACCTGTTGCCGTTGCTCCTGTAGTAACACCAGTACAGGTTCCATTAACACTACAGATAATCACTCCTGAGGTTCCGGCTAAAATTGAAAATATATTAGCGGCAAGATTAACAGGTCCTAAAATAATGGGTAAAATTCAGTTGCCCGTTGATAGCGATACAAGACCCAAAAAAGATAGCGACGAAAGGCATAAGCGCAAGCGTATTCCTATCCCTAAAAAACCAGGATCAGGTCCTGGCCAGCAACAGGGCCAGGGCGGCGGACAACAACAACGTCCGGGTGCAGGTCAGCAGGGACAAGGCGCAGGTGCTCCACCAAGGGGTAACAGGCCACCTATGCAGGATAACCGAAATGCAGGTTCTGCTGGGGCAAACAGGGGAACAGGTGCAAGTAATCGTTTTGCAAAACCAGGGCAAGGACAAGGTGCCGGTGGCCGTAGAGAAGATAAAGTAATTGATGCAAAAGAAATACAGGAAAAATTAAAGCAAACACAAGCCAAACTGGCTGGTTCCGGTGGTAGAGGCAAGAGCCTGAAAGCAAAATACCGCAAAGCCAAAAGAGAGGAAATGGCAGACCATACAGGAGCCGAAGGTATGGAAGGCAACAAACTTCAGGTTACAGAATTTATCTCTGTTAGTGAGTTGGCAAGCTTGATGGATGTGAGTTTTGCAGATGTAATCAGCAAATGTATGAACCTGGGGATCATGGTATCTATCAACCAGCGTTTGGAAGCCGATGTAATTGAATTGGTTGCAGGAGAATTTAATTTTGAAGTAGAATTTATAGGAGTTGAAGATGCGGCAGAACTGGAAGAAGATGATGAAGCAGATAACCCTGAAGATCTAAAACCGAGGTCTCCGATCGTTACCATTATGGGTCACGTAGATCATGGTAAAACATCTTTGCTGGATTTTATCCGCCACAGTAATGTTATTGCCGGTGAAGCAGGTGGTATCACCCAGCATATTGGTGCTTACGAAGTAACCACAAAAACCGGCCGGGCTATTACTTTCCTGGATACGCCGGGTCACGAAGCTTTTACGGCTATGCGTGCACGTGGTGCCAAGGTTACAGATATTGCGGTGATTGTGGTAGCAGCAGATGATGCAGTAATGCCTCAAACAAAAGAAGCTATCTCCCATGCGCAGGCGGCCAATGTTCCCATGATATTTGCCATCAATAAAATTGACAGGGATGGTGCCAATCCTGAGAAAATTAAAGAACAACTTGCAGGCATGAACATCCTGGTAGAAAGCTGGGGTGGTAAATTCCAAAGCCAGGAGATCAGTGCCAAACAGGGATTGAACATTGACTTGCTGCTGGAAAAAATATTATTAGAAACAGATATTCTGGAACTAAAAGCCAATGCCAGCAAGCAGGCTTCAGGTACCATTATTGAAGCATCGCTTGATAAAGGCCGTGGTTATGTAGCTACTATTTTGGTTCAAAACGGAACATTACGCCAGGGCGATATGATTGTGTCCGGCCAGCATTTTGGAAAGGTTAAAGCCATGTACAATGAGCGCAACCAACGCATTGATATTGCACCTCCATCTACCCCTGTTTTATTATTGGGTTTGAATGGCGCACCGCAGGCAGGCGAAACCTTTAAAGTATTTGCTGATGAAGCAGAAGCAAGGGAAACCGCTTACAAACGTGGACAGATATTGCGTGAGCAGGGTATGAGAGCTAAAAAACATATTACGTTGGATGAAATTGGACGTCGTTTGGCTCTTGGAAACTTTAAAGAACTGAATGTAATCATCAAAGGTGATGTGGATGGTTCTGTAGAAGCCCTGAGTGATTCATTACAAAAATTAAGTACAGAAGAAATTGTGGTGAAAGTGATACATAAAGCTGTGGGTGCCATCACCGAAAGTGATGTTACTTTGGCCAATGCATCAGATGCCATTATTATAGGTTTCAACGTTAGGCCAAGTATACAGGCTGCAAGAATGGCCGAGGCTGAGTCTATAGAAATCAAATTATACTCTATTATCTACAATGCCATCGAAGAAATAAGAAGTGCAATGGAAGGTATGCTTGAGCCGGGAGTTGAAGAAAAAATACTGGGTAATATCGAGATTCGTGAAACCTATAGATTTGATAAAGCAACCGTTGCAGGCTGTTTTGTACTGGATGGTAAAGTGGCAAGAAACAACCGCATTCGCCTGGTTAGAGATGGTATCGTAATTTTTACCGGCGAACTCGCCAGTTTGAAACGCTATCGTGATGATGCCAAAGAAGTAACATCCAACATGGAGTGTGGATTGGTAATAAGGAATTACAACGATATTAAAGTAGGCGATATAGTGGAGGCATTTGAAGAAGTAGAAGTGAAGCGAACATTATAAATAATTGAATAGCTGCCGTGAGGTTGCAGACTAAAAAAATTGTAGTGGGCAACCACTACAATTTTTTGTTAAATGACATTACATAACCCATAACGGCCACATACAGGTTTACATTTGGGCAACTTTTTAATAATCAGAGAGACTTTATACAATGATGAAAATTAAAATCATACTCAGCAGCTTTTTAGTTTTTTTTGCTACAGTGGTAATAGCACAACCTAAAAAAATACTGGCCGATAAGATAGTGGCGGTGGTAGGCGATAAAATTGTTTTAAAAACAGATATTGATAATGCATTAATAGATATGCAGCGCCAGGGAGTGGAAGCTCCGCCCAATGCCCGTTGTTTTATAATGGAACAGGCCCTTGGTGTAAAAGCACTGGTATTACAAGCCGAAAAAGATTCACTGCCTGTTACGGATGAAGAAATTGATGCAGATATTGACAACCGTATCCGGTATTTTGTTAGCCAGTATGGATCTAATGAAGAACTGGAAAGGGTTGCAGGTAAATCTGTTTACCAGCTTAAAGAAGATTTTAAAACAGGCATCCGGGATCAAAAACTGGCCACTGCCATGCGTAACAAAATTGTAGATGAAGTAAAGATTACTCCCAATGAAGTAAAAGCTTTTTTTGATAAAATACCGGAAGATAGTTTGGCATTTTATGAAAGTGAGGTGGAAGTAGGCCAGATAGTGAGTTATCCAAAGGCAAGTAAAGATGCAGAAGATTATGTAATAGAACAATTGAATGAATATAAAAAACTGATAGAAGGCGGAAAGGATTTCAGGAATATGGCCGATATGTATTCAGAGGATCCGGGTGTAAAGCAAAATCATGGCCAGTACGAAATTAACAGAAACTCTAAAGACTGGGATGGTACATGGCTGGCAAAAGCATTTACGCTTAAAGAAGGACAGCTTAGCAAACCTTTTAAGACACAGTTTGGATATCATATCATACAACTTGTAAGCCGTGCCGGCGATGACGCAGTGGTACGCCATATTTTAAAAGTATCACAGGTTACCAATATAGAAATGAAGGAAGGGTTTTCTAAACTGGATAGCGTAAGAGCAAAATTAATAGCGGGTACTATTGATTTTGGTACGGCTGTTGCAAAGTATAGCGATGATCCAGGCAGTAAATTTACCGGGGGTATGCTTCAGGGTCCCAACGGAAGTTTTTTAACCATTGATCAGTTGGATGCAGGAATGGTAACAATGTTGAAAGATCTTAAAGTAGGACAATTTTCTCAACCCGTAGAGTATGCAGATGAAAAAGGCAAAAAAGGGATTCGTATTGTTTATATAAAAACACAATCAGAACCTCACCGGGAAAATTTGAAAGATGATTATAGTAAGATAGCCAACAGGGCTTTGGAAGAGAAAAAAGAATCGGCACTGGAAACATGGTTTTATAAAAAAATCAGAACCTATTATGTGATGATTGACCCTGAATACCAGGACTGTGAAGTAATGGAAAAATGGGTAGAAGCATCACGTTTATCTGCAGCCAGCGGAAAAAAGTAATTTTAATAATAACAATAATAGTGCAGGCGTTTCGGGTAAAACCGAAACGTTTGTTGTTTTAAACAATTTACCGGCGGGTTACAATACCCGCTAACTTTGCACAACCTGCATTGGCAGGATTTTTAAATCATGATAGAAAAAAAGAAAAATTTAGAAAAGCTCATAGAAAATGCCATTTTAGTTGGTGTTATTCAAAAAGAGCAAACAGAATTGCAGGTTACTGAGTATATGGACGAGTTGGCTTTTTTGGCAGAAACAGCAGGGGTAGTAACCGTAAAACGCTATACACAAAAAATGCAACGCCCCGATAGTAAAACTTTTGTAGGTAAGGGCAAGCTGGAAGAAATAAAAAACTATATCCTGTTAAAAGGAAATATAACGTTAGCTATTTTTGATGATGAATTAACCGGCTCGCAGATTCAGAACATTGAAAAAGAACTCAACATAAAAACAATTGACCGAAGTGATCTTATCCTGGATATTTTTGCGAGCAGGGCCAAAACTGCACAAGCCAAAACCCAGGTAGAACTGGCGCAATACCAATATATTCTTCCCCGCCTGAGGGGAATGTGGAAACACCTGGAAAGGCAGGGAGGTGGTGTAGGTACAAGGGGCCCGGGTGAAACAGAAATTGAAACGGATCGTCGTATTGTAAAAGATAAAATAACGCTCTTGCGTAAACGCTTATCCGAAATTGACAAGCAGGCATTTACCCAAAGAAAAGAACGGGGAGAGTTTATCAGAGTAGCATTGGTGGGTTATACCAATGTGGGCAAATCTACCTTGATGACTATCCTGAGTAAGAGCGAAGTGTTTGCAGAAAATAAATTGTTTGCCACACTGGATACCACTACCCGTAAAATTGTATTTGAACAAACACCTTTTTTACTGAGCGATACGGTTGGTTTTATCCGCAAATTGCCTCATCACCTGGTAGAAAGTTTTAAGAGTACGCTGGATGAAGTAAGAGAAGCAGATGTGTTAATACATGTAGTAGATATTTCTCATCCGCAATATGAAGAGCAACTGGCCGTGGTAAATAAAACCCTTGCGGAGCTGGGCTGTACAGACAAATCTACCATCACCGTTTTTAATAAAATGGATAAATACGAAGAGCAGGTATTTGACCAATGGCTGGAAGAAGAAGTGAAGCAGGATATATTCAGGGAGCTAAAAGAAAGATGGCAGATAGAAACCAAGGGCAACTGTGTATTTGTATCCGCTACAGAAAAGACTAACCTTGATGAGCTGAGGCAAACCATTCTTAATAAAGTGAGAGAAATGTACCAGATAAGGTATCCGTATAGAGCAGAATATTTTTATTGAGCTGAAAGGATAGCCACGAGCCTGTAAGTTAACAGCCTGGCTCTGCTCATCATATTTATATCAGCATTTATTTAGGAGAAGCATGGTCTTTGTAAAACGTTTTACCAATTAATATTCACGAACAATTAAAACGGGTATTTTACCAATGGTAGAAAAAGAATATACCTGGCATAAGCTTGCAGAAAGTATAGAAGCACTGCAGTTTTCTGAATCTGGTTTTGCAGAAATGGAAATTGCAGGTAAAAAAATCTGCATCGTACAATACAAAGATCAGCTTTACGCCTGTGCTGCCACCTGCCCTCATGCAGGAGGAAACATGGCCAATGGTTATACAGATGCTATAGGAAATATTGTTTGTCCTGTACATCGCTATAAATTCTCCCTGCAACAGGGTAGAAATACCAGCGGCGAAGGTTATTTTTTAAAAACTTATCCCCTGCAAACACGCCCCGATGGCGTATTTATAGGCTTTGAAGCAAATAATCTTTTTAATTGGATGAAATAGTTTGGATAAATTTTTTTGTAAAAACTAAAAACCCTTATTTTTGCAACCCCAATAAGGGTACAGTCCTCCTTAGTCGTAGTTTTTCATTGCGGCGCAGGAGTAATAGAAAAACAAGATCCCGATGTATATCGGGACTCAGTTATAATTAAATATTCCTCCTTAGCTCAGTTGGTTAGAGCATCTGACTGTTAATCAGAGGGTCGTCTGTTCAAATCAGACAGGGGGAGCATCAAAAGGAAAAGATCAACAGCAATGTTGGTCTTTTTTTATTTTTAGAGCTTAATAGAGCTATCTAAATAAAAGCCACGATTTCTCTTCCGGTGCTTTTATTTATTTTTTTAAAATCAGTTATTCTCCAGGCTAATACAACAATCATTTTTAAATTATTTTAATGGATGGTATTGGTAACTGTCATAATATCATTTACAGGTTTTTACGATGGTTTTGCTTTAACAAAATCTTATCTACTCCCCATTAATCTTTTAACTGTAAAAACTTTCTCATGGTAGTGAACGGCTGAAAAATCCGTTACCAACATTATATGAAAAAGCAAATTTTACTTCTACTCGTTATCGTTAGTTCATTTTCCGGATGGGCTCAATCCAAAGTTTCTTTTGGAGTAAAAGCCGGACTCTCATCTGCAGGCATGCGGGGTGATGCTGTAAACAACCTTAATAATTTATTGGACTTTGCAGATGGAAGGATTACTACTCACAACCGCACCGGATTTTTTGCAGGTGGGTATGCAACCATTCCTTTAACAGATCAAATCTCAGTAGAACCGGGTCTTTATTATACTCAAAAAGGCTATGAGCTAAGAGGTAATTTAGGAATTAAAGGGTTGGAATTTTTGGGAGCCAATGCTACATCTACTTTGCAATCAGATTATATTGATATACCCATTCTGCTTAAGGCTAACCTCGGTGGCGGTTTACAATTGTTTGCAGGTCCACAGGTTTCCTACCTCACACAGTCGCAGTTAAAAACTTCAGCCGCTGTATTAGGCTTTAATGTTTTTAATAACACAACCGATGCTACCAGACAGTTTAACCGATGGGACATGGGGGTTACTGCCGGACTTGGATACCAGTTTAAAAGTGGTTTTAATATTTCTGCTGCATACGATTATGGATTATCTAAAGTAGATGCCAACAAAAATGTAAATGGATATAACAACGCTATTAAAATAGGAGTTGGAATAAGCTTCTAAAAATTATACACCCGTTTCTGAAAACACATAATAAAATGCTTTGAAATTTTTCAAGGCATTTTTTATTTGTAGCCACAGCTTAAAACCCGGAGGGCTGTTTGATGCATACATTCGTTTTATTAACCATAAAATTCTTATTGAACTTAGTTATCATTTAAATCACTAAAAAGTTAAAGCTGGTTATTTAAAAAAATGGTTTGGTATTTTTGTGACAGTAATGCTAATTTCAATTTTAGGAAAGAAAATATTTTTTCATCTAACTAATATAAAAAATGCTTTTTAAAAAAACCTGGATCAGTTGTTTTATGGCTGCCATAATATTAATGGCTTGCAATAGCGAGGCACAAAAAACCAATATCTCTGTAGCTGAATTTGAAAAAGTAATTACAGAACAAAAAGTGCAGTTGCTGGATGTGCGCACAGCCGAAGAGTATGAATCCGGCTATATTAAAAACTCATTGCAGGCAGACTGGAATATTAAAGAACAGTTTAAGCAAAGAGTAAAAGCACTGGATAAGAATATACCTGTTTATACCTACTGCCTGAGTGGAGCAAGAAGTGGTGCTGCTGTAAGATGGCTCAATGAAAACGGTTATAAAGCCTTTAATATGGAAGGCGGTATAAAAAGCTGGAACAAAGCAAACAAAACTTTAGAACAAAATACCAAAGGGCCGCAGATGACTATGGCAGCTTTTCTGCAACAGATACCTACTGATAAAACCGTACTCGTAGATTTTGGTGCAAAATGGTGTCCTCCATGCAAAGCGATGGATGTGGTATTAAAAGAGCTGGAACAAACACACGGCAGCCAATTTCTTTTGCTAAAAATTGACGGAGCTGCACAAACTGATCTTGTAAAAGAAATGAACATAGAAGAATTCCCCACTTTTATAATTTATAAAGCTGGAAAAGCTGTTTGGAAAAAAGAAGGACTGGTAGAAAAGCAAACGTTTATTAAGCAATTGTAATATATCTGCGGCGGCCTGTTTTATTAATGTTAATCAACTATCATAGAGAAAATAATATTAATAGAAGCCTTATCTTGCGATAGTAACAAGATCAAAGCATGAGGTATTTATTTTTATTAGTATTGGCATTTACGGCCAATAGCTTCCTACTGGCACAAACCATCAACGAAAAAATAAAACTGGCTACAGTACAGCTTAGCAGTATAGATCAGCAGCGCCAGTTGCTTAATGAAAAGATTGAAATTCTAAAACTCGAAAAAATTCAGGATGATCTTGAAAAAATTGGATTGCCGGCATTACAATCCGGTGATGCTATCGTTCGGCATTCTGCTTTAGTGCTGGCTTATGCCGAAAAATTTGAACAGGCAAGATGGGTAGCACATATGATTACCCAGGATGTAACTAAAGGAACTGTTTTTCGCACTAATGATTTTCGCCCCGATGATAAAGTAACCACCGGAAGTGCAGTAGAAGAAGATTATTTCTTTAAAAAATTAAAAACAGACAGTACCTGGGAGTATGATGGCTTTGGATATGATCGTGGGCACCTGGCACCTTCTGCCGATTTCAGGTGGAGTAAAACCGCCTTATCAGAATCTTACTATTATTCCAATATGAGTCCGCAGTTAGCCGACTTTAACCGTGGTGCATGGGGCGACCTGGAAGATGCTATCCGAGGATATTTGTACAGCAATTCCAACTCAGAAATATACGTTATTACCGGCCCTGTTTTAAAAGATGGATTGCCAAAAATAGAAAGAGGAAAAAATAAAGTAAGTATTCCTTCCACCTACTGGAAAGTAGTGTTGGATCTGAACAATAAAAAAGCCATTGGATTTTTAATGTCCAATGAAAATATTACAAAACCACTCAGCTCATTTGCAGTTCCCATCAATACAATTGAAAAAGAAACCGGGCTCGATTTATTTAATAAACTTCCTGCTGCTATGCAGGAAGAATTGGAGAGCCAGAATATAGCATCAGACTGGTTGCCAAAAAATAACTTGCTGGATGTAGAACCACTGGCGCAGGAAACTTTGCCACGCAATCATTTTAATTCTACACAGGCAAAAGGGTGGATGGGCAACAACACCGAAGTAAATGTATGTGGCACGGTAGTAGGTGCCAGGCTTAGCAGGGCTGGCAATATGTTGATTAACCTGGATAAACAATTCCCTAACCAGGTATTTACGGTGTTTATAAAAAAAGAAGACATCATTAATTTTAATTACGACCTCACAGAGGGGCTTAAGAATAAAGTGATTTGTGTAAAAGGAAAAGTAATGAACCAGGGGGGAACTGCCACTATGTATATTCAAAATCAAAGTGATTTAAAAGTGCAGGAATAGATGACCTATATCCCCCGTTTAAAAACATAACCTTCGAAAGAAGGTTTTTTTATGAGTATTATCACTCAAAAATTTCAGGGGTTTTTACTGTTGCAGATGATAAAAAAAAATTGTTTCTTGTGTTATCCAATTGATCCTTTCAAATAACCACGGTAATATCTCCCACTTTCTTCAGGCATTAGAAATATTAAACTTACTGCTACTTCGGTAATCACAGTATTCATTTTTTAAAAGTGAAATTAATATTTTATGCGCTTTAAAAACACCCGGGGATCTTTAAAAGTATTTGCTGTGGCAGGTACTCAAACTGTTTTGTTTTCGCTGGATATTGCCAAAACTAAAGTACAGGAAAAAAAACTGATTGGTTTTTCATTTGAACGAAAAGATAAAAACGGCCAAGTAAAAAAACTCAATGGCAGCAAGCGTTTTGAATCGTTAAAAGGAACAGCGAAGCAAAATATTTCATTGGTGCAAACTTATTTCTGGAAAGACTACACAGCAGATCCCGGGCAAACCTATACCTATACCATTAAAGCTATGATGGGTACAGCCAATAATTTTTCTACCGGTTACGAAGTAAGTATCAAAATACAAACAGAGCCCCTGAATACCGGTATCCATTCTGTATATTTTAATTATGGCGTTACAGGTTCACAGGCTTATAGCAACAGGTTTGACAACAAGCATGTGGATGATCTTTCTCCCGAAAAAAAGAAACAGGCACTGGCAATGCTTGGCAGGGAACTGTGGCAGGATGGCTTGTTGCAGTTTGTGCAACAGGCTAAGGATAACAGTTATCAGTTGGTAGGGATGTTTTATGAATTGCAATACAAAGAATTTTTATTGGCACTAAAAAAGGCCAAACAAAATGGGGCTGCTGTAGAAATAAGGTATAGTGCAAAAACCGGTCAGAAAGAAAAAAATGAAGCAGCCATAGCAGCAGCCGGAATTGAATCCTTTTGTAATATCCGTACAAAAGTGAGCCAGCCGCATAATAAATTTATGATCTTATGCAAAGATGGTAAACCAATAGAAGTATGGACGGGGTCTACCAATATTACACTGCAGGGAATATTTGGCCAAAGCAATACCGGCCATTGGATTAAGGATGCAGGTGTAGCTGAAAAATATTTTCAATACTGGAATATTATAAAAGATAATCCTTCGGTAGAACAAAGTGCAGTAATTTCTGAAGCTGTTAAAGCCGATACAGATTTAACCACATTGAAAAAAGGAACGCATATATTTTTTAGTCCACGGTCTTCCCCAACATTGCTTAGCCATTATGCCCACCTGATAGACAGCGCCGAAAAAATGGCCTGCATGATCATTCCATTTAATATAGATGATTTGTTTAGAGATGTGTATGCAAAAGACAAAGATCACCTGCGTTATATATTATTTGAAAAAGCAGCAGAAGCAAAATCGGTGCAAAGCAACGACCGTGACCTGATGATAACTGCAGGCGCTATTTTAAAAACACCCGTAGAACAATGGGTAAAAGAAATTTCTTCTAAAACCAATACCGGCGCCGGAATACTTTATGTGCACAATAAATTTTTTCTGATTGATCCGCTGGAAAAAGTACCTGTGGTGGTTACCGGCTCAGCCAATTTCAGCAAATCATCTATCACAATAAATGATGAAAATACAATTGTGATAAAAGGCGATCAGAGAGTAGCGGATATTTATCTCACAGAATACAGCCGCATGTTTGAGCATTTTTGGCCAAGATACTTAAGTACCCTTCCTGTAAGAAGTTTTAGCAAACCGTTAGATGAGGGATATTCCTGGCATTTGGATTATTACAATACAGCCAAAATGGGGTGGAAACGAAAAAAAGTTTTTAATGCAATGAAAGATGCAAAAGAAAACTGAAGCTATTAAAATAGAATTTTAACCAAATCAACTATACCATGGGATACGATAGAGAACCCCGATACCTGCATCCATATTTAGGTGGAAGGCTTACTAAAATTCTACAGGCGATCAATGCAAAATTACCGACCGGTTATTCAGCAAAATTGGTTTCTGCACATCGCACTCCCGATGACCAGTTTCAGCTTTTTAAACAAGGCCGTATTTTTAGAAATGGTTCCTGGGTAAAAGTTGGGCCAGTGGTTACGCACCTGGATGGCTTTGTAAAAAAATCACGGCACAACAATTTACCCTGTACCGCTTTTGATGTGGGCATCTTTAAAGGAAATACCTACCTGGGAGATAGCCCCCTGTATAAAAATGTACAAGAAGGAATCAGGTTTGGGCTTGACTGGGGTGGCAACTGGACAAGGTTTAAAGACCTGCCTCACCTTGAAATGCCCAATACGCTTTTTTTTAAAAACAGCCTGGAAAAAGACCAGGGTTATGTATGGCAATTATACCTGCAAAAAGCGGGAAGTTATACCGGCAACATGGATGGCATTTTTGGCACTAACTCCTTGAGTGCATTAAAAACCACCACAGGCCAGGAAAGCAGGAACCTTATTGCATGGGATAAATTATATGACCAATTCGGAAAATTAGACAATCAATATTTATAACAAATTACCATTAACAATAATTAAAATCAATTTAGGTATGACACAAAAAATGGCATTGTGTATCGGTATAAATAATTATCCCGGTACCGACAGCGACCTTTCCGGTTGCGTAAACGATGTAAACGACTGGGCCAAAGTGTTTACAAAAAATGGGTTTACAGTAAATAAACTGGTAGATAAAGATGCCAGCAAAAAAAACATCCTGGATGCTATGAAGGATATGGTGCTTAAAGCCCAAAAAGGAGATTCTATTCTTATTCAATACTCCGGACATGGTACCTATATACCGGATAAAGATGGAGATGAAACGGATGGAACAGATGAATGTCTTTGCCCGCATGACCTTTATACCAATGGCCCGATAACGGATGATGAATTAAGTGATATTTTTACTTCTAAAAAGAATGGAGTGAAGCTGGTGTTTTTTTCAGACTCCTGTCATTCGGGAACCGTTAGCCGTTTTGCACCCATCACAACCCCTCCCACCACTTCGGGTAAAACGGCTCCTGTAAGAAAAGTTAGATTTTTGCCTCCTGCAAATTTTCTTTCAACAAGAGATATTAATAAGCTGGGCACTATCCGCACTTTTAATAGAACAAGCCCTCCCGGCAGATACGGCAGCCTGCTAATGAGTGGCTGCCAGGATGTGGAATATAGTTATGATGCATGGTTTAGTAACCGGCCCAATGGTGCATTTACTTTTGTAGCATTGGCTACGCTTGGCAAATTAAAAGCCGGATCAACTTACCAGGATTGGCACAAAGCAATTAAAAAAGTTTTACCATCACAACAGTATCCGCAGTCGCCAAATCTATATGGATCTGCTACAATGAAAAAGTGGAAAATATTTTCATAGTTTCTAAGATAGAAAAATTGATAATCTAAATGTTATAGTATGAATCATTTTAATTTCTTTAAAAAATGTTTAATCAATATGTCAAATGGCGGGTTGTGGGAGAAAGTTGAATCTTTACATCCCGCCACAATTGCTAAAGGCTGCCTGATCTTTTTTTATCTCAGCCTGGCATCCTGCGCAAAAATTCCTGTTCAGGCTGTTGATCTTTCCTATGCTTTAAAAGACGAAGGCAAGCGCATGCACGAAATGAACCTGGCATTGGTAGAGTATGTGTTTAATGAAAAGAAACAGCTTGTAAATGATTTCATCCAAAAAGAATACAGTCCGGCATTGATTGAAAATTTTAAGAATATTTTGCCGGCGGGCACAGATGTAAAAAAAGACCTGGTAGAAATTATGCAGGCCATCAATCCTAAGATTGACGAAAGACGGGATTCTTTGTTGCAGGTTTTGCGGGAGCAAAAAAATATGATTATTCAAAAGTTAAATACCGATTACCAGGTTTATGCAGAAGCATTTTCGGCCATGCAAAACCTGCTGACATCTGCATCAAAGCTTAACAGGCAAAGGGAAGGCGTGTATGAAAATATTAAAACCCTCAGCAACAACCGTATCAACCTGCAAGGGATAGACAATGCATTAAACCAGTTTATAAAAGGAGCTGGAACGGTGGGCGAAAAAACATTGTTGCTTAGCAGCACTATTCAAACATTTTTAAAATAAATATTTATGGCTAACAAATATGATAAACTGGCCATTGAGGCACAGGAAATAACAGATGCGCAGTTTAAAGATCGTTTTGCCAGTCTTACATCACTCAACGATACTGATATTGGAAAAATTATTAAGGATACCGGTATTAGTAAAACTGATCTTGCAGCACTGTTGGTAGAAATTAAAAATGCTACAGAGTACAATAACAAAACAGCACAGCGTATTGCTGATATTCAAAATGGCGTGCACGCACTGGTAGCCATTACTAAAAAATTATTGCTGTGATAATTGTATTCTTTTTGCTAAACTCATTAAAAAAAGAATAACAGCAATTAATAGTATTGTTTCGGTATTCATGGAAGGCAGGAAACCGTTTTTTAAAAAACTAAAATTGGCTGGAATCTTTTTTGGGTCATGGGCACTTGTGGGTAATTTAAATGCTGAGGCCACCGGATGGTTGGCTTCAAACTTTTGGTCAATTAATTGTGCAATGGTAGCCGCCAGTTGTTTCTGATATATCTGGCTATTGGTTTTTATTTCACCCAATGGTTTTATGCCAGGGCCTATCATGGCCAGCCATGTTTCGCTGGCACCTTTTTTTAATGTGCTATGCGAATACCATTTTGTTGGATGGCTGCCCCTGCCATGATCGGTGGTTATTATGAATAGGGTATTGTTTTTATAAAAGGAATCTGTTTGAACATAATACCAAAGTTCAGCAATCATCTTGTCTACATTATTGGCCTGCTGCAAATACATATCATATTTTTTCTGGTGCCCAAATTCATCTGTTTCTCCCAGGCCAAGCATCATAATTTTTGGATGATATTTTTGCAGATATTCTTTGGCATTCAAAAAAGTAAGCTGATCGTACCTGGTGCCTGTTTTTTCATTTACATTATCCTGCACTTTATTGATGATATCAAAGCCGGCACTTTTTTCCTGCATGTTTTCATAACCGCTGTTCACAGGTATATTGCTTCTTTCTTCATTTAGTATATATGGAAATACATCCCAGGAACTGAATACAGCCACAGCGTCTTTATAAGGTTCCCGGGTATTTAAATATTCCAGCAGGTTGCTGTTTTTATTAGCAACAGGTTTGTTTTTCATTATCAATGGATCTGCATAGCCGGTGAGTATTTCATTATAGCCGGGATAAGATATTTTATAAAAATTACTCACATCCACTTTATTATCATAAACCCTGTTGCCATGCAACTGTCCCTGCCTTGCAAGGGTACTCCAAAAAAATGGCATCAGTTTTTTACGCTTCTCTTCTTTAGAAATTCCTCCATACATTTCATTGGTTAGTAATGTGTCTTTTACAAATTGGTTGTTTTGAAGGATATCATCATCAGCACCATTAAAAACCTCCTGCCATCTTAATCCATCTGTAGTAATGATAAATACATTTAGTGGTTGTGCCGTGGGTTGAGATATCCCGCTAATGGCAATGAGTTGAAAAAAAAGGTACATCAAACGTTTCATGTCGAATGGTTTTGCAAAGCAACTTTTGTTATGTTGCCTTATCGTTACGCAGTAATTAAATTAGCGTTAAGGGTAATTTTTATTTATTTAAATGCTTCCCTGCCCGAATGAACAAATGGTTATAATACCTGTTATTATACCTTTCACTGTGGGTGATTTCCTTTTATTTATACTATTATCAGATAGCTATCTTAATAAACCAACCAAAATGTTGACATTTGCCATCTAATATTCAACACAGTATTATCAATCATGAAGTTTAAGACAAGCATCTCGGTACTAATGGCAGTTTACAATACTGATTTTGCATTGGTAAAAAGAGCGATTGATTCTGTGCTTAACCAGGACTTTTCTGATTTTGAACTGATACTGATTGATGACGGCAGCGATATTGAATACAGGGACCAATTATTCATGTATGCTAAGCAACACTCCAATAAAATAATCTATCTGCGTCATAACAATTGCGGACAGTCTAAATCTATTAACCGGGGTATCTTATTAAGTAATGCTAAATTTATTGCAATCCTTGATGCAGATGATGAATACAAACCCAATCACCTGAGCGCATGTTTACGTGAAATGGAATTTGCAGAATTGATTGCCTCTACCACTAAAACCATTGTAGATACCGAGGAAGATTATTACGTTCCTGATAAATATGATCAGCGACAACTCATTCATGTAGACGATTGTGTTTTATTTGCAACCTTATTTGGCAAAAGGGAAGTTTTTTTGAGCCAGCAGTTTAAGGATATATATGCTGCTGATGCCCATTTTTATGAGCATGTATCCCTGAAATACAAAGTAAAAAAAGTAGACCTGAGAACTTACATTTATTATCGAAATACCCCCGGCAGCACCTGCACTAAATTGAAGTCAAAAAATTTGAAGGCCCTTGTTTAAATTGATCTGATATGGCGCTATCCAACCTGCATACCAATGTTGTTTTTGGCTGCCATCTTTCCGGCATTTACGATGTAAACAGGAATACGGTATTGCCGGATGATGAATATATTCTTGTGAAAGATTGGGCCGATGCTATTATTGCATTGGGTATGTATGGCATCATTTTTCATAATCATTTTTCTGCAGCTACCTGTGCCAGCTATCAAAATAAAAATATCTTTTTTGTAAGAGTAGATCATAACCCGCAGTATAACCCCAATGTGTACCGGTATTTTATTTGCCGAAATTTTTTAAAGGAAAACTCCCTGGAAATTAAAAATCTTTTCATTACAGATATTACAGATGTTACGGTTATAAACAATCCTTTTATACAACCTTTTTACTCCCAAAATTCTGCTGCCCTGTTTTGTGGTGATGAACCCAAATTGCTCAATAATGATTGGATGATAGATCATGCAACTCATTTGCGTAACCGAATTGCTGATTATGCCGTTTATGAAGCAAAATTTAAAAATGCCCCTTTGCTCAATTGTGGCATTATAGGGGGAAATATATTGTTGATGATGGAATTTTTAGAAAAACTCTGCTTCATTCATCAACAATACAACCAGGATAATCAAACGGCTTATACCGGAGATATGGGTGCTTTTAATTATTTAGTCCGCACCCAATATAATGACCGGATTGTGCATGGAGCACCAGTAAATACTGAATTCAAAGCATACCAACATGAACGAACAGACTGTTGGTTCAGGCACAAATAATATTTTTAGTGCTATTTATTTAGATGCATTTTTTACGGGGTAGAATGTAAACCAATACGATTTCCTTCTGTATCTATAAATACCGCCATAAAACCATATTCAGGGGAGATGGAAGTTTTTGGCACCATAACCGTTCCTCCTGCTGCGGGTACTTTATCTAAAATATGTTGAAGGTCGGGGTTGCCATTCAGGTATACAAGCGGCCCGTCTGTAAGGGAGGGTTTGTGAAAACCACCACTGTCTACCAATGCACCTCCTACTCCATTCTGCATATCAGTGATGGGAAACATTCGCATTTTTATATTTTCCAATTCCATTGGTATCAGGCTATCGCCAAAAATTGCTTCATAAAAACGGGTGGCTCTTTCAAGATCTGTTACGCCTATTTCAAACCAACTGATTGCATTGTTGTGTGCCATACTATTAATTTTTAAAATTTGAAATATTAAAGTTCATAAAAATAATGCAGCATAGCTATCCATTCATCCTTCTTTTTAACAGTTTAAAAAATGATACCTGTAAAACTTTCATTTCCCTGTTTTTTATCATACTTTAAACCTTCCTTTATAAAACTTTAATAGTTACCTAAAATTACAACTGATGAAAAAAGGCTTTTGTTTTTTACTTTTTCAAACTGTATTATCTACGTTGCTTTTTGCACAGATTGATGCAGGCCTGTTTCGGTTTCCGGATGTGTCTGCAACGCAGGTTGTATTTACCTATGCCAATGATATCTGGATTATGCCAAAGACGGGAGGTACTGCCACCAAACTTAGTTCCCCTGCCGGTGTAGAAATGTTTCCTAAGTTTTCTCCCGATGGAAAAAGCATAGCCTATACTGCCAATTATGATGGCAACAGGGATGTGTATATGTTGCCTACAACAGGCGGTGTTCCTGTAAGAGTAACAGAACATAGTTTTATGGACAGGCTGGTAGATTGGACCAATGATGGAAAAAGTTTATTGTTTAGCAGTAATCGGGAAAGTGGGAAAAACCGTTTCAACCAGTTTTATACCATTGATGCCAATGCCGGAGCTGCCAATAAATTACCACTGGCTTATGCCGACTTTGGCTCTTATTCTCCCGACGGAAAACAGATGGCACTTACTTTTAGCTCGCAGGCGTTTAGAAACTGGAAACGCTACCGTGGTGGTTCCAATGCCGATATTCATATTTTTAATTTTGAGACCATGGCTTCTCAAAATATAACGCCCAATATTGAGGCGGCCAACGAATTTCCAATGTGGCATGGTGATTATATTTATTTTCTTACAGATCGAGGTGCAGAAAACAGGATGAATCTTTGGCGCTATAATGTGGGCAACAAAGCGCTGGAACAACTCACAAAATTTTCAGACTATGATGTACACTTTCCAAGCCTTGGACCCGGTGATATCGTTTTTGAACAGGGAGGTAAACTGATGCTGTATCAATTGGCAGATGGAAAAATAAATCCGCTTAGTATAAATGTGGTAAATGATAACTCCTTATTAAAATCTAAAATAGAAACCGCAGCAGGCCTCATACAATATACAGGCATAAGCCCCGATGGCAGCCGTGTGCTAATGCAGGCAAGGGGCGATGTGTTTTCTTTACCTGCCAAAGATGGCCCTGTTAAAAATTTAACGATGAGTTCGGGTGTGGCAGAAAGATATCCTTCCTGGTCGCCGGATGGAAAATTAATTGCTTACTGGAGCGACGAGTCAGGAGAATATGAGCTGTATACAAAACCAGCCAACGGAGGGATGGCAAAAAAAATTACAAGTTATGGTGCAGGGTTCAGGTATCATACCTACTGGAGCCCCGATAATAAAAAGATTGCTTTTATAGATAAATCGGGCACGATAAAAATTGTAGAAATTGCTACCGGCATTACCAGTAATGTAGATAAAGGGCTAAGGTATTCGCATGGTGATTTAGCAGGATTCTTTTGTAACTGGAGCCCCGACAGCAGGTGGCTGGTTTACAGGAGAGACCTTGAGAACTGGCACCAGGCAATCTTTATTTATGATTTTAAAAATAAAAAAACACAACAGGTTACCAGTGGTTTTTACAGCACCAACACAGCAGTATTTGATGATGCGGGCAAATATTTATTTGTAACAACATCGCAAAGTTTTCAGCCAGCCTACAGCGATTTTGATAATTCATTTATTTATTCCAACTCCGGCAGGCTTGCAGCTATTTCACTAAAAAAAGAAACCCCTTCTATACTGGCAGAAAAAAATGATACCGTTAGTTTTAAAATAGAAAAGGATACAGCAAAAGATGATAAAAAAATAACAACGGCAAAAAAACAAGGAAAGGATAAAAAAGAAACCGGCGATAAAAAAGAGGATAAAGAAACAGTGAAACCGGTAGAAATAGATTTTGAAGGGTTTGAACAAAGGTTGGTTCTATTGCCGGTACCTGCAGGAAACATAGATGCTTTGTCTTATGCAAAAGGAAAAGTATTTTATATCCGCTATCCCTATACCGGACAGTCTGAAGGGAAGCCTGCTATTAAATATTATGATATAGAAAAGCGGGAAGAAAAAACAGTATTGGAAGGCGCACAGGGATATGATTTAAGTTTTGACCGAAAAAAAATGCTGGTATCCAATGCGGGTGCCTATGCTGTGTTGGAACCAGGCGAAGGAGTGAAATTTGAAAAACCAATCCGTATATCTGATATGATGGTTGTAGTAAATCCAAAAGAAGAATGGAAGCAGTTGTTTACAGATGCATGGAGGTTGCAAAGGGATTTCTTTTACGACAGCAAAATGCATGGCGTAAACTGGAACCAGGTAAAAGAGCGCTACATGAAAATGATTGAAGGGGCAATGACAAGAGAAGATGTAGGTTATATCATTGGCGAAATGGTAGGCGAACTCAATGCTTCCCATACTTATTTTGGCGGCGGAGATAATGAAAAAGAAAAAGTGCAACCCACGGGTTACCTTGGTGTAGACTGGAAAGCCGATGGAAAATATTATGCCATCAAAAAAATATTAAGGGCTGCGGCATGGGATGCAGAAGCAAGATCTCCTTTAGACGAGTCGGGTATAACAATTAAAGAAGGCGACTATATTCTTGCAGTAAACGGCTTGCCACTTACAACAGAACATGAGCCCTATGCCGCTTTTCATGGGCAGGCTAATAAAGCAGTAGAGCTTACCTATAACAGCAAGCCCGGCTTTGATGGCGCTAAAACAGCCATTGTAAAAACAATGGGAAATGAATACCGCCTTCGTAACCTGGCCTGGATAGAAGCTATGCGTAAAAGAGTAGCCGATGCAACCAATGGCGAAGTGGGTTATGTTTTTGTACCCAGCACCGGCACAGATGGACAAACAGAATTGCTCAGGCAGTTAAATGCACAAACAGACAAAAAAGCACTGGTAATAGATGAACGTTTTAATGATGGTGGCCAGATACCGGATCGGTTTATTGAAATGATTAACCGCACTCCCCTGGCTTATTGGGCCATCAGGGATGGCGAGTCGTGGCAATGGCCTCCCTATGCACACTTTGGCCCCAAAGTGATGTTGATGAATGGATGGAGTGGAAGTGGTGGTGATGCTTTTCCGGATTACTTTCGTAAAAAAGGATTGGGCCCATTGATAGGCTCCCGTACCTGGGGCGGCTTAATAGGTATTAGTGGTGTGCCCGATTTAATAGATGGCGGAAATATTACAGTTCCCACTTTTAGAATGTATAATATTGATGGTACATGGTTTAAAGAAGGCCACGGAGTAGATCCTGATATTGATGTTCCCGAAGATTTGAGTATGATGGCAAAAGGCATCGATCCTCAACTGGAAAGAGCCATCACAGAAATAAAAATGCTGTTAAAAACAAAAGGATTTAAACCACCCGTTATTCCTGGATATGAAGTGAGATAAACTAAAATATTTAAACCCCATTCTGTAAAAAGAATGGGGTTTTATTTGCGGCTCATGCCTTACAATTTTTCTTTAAAATTTATTTGTAAGCTGTTTCCAAAGCCTCAGCTATTAGCTCCTCACTTATGATGTTAAGATCAATAATGGTCCAGCCTTTTTTGCCCCAGCTATTGTTCGCCGGGTAAATGGCTTTACTCATTAGCCCAAATTGATGCTGTTGATCTGTTGTAAATTTTAAACAGGCCATTCCCCTGGTTTCATCCAGCGTAGCAAATATTTTATTATTTATCCGAAAGGAAATTTTTTCAAAATGCGGGAGTACTGCAGTACCTGAAAAAGATAATGCCATTTGCCTGAAGGTTGCTGTTGAAATCATTTTAAAAATTAATTTTGCACCGGCATCAAATATTGAGCGAAAGCTATTACTAACGTAGCATTATGTGTAGGTTAATTAAAAAAAAGCATCAATAATAAAGTAGCTACACAAATAAGAACGGCATAAGGATAAAGTGAAGTGAAAGCGAATTTTTCTTTCTTCCATAATACGATCGCAATAAGCGGGGCAATAAATAATATGCTTAGTACTGGCAGCCACAACATTTCATAAATAACAGAAACAAGCGCAAAACGGTAAACATTTACAAAAGATGCAACGATGCAAAATGCTGCAGAAAATATACTAAGCAGCAGGATTATTTTACTGGTAGAAGACTTTGAATTATTTGTTGAGATAATGGGCATATATTTTTTAAAGGGGATTGAAAAATTAATCAGGATGAATGATACAGAACCAATCAATTTTTAAAAATGCTCATTGCAGGTAAAGCCTTATTATTAAAATCCCACAATGCCTGGTTTTCCCAACTGGAAGCGTTGGTAGAAACGGGCCCCTTAAACGCTATATATTCTGCTCCCCAATAACAAAGACCAATTCCTTTTGGCGTATTTAAAACAATGGTTTTCATCCGGGTTAAAAAATCTTTTTGTCCTTGTTCTGTTGCAGGGTATTCAGGTAAAATCTGGCTGCTAAGCCCGATAATATTATTGGTATAATCATTCCAGCCCAATGTAAAGGGGTAAGCCGTTTCTGCAATTACAATGTTTTTATTAAACTGAGTACCCAATGCTATTAAAGAAGATTGTAACTGGTCCAGGTTTTTTCCGTGCCAGAGAGGATAGTAAGAAAGGGCAATGATATCATAATCCAATGCACTAAAGTTTGCAAAAAAATTAGTGGCATTTTCGAAACCTGCATAATGCAACAAAATTTTTGTTTGAGTTGATTGATCCCTCACTCCCCTTATTCCCTGCCGGATAAGTTCTGTCATTTGAGCCATGTTAGCGTAACTACCCTCGGGCCAAATGAGTCCGCCATTAATTTCGTTGCCTATTTGTATATAATCAGGATTTATTTCTGCAACAATTTTTTTTGTGTAATTGTAAACACTGTCTTTTAACTGTGCAAAGCTGGCACCGGTCCATGCTGCAGGCTTTTGTTGTGCACCAGGGTCGGCCCATGTATCCGAATAATGAACTGTAATCCAAACTTTCATTCCCTTGTTTTTAATTTCCTGCGCAAAACTTTTTACCTCGTTAAAGCCTGAGAAAGCATCGCCAGGGTTAGGGTCTTTCCATAATCGCAACCGTATAGTATTGACACCTTCATTTTTAAGCGTGGTTAACATATCTTCTGCAACGCCATTCCTGTTTTTAGTAGGTACATTCCAGGTTCTTATTTCCGGAATAAAAGAAGCGTCCACAGACTTAATGGTTAACTCTTTAACAGGTACTATTGGTACAGGAGTATCTGAACCCGATTTTCCGCAGGCAGCAATCAGCAGTATAAAAAAGAAAAAAAGTTTATTCATGATTGAGCATGCTTATTTAGCGAAGACATATAAAATTAAGTGATTTAAGGTGTAATTATTTTTATTGCAAAGTAGATAAGATGCATTGCTAAATCAGAGAGTGCTCCATTGATATTAGAGAGATTAAATGGGAGTTATGAAAGCATCATTAGTAGCAGGATATTTACAAAAAATATAAGCTAACAATAAATTGCGTTATTATTCTCTAAGAAATTAATTCTATACCAACTATTGATTTTTTAAAAAATCCCTCCACCAATAGCCAGAATCTTTTATGGTACGTAGTTGTGTTTTGTGATCTGTGTGCACCAGCCCAAAACGGGCTTTGTAACCCTCGGCCCATTCAAAATTATCCATCAGCGTCCAGGCAAAATAACCACTGATGTTAATGCTGTTTTGTTTGGCCTTGTAAAGAGCTGCAAGGTATTGTTCAAAATAAGCAATACGTTCTACATCCTTAATGCGGGCGTTTTTTAGTTCATCTTTAAAGGCTGCGCCATTTTCGGTAATCATGATTTCTTTTACAGAGCCGTATTTCCAAAACCGTTTAATAATGCGGTAAAAACTTTCTGCATTTATCTCCCAGCCCATGGCAGTATAAGGTACTTTTCGGGTGCTGGCTTTTACTTCGCTTGCCTGAACAATGGGGATAAGGCTGTTATGCCGGATAGTGAGTGGAAAATAATTTTGTAATCCAATAAAATCAAAATCAAAGGTCATCCGTTCTGTATATTTCCATGCTTTATTGTGCATCTCCAGTTTTTCTAAAAATTTAAAATCATCTCTTGGATATCCTTTACCAAGGGCTGGCTCTATAAAAAGCCTGTTCATTAAAATGTCTATCCTGTTGGCTGCTTTTTTATCTTCAGGACGGTCGCTGGCAGGCATTATTTCGGAACAGGAAAAGCTGGTGCCTATATGAGCTTTGGGCACCAGGGCACGAATGATTCTTCCTCCATCAGCCTGCGCAAGCACGGCATGATGTATAGCGGGCAAAAAATGATCAAGCCCTGTTTTACCGGGCGCATGTTTGCCCATCATATAACCCAGGCTGGTAAAACCCATAGGTTCATTCAGGATAATCCAGTTTTTTACCCTGTCGCCAAAAGCTTCTGCACATACAGTAGCAAAACGGGTAAACCATTGCAGCATCCGGTAACTTGTCCACCCGCCCTCTTTTTCAAGTACCTGTGGCAGGTCCCAGTGATAAAGGGTTACAAGCGGAGTTAACCCAATTTTTAAACATTCATCTATCACATTGTTATAAAAAGCTATGCCTTCTTTATTTATTCTGCCAATACCCTCCGGAAGTACACGGCTCCATGAAATAGAAAATCGAAATACAGAAAATCCCAGGGCTTTGGCCATCAGCAGGTCTTCTTTATAGCGATGATAAAAATCGCAACTCTCTGTTGGTTTAATGCCGCCTTTTATCTTTCCGGGTCGTTTGGCAAAAGTGTCCCAAATAGAAGGGCTTCGTCCATCAATATTATGAGCGCCTTCATTTTGTGCAGCAGCAATGGCCACACCCCACAAAAAATCTTTGCCAAAAGAAGCTGCTGAAGGAACTGAAAATAAAGAAGATGGGTTCATAAAAAAGTTGAGCTTTCAAAAGTCCTGCAAAGCCAGCAACCGCCAATGTTAATTTATGATTAAGAAATAAAATAGCCTGTCCGTTTACAAAGAATGCAACCTGATTATTTGCAGGCCCATCCCGGATAGCGATCGGGAGGAAACAGCATTCTCATCCAATACACTTAGACACAGTAGAAAAGATGAAACTACATTTTGATTATCTTCATAAAAAATCCTGTGGGAAAGTGTCTTGGTTTAGGCGCCGTGACATATAAATAAAGTAGCATCACAGATTACTTCACGAATAAACATGGGTTTCGTTAAGATTGAACATTTATAATTCTAAATCCGGACACAGTCCGGCAGAATTAAAGAGTCACAAGTGAGCCGCTGAAGCGGAACACTTGCGCCAGTGGGGACCAATACAAGTGGGCTGGAGCCGGAGTGCTTTTAAAAGGACATTCTGATGTAACCAATAGGCTTGACCAATGGATGCAAAACAGAGCTCCGGATGGTGACAATGTAAGGGATTATCAATTCAACACTATCGGAATGAAAGCGGCATTTATGCAAATGAGTAAAGGATTTTTTAAATTTTAAATAATGTTTGAAATGAAAAAATCTTCAACACTTCTTATTGTGATTTTATTTTCTCTTTTTATAACAGGGTGCTATAAAAAATATAGCCGTACAGTTGCTGTTTGTGACGGGAAATTTTTCGTAGAAGTTTACAAACACAATTTTATTGACGTTGCTTACGATTATCTAACCAACTCTACTAATTTTAGAATGTATGTTGGCAAGTTCGATTATGAACACGCATATTACAGGTATAACTGCCAAAAAGATTCTATTACAATTTCTGAAACCTATGAGGGAAAAGTTACAAATGTCAGGAAATACAGTTTAGTTGATTTGCGTAACAGTAAAGAAGGGTTTTAGTTTTTTTGAGTAATGCTTGCTACAGACAGGTGGGCAAAAGCACTAAAAACCCATTGCTGAGCCGGGCGATTACAGCAGCATTAACAAGTCAGGAAATTATAAAAAAACAAAGCCCTCCACTGGCGCAAGTGTTCTGCCGCAGGCAGGTCACTTGTGACAAATAGTACAAGCGGTTTTTAACCGCAGCAGGTACTACCTAAAAAATTTAAAAAATAACTAATTAAACTGCTCTTTATAAAGAGATAATAAATGAGCAGGAGTTGATTAAATTTGAACATCTCTAATTCTAATTCCCCGATACAATCGGGGCAGAATTAAAAGTCACAAGTGAGTCACTAAAGCGGAACACTTGCGCCAGTGGGAGATTTGAAAAGTCAATTAGATTAAATGGAGACGGTGCAATATTTTATGGAAAGGGATTACTCGCAAACTGGAGCAATGCCGTTGCAGAAATTAATGCGTATAGTGCGCAATATGGGTTTGACCAAAATTCTTTGCCATCGTCGACAACGGGAGGAGTTCCGCAAACTGCGAGTGCAATTAACAGTCGTTATGTTGCTGGAATAAATGATCAAGGTGAGCCTCTTTATCCTTATGTTGTGACTTTGGTTAATAGCCTATCTAAAATACTTTTCAAATTATTAAAATGAAAAATGTTGTCATGTTTAGTCTGATTTTAGGAGGGTATTTTACAAACGATAGTTGTAACACTGTTTCTAATATTGATGGAAATTTTTCTGAGGCTTTAAAAAACCAAAATTCTAGCTCTGAAATTAGACTTTCCAGCGGGACAAGACGTTTTGAATATTCGAAAAGGACGGAAGGAAGTATATTAAAATATTCAGCTGGTACATGGATGCAAACTAAAAAAACGATTATATTAAATGGTTTTACAGCTGACAAAATTGACTCTGTTGATATTCAAGCTAAAATACAGAGTCATGCTGCAAGCGATAATCTCGTTAACATTACGTTCCCACATCGCTATCTTGACAATTATACTAAGGCTTATCTTCTGATCAATAGTAATCCAGGTATTCTTTTAAACGGAGACACGGTATTAACAGTTCGAGAACCCATTACGTCTATACAGATAAAATGCTTTCTTGAGATGCAGGATTTTATATTCCGTGGCCCGCAATTAATTGACACGCTATATTCTCCACGAATAAAACCGGTTAGAAGTGACACATATCAATCTATCTTTCTACAATTTGATCTTCGTTTAGAAGATTTTTACAGGGTTAAATTGACAGATACGATATTCATCAAAAGCAATCGAAGACTAAATTGGCATAATGTGCGATTCAAAAAGCTAAAATGATAACTTTTTAAAGGAGACTCATTATTATTCGGGTGGTTTAGTTATGAGCGGCATTAGCCCTCCACTGGCGCAAGTGTTCTGCCGCAGGCAGGTCACTTGTGACAAATAGTACAAGCGGTTTTTAACCCCAGCAGGTACTACCTAAAAAATTTAAATAATAACTAATTAAACTGCTCTTTATACTGGGACAATAAATGAGCAGGAGTTGATTAAATTTGAACATCTCTAATTCTAATTCCCCGATACAATCGGGGCAGAATTAAAAGTCACAAGTGAGCCACTAAAGCGGAACACATGCCAGGGGGGCAATCCAGAAAGCATTTGTGACGAGGGCGCCTAACAGTGATGGAGTGGAACTACAAAGCCGGCGAAAAATATTTGCGGGAAGAGTTTTAAAGTGGTTGGTTCCTGAATCTGACTAATCTCTTTTCAAAATCTGATGAAAATTCCGCTCTTTTCTGCAGCAGCCGTACTTAAGGTTGAACATTTCAACTTGAAATTTCGTTCATGTCGAAAATATACACTATTTTCACTATGAAATAATAGTGATGTCGAACTGCCTGTAACTTAAAATGGTTGGTGGAGAAATTAATAACAAAATTCATCCTAATGGCATACCAAAAGGATTCGCCTTTTAACGAACTTCCCAATTTGCCTCCGCCAGGCTTTACCGAATCACCGGAAATATTGAGGCACCTTGCAAAGGCTTCCCGGTATTTAGGCGAGCTAAATGGCCTTTGTGCTTCCCTGCCAGACTCTCAGTTGCTTATCAATACAATTGTACTTCAGGAAAGTAAAGACAGTTCAGCTATTGAAAATATTGTTACTACACAAGACGAATTATACAAAGCTGCAACCGAAGAAGGCACAGCAAACCATGCAGCCAAAGAAGTGCTCAGTTATAGGAAAGCTTTATATGTAGGGCTTGAAAAAATGAGCGCCCAAAAAAATTTATTGCTTACAAATACAATGATAGAAGTTGTACAAACAATTAAGCAAAATAAATCGGGTATAAGAAACTCAGCCGGCACCGCATTAAAAAATGCAATAAATGGCGAAATTATTTATACACCGCCTTGTTGTGAAGATGTGCTGAGCCTTAAATTAACCGCATTAGAACAGTTTATTAATGACCCTGAATTATCTGACTTAGACCCGTTAGTAAAGATGGCTTTAATCCACTACCAGTTTGAAGCCATACACCCTTTTGCAGATGGAAATGGAAGAACCGGAAGGATAATAAACGCATTGTACCTGGTACAACAGGAATTATTATCGCAGCCGGTGCTTTACCTTAGTTCTTACATTGTAAAATATAAAACTGAATACTATCAGTTGTTAAGAACTGTAACAGAAAAAGATAACTGGCACGACTGGATAATGTTCATTCTTACCGCATTAATTGAAACTGCACAGCTTACCACCAGAAAAATAAGAGCAATGCTTGCATTAAAGGAAGCGTTTGAAAAGCAGATGAAAGAAGTACTGGGCGCTTCATTCAGCTACGAATTACTGCAGTTGATGTTTACTTTGCCTTACCTAAAAATTGAGTTATTAGAAAAAAGAGAAATAGCACACCGCCAAACTGCATCAACCTGGCTAAAGAAACTTACTGATGCCGGCATTGTAAAACCACAAAAAATTGGCAGAACAACTTATTATATCAATTACAGGTTGATGGAATTATTATCAAGTAACTAATCCTCTCACTGGCGCAGTGTTCTGCCGCAGACAGCTCACTTGTGACAAATAATACAAGCGGTTTAACTGCAGCAGGTACTACCTAAAAAATTTAAACTATAACTAATTAAACTGCTCTTTATACTGGGACAATAAATGAACAGGAGTTGATTAAATTTGAACATCTCTAATTCTAATTCCCCGATACAATCGGGGCAGAATTAAAGCGTCACAAGTGAGCCGCTGAAGCGGAACACTTGCGCCAGTGGGGGGAGAGAGAATATGTTTTTTATCTTCATCCGGAAAGCTTGCAATATCATTAAGCCTTTTAAGCATGGCAGTATCTTTAAGCACTTCATGTTTTTTACTCTCAACTAACAAGTAACCAACTGTTGTATATAATGCGGCGGCAATATTTTTAACCACATCAATAGAAGGGTTTACTTCATCCCGTTCATACTTGCCAATGATGGAATGAGTTGCAAGCCCTAAGCTATATTAACTGGACAGTGATTCCGTGTCCATCAAACATGCAAAGCTCCTCATCTGCATTCAAAAATCGGGCTGAGCACTTTCATATCACCCATAATTCTGTAACGCCTCGTCAAGATTTGTGTGTGGGAGGGATGTTTTTCTTTTTACCGAAAACTGTTTTCACCAGCAACACAATTTTCTCTGCAACAAACCCTACTATCAGTCCGCCGATGGCGCAGGAAAGTACTTTAGCAAGCCAGGCAACTGCCGGAATGTGCGCAAGCGCTTCTTCTAGATCATCCAGTAAATGGCTGGTGAAAGGAATGCCATGCGCTATGATTTCGGCACCTACCCAAAGCATGGCTGCTGTGCCCACATAACTAAGGATACGGAGGAAGTGCGGCATAGCTTTTACAATGCCACGTCCAAACTTTTGAACAACAGGGTTGAATTTATCTTTTGCCAGATGTACACCTATATCGTCTGCTTTTACAATAAGGCCAACAAAGCCATAGACTGCTATCGTAATAAAAATTGCAACGGCCAACATGACCACTATTTGGTTTAGTATGGGCTGACCAGTTACCTGGCTGTAAGCAATGGCCATAATTTCTGCCGACAAAATGATATCTGTTCGCACGGCTCCCGTTACCCGTTCTTTCTCCAGTTCCTCTGGTGTAATTTGCTGTATCGCCTCGCTGTCGGGCTCTACCCCGGGGTGCTTGCTAAACATTTGATGTACTTTTTCGTAGCCTTCAAAACACAGATAGGCACCTCCCAACATTAAAACCGGTGTTATAGCCCAAGGTGCAAAGTAACCAAGTAACAAAGCCGCAGGGCTTAGGATGAGCAGTTTGTTTATGAGGGATTTTTTTGCAATCCTATAAATAATCGAAAGTTCTCTTGATGGATCGAGGCCTACCACATACTTTGGGGTAACGGCAGTATCGTCTATAACAATGCCAGAAACTTTACCTGTTGTTTTTGCTACCTGTGCAGGCACATCATCTAAACTTGCAGCGCTTACTTTTACCAAAGCCGAAATATCATCTAATAGAGCAAAAAATCCTGAAGCCATGTGCCAAGTTATTTTAAATTCAATTCTTAATTAAACCTCATCATACATTCCCCGTCAAAACCGGCAGCAAGTTAAGCGCAGGTTTTTACATAACAAGTTTGTTAGTAATAATTAGATATCACTCCATTTTGTGCCCACTGGCGCAAGTGTTCTGCCGCAGTCAGTTCACTTGTGACAAATAGTACAAGCGGTTTTTAACCGCAGCAGTAACTATCTAACAATGTAGACAATAACTAATTAAACTGCTCTTTTTTATGCTAAGACATTGTTGTTTTAATGTTCGTTTCAAATGAACAGAACAGTGAACGCATTGTGAGCGACTTAGCTTTTTATTAAATTTTCTGTTGCGGGTTGTTAGATGTGTTTAGTCGGTAAATTATAGTTTTATATAATAAACAATAATGAATACCATCCCGGATAGCGATCGGGAGGAAACAACATTCTCATCCAATACACTTAGACACAGTAGGGCTGGTTATGAATGGGATAATCAGTAAGGTTGCGGAGAAAAAATACAACCAGATTATTTACTGGCCATCCTTAATAAAAAAGGCTGTCTCAAAAGGAAATACATTTCACACAAAGACCGCAAAGCAATACAAAGATTACAAAGCGTTCGGTTGATCACCAATCGTTGTTTCATGGCCTCCTTTGTTTCGTTGTGTGAAATTTTCAATTTTGATACAGCCTCGTGTATTTGTTACCACTTTTACTTTATACCGCAATATTTTGATCATGCGCAAAGCTTACCATCGCAGCACCCATGCAAAAATAAAGGGTGCCACAATCATCGCATCACTCTAATGTGGTAAGCATATCTTCTGCCTGGCCGCTGCGGTTTTTTGTTGCTATTCCGTAGGTTCTTAATTCAGGCAAAAAAGAAGCGTCCGCAGCGTTTATGGCAAGTTCTTTTGCAGGTACAGGGTCGGGCGTATTATAACCTCCTTTGCCACAGGCAGCAATAAATACCAATGAAAGAAAAAATAATCTGTTCATAAAGCAGCATTTGGCGTTAACAATAAAGTGCAGAGACAGGCGATAAATCCTGTTTCATGCAGCCGCAATCTCAGCTTTTAAGGGTTTGAAAAAACAAATTCAACAACTCTTTTGCAGCAACAATAGCCGGAATTTTTTCTTTCTCCACCGCCTGCTGCAAATGCCCGATGGTATTTTTAACCGGGCCATGATTGTAAAAGCTATTTTGCAACTGGTCTTTTATTACATCATGCATCCATTGCAGGTTTTGCTGTTGCCTGTTAATGCTGAAGAAATCAGTCTCCTTCATTTTTGCTTCATAGTTGCAGATGATTTCCCATATTTCTTTTATGCCATCATTATTTATGGCAGAGCAGGTGATAACTTTAGGATACCAATTGTTATCATTGGGCGGAAACATGTGTAATGCGTTCTCGTATTGGCGCATAGCCATCTCACTGCGTTTTATATTATCTCCGTCTGCTTTATTTATGGCAATAAGGTCTGCCATTTCCATAATGCCTCTTTTAATTCCCTGCAGTTCATCCCCTGCACCAGATAACATAATGAGCAGAAAAAAATCAACAATGCCCTTTACACTTATTTCGCTTTGCCCCACACCTACGGTTTCTACAATGATCACATCAAAGCCTGCGGCTTCGCAAAGTAATATTGTTTCTCTTGTGCGGCTATGCACACCGCCAAGGGTTGCACCCGAAGCAGAAGGCCGCACAAAGGCCCTTGGGTCATTGGCCAAAGATTCCATTCTCGTTTTATCTCCTAATATACTACCCTTGGTTTTCTGGCTGCTGGGGTCTATAGTGAGTACAGCTACTTTTTTATTTGATGCAGTAAGGTAGCCGCCAAAACTTTCTATGAGTGTACTTTTTCCGGCACCCGGCACACCTGTAATCCCTATTCTTATTGACTTGCCGGTGTGCGGCAATAGCTTTTCCAGTACCGCTTCTGCCAGTTGGTTATCAGAATCAAGCCTGCTCTCTACCAGTGTAATAGCTTTTCCCAGCATTACTCTTTCGCCGTTTAAAATGCCCTCTACATATTCTTCGGGTGCATGTCGTTTATTTTTAAATACCGATTTCATGATTGATATTTTTTAAAATACTGATAACAGTCAGGTTTGTTACCATTCACTATATATTACTTTTGACTCCGCAAATTCAAAATAACCAATCGTTATAATAACCAATCCGCTTAGAGGTTTCAAAATTATAGATAAATAGAATAGGAAATTTTGGAAGTGAAAGAGGGATTGTACAAACAGGGCTTGCCATTAACTGCTTTTGTTTATATCTGTACCTTAGTAAAAAATGTTCATGCATGCCTGTAGAAATACCGTAAGGTTTTCTTTGGCATTGTTTAAAATTCTTTTGAAAATGGGGACCTCGTTACTAATTCTTTCTTCAGCAATTTTTGTGGCAGGTTATATCTGTATTGCACTGGAACATTCTTTAAAAGTAAGTAAATCTGCAGTGGCATTAATTACGGGAACTTTGTTATGGTTACTGGTAGCACTCAGCAAATCAGGCCAGGGAATTTCGGATGATCTTACCCATGCAGGCTCCGAGGTATTTTCAATTGTTGTATTTCTTCTTGCTGCCATGTCTTTAATAGAAATACTGGTACACTATCGCTTTTTTGATATCATACGGGGCAAACTGTTTGCCTTAAAACTTAATGAACACAAGCAGTTTCTCATCATCAGCCTGCTAAGTTTTTTTCTATCTGCGGTTATAGATAATCTTACCACAACTATTATCATGATCCAGATATCACGCCGGTTTTTTAAGGGTGATAACCTGCTCATAGCTACTGCCGGAATCGTTATCAGCGCCAATGCTGGTGGGGCCTTTTCGCCTATTGGCGATGTTACAACCATCATGCTTTGGTTTGCCAAAAAGTTCGGTACACTCGAAATAATTTATAAGGGCTTTCTCCCTTCCTTTGCTTTATGGCTGGTATCAACCAGTTTGCTGCTTCGCAAAATAAAACCTGCTGACAATGATAATGAAAACGAGGTAATCACCCGGTTGTCTAGCTCAGAGATAATAGTAATAGCTTCGGTATTCTTTTCTTTTTCTTTACCCTTAATCGTTAGCCTTATGGGGCTTCCTCCATATTTTGGGTTGTTGTTTGGGCTGGGGTTTGTATGGGTATTGGTAGATCTGCTTAAAAGATTTAAGCCAGGGCCTACCCATCTTTCTGCTTCTATTGACGATTTTTTAAAAAAGACAGATATATCATCACTTAAATTTTTCATAGGCATTTTACTGGCAGTATCTGCACTTCATAGCCTGGGTACATTAGAGATGCTGGCACATTATATATATGGAGATGTACCCGGTACCGGATCCTATATTACCGGCAATATTTTACTTGGCCTTATTTCATCCATACTGGATAACGTGCCTCTTACGGCAATGGCTATACAAATGCTTAACACTACAGATTCCAGCTTATGGATATTGCTTGCAATAACCGCCGGAACAGGAGGATCCTTACTTGTAATAGGCTCTGCTGCAGGCGTTGTAGCCATGGGCATGGTAAAGGAATTAAGTTTTGGTAAATATTTTAAAATTGCTTTTGTTCCGGCACTTGCCGGGTTTGCTGCTGCAATTATAATTTGGTACCTGCAATATTGGCTGTTTTGATATGACATTAATTTTTTTTCATTGTGATATTTATCAGTATTTAAAACACGGATCTATCTTATTTTTATAGTTTGAAAAACCTTCCTACACATACCACTAATTTCCCTCACAATGCAACTGAATTATATTGAGCACATTGGTATAGCGGTAAAAGACCTTAACGCAGCCATTAAATACTACGAAGAAGTTTTAGGCCTCACATGTTATTCCATAGAAGAAGTTCCGGAGCAAAAAGTTAAAACAGCTTTTTTCAAAATCGGGCAAACAAAAATTGAACTATTGGAGAGTACTTCTCCCGACGGGCCCGTAGGAAAGTTCATCGAAAAAAAGGGAGAAGGCATTCACCACATTGCCTTTGCGGTAAATGATATAGAGGCACAACTCCTGGATGCTTCCTCAAAATCAATACAGCTCATAGATGCGGTTCCACGAAAAGGAGCCGAAGGATTGGATATCGCCTTCCTTCATCCAAAATCTACTTTTGGAGTGTTAACAGAATTGTGCGAAAAGAAACTCTAAATAAATAAAACCACTCATACCATGTCGTCAAATACAGAAAAAATCAGGGAGCTTGTTTCCAGGCGGGAAGAAGCCCGGCTTGGAGGCGGAATCAAACGTATAGATGCCCAGCATGCCAAAGGAAAGCTTACTGCAAGGGAGCGAATAGAATTGCTGCTGGACGAAGGAAGCTTTGAGGAGTATGATATGTTCGTTACCCACAGAACCATGTCGTTTGGGATGGAGAATGAAAAATATTATTCTGATGGAGTTGTTACCGGCAGGGGCACCATTGATGGAAGGCTCACTTATGTTTATTCCCAGGATTTTACCATATTTGGCGGATCGCTTTCTGAAACTTTTGCTGCTAAAATATGCAAGGTGTTGGACGAAGCCATGAAGGTGGGTGCACCGGTAATAGGCCTCAACGATTCTGGTGGAGCCAGGATACAGGAAGGGGTGCGTTCGCTTGCAGGCTATGCCGAAATCTTTCAACGCAATATTCTTGCATCAGGTGTGGTGCCGCAGATCAGCGCCGTGTTTGGCCCTTGCGCAGGTGGTGCAGTTTATTCCCCGGCGCTTACGGATTTTGTGCTGATGACAGAAAATACTTCTTACATGTTTGTAACCGGCCCCAAGGTGGTACAAACCGTAACCGGCGAAGTAATCAGCACCGAAGACCTTGGCGGCGCAACGGTGCATGCTACAAAATCAGGCGTATCTCATTTTCTTTCAGAAACAGAGCAGGAGGGCATATCGCTCATCCGTAAACTGATGAGTTATCTTCCGCAGAACAATCTTGAAGATCCCCCGGTTTTACAAAACAGCGATCCTATAGACCGGCTCGAAGAAATTCTGAATGAAATTATACCAGACAGCGCCAATAAGCCCTACGATGTAAAAGATGTGGTAAAAGCCACTATTGATAATGCCGATTTCCTGGAAGTGCAGAGAAACTATGCAAAAAATATTGTAACAGGTTTTGCCCGTTACAATGGCCGGCCCGTGGGTATTGTGGCCAACCAACCTTTGTTTCTCGCCGGAGTGTTAGACATCAATGCATCGAGAAAAGCAGCAAGGTTTGTACGGTTTTGTGATGCCTTTAATATACCCATTGTAACGTTTGTAGATGTGCCCGGCTTTTTACCCGGCAGTGCACAGGAGTATGGCGGCATTATTTTGCATGGCGCAAAATTATTGTTTGCTTATGGAGAAGCCACAGTGCCTAAGGTAACCATCACCTTGAGGAAATCTTATGGCGGTGCGCATGATGTGATGAGCTGCAAGCAGCTTCGGGGCGATGTGAATTATGCATGGCCTACAGCAGAAATTGCAGTGATGGGAGCAAAAGGGGCTATAGAAGTACTGGAAGGAAAAAATATTGCAAAGCTGGAAAACGCAGAAGACAAGGCAAAATACATCCTTGAAAAAGAAACAGAGTATATAGAAAAATTTGCCAATCCCTACCAGGCTGCCAAGTACGGTTTTATAGATGATATTATTGAACCCAGAAACACCAGGTTCCGCATCATTCGTTCGCTGGAAGCACTTGCTACCAAGAAGCAGGTAAATCCGCCAAAAAAACATTCTAATATACCTTTATAAAATATAACGCTATGAGCTTAGATATGGAAAGAGGCCTCATCATCCTGATTGTGGGTGTCTTAATAGTTTTCCTCGGGTTGGTACTCCTCGTCATCGTATTTCAGTACGTGGTTCCATACCTGCTTTCAATAAAAACGAATAAAAAACAGGTGCTCGTAGCAGCACCTGAGAAGAAGCAGTCGCCTCAACAACGCACCGGCGAAGAAATTACCGCCATTGCAGCCGCTATTCATCTTTTTATGGAAGAAGCACATGATGAAGAGAACGCTATCCTTACTATAGGGTTGTCTCCCAAGAATTATTCGCCATGGAGCTCAAAAATATATGGCACACACCAGCTCGTAAGAAAATAATACTCCACCATAAAATGGATAAACATGAAGAAATATAAGTTTAAAATCAATGGCAGTTCCTACCATATAGATATCAAGGAAACATCCGGTAACCTCATACAGATTGAGGTAAATGGTTCTCCGTACGAAGTAGTAATGGATGGCGAAGTAAAAACTTCTAAAACTCCGGTGCTCATCAGAACAGAACCAAGGCTCACACAAAAAGTAGATTCGCTCACCACTTCTGACACGCTGAAAAAAGTACTGTCTCCATTACCAGGGATTGTGCTGGAGTTATTGGTAAAAGAAGGCGATGTTGTAAAGTCAGGCGACAAGCTGCTGGTGTTGGAAGCTATGAAAATGGAAAACATGATCCTGGCTGAGAACTCCGGGACAGTCCATTCGGTGAAA
Source organism: Chitinophagales bacterium (assembly GCA_038241275.1). Taxonomy (GTDB): domain Bacteria; phylum Bacteroidota; class Bacteroidia; order Chitinophagales; family Chitinophagaceae; genus Ferruginibacter. Next base: position 39,438 of record JBBRFX010000002.1, read on the forward strand.
GTAGCAGCAAAAAGTACTGTATTGCAGGGCGACCTCCTGCTAGAAATCCTTTAATATTTATGTATGAAAAAATTGTTTAAATACCTTGTTCTTATCATGCTGGTAGTATGTGTTGGTGGCTATGCCCTGGCGCAGGTAGTTCCATCAGTTATGGAAGCCACACCGGGTGGAGGACTTTACGAGGAAACCCTGCGGGGCCTTATGAGATTTTTAAATTTTACAGGTTTTGCCAATGTAACCTTCGGGCATCTGATTATGATCTCGGTGGGCCTTCTTTTCATATGGCTGGCCATCAAATACGATTATGAACCACTGTTGCTCATTCCCATAGGCGTAGGAATTCTGATGGGCAACATTCCCTTTGTTGGAGGCTACCAGGTAGGCATATACGAACCCGGTTCTGTATTAAGTTATCTTCATTTTGGCGTACTTAAAGGAATATATCCACCATTAATTTTCCTGGGTATTGGTGCCATGACAGATTTTTCTACGCTGATTTCTAATCCTAAATTGGTGCTATTGGGTGCAGCCGCACAAATTGGTGTATTCGCCACTTTTGTAGGTGCTATCCTGCTTGGCTTTACTTTAAAGGAAGCCGGCGCAATTGGTATCATTGGTGGTGCAGATGGTCCCACTGCCATTTTTCTTTCTGCTAAGCTTGCACCACAACTTATTGGCCCCATTGCCATAGCCGCTTATTCTTACATGGCCCTCGTTCCGGTTATTCAGCCGCCCATAATGAAACTGCTTACCACGTCTAAAGAAAAAAGAATAAGAATGAAACCGCCACGGGCAGTATCAAAACAGGAAAAAATATTATTCCCCATCATTGGGCTTTTACTTACCTGTTTTATTTCACCTTCTGCCCTGCCATTGCTGGGTATGTTATTCTTTGGAAACATTTTAAAAGAATCAGGCAGAACAGAGCGCCTTGCAGATACTGCAAGAACTAAGATGATAGACATCGTTACCATATTGATTGGTATTACTGTAGGCGCTTCTACACAGGCAGACGTCTTCCTTACATGGGACTCACTAAAAATATTCTTATTGGGTGCGGCTTCTTTTGTAGTGGCAACAGCAGGCGGTGTACTTTTTGCAAAATTCATGAACCTATTTTTGAAGGAAGGCAATAAGATCAATCCTTTGATTGGATCTGCAGGTGTATCCGCCGTGCCGGATAGTGCAAGGGTTTCGCAGGTAGTCGGGCTTCAGTATGACCCCAACAATCACCTGCTGATGCATGCGATGGCCCCCAATGTGGCAGGCGTTATAGGCAGTGCTATAGCCGCTGGTATATTGTTGAGTTTTCTTGGTTAAAAAAAATATTTAAAATGGCAAATTATGTATCTGCCCATGAAGCAGTAAAACTCATCAAGTCGGGCGATAGGGTGCTGGTGCAGGCGGCATCTGCCACTCCGCAAACATTGCTTAAAGCAATGGTTGCACGGGCCCCGGAGCTGCGTGATGTTGAAATTGTGCACATTCACACAGAAGGATACGCCGAATATGCAGATCCTAAATATGCAGAAAGTTTTAGAACCAATTGCTTTTTTATTGGTGGTAACATGAGAAAATATGTGCAGCTTGGAAGTGCACAATACAATCCTGTTTTTTTAAGTGATATTCCGCATTTGTTCCGCAATGGCACTATGCCGCTGGATGTGGTATTGCTGAATGTATCTCCGCCAGATAAACACGGCTACTGCTCCCTCGGTGTATCAGTTGATATAGTGGTGGGCGGGCTGGAAAATGCCAAAACCATCATTGCACAAATCAATCCACGCATGCCCCGAACCTATGGCGACGGTATCATTCATATCAGCCGCTTTAATGCTTGCGTGGCAGTAGATGAACCCATACATGAACTAAGCTTTGGCGCCGCCAGCCCCGAAGAAACCAGCATAGGCCGATACATTGCAGAGATGATTGAAGATGGTTCTACGCTGCAGATGGGCATTGGGGGCATCCCCAATTCGGTATTGGGATGCCTTACAAGCCACAGAGATCTTGGCGTGCATACAGAAATGTTTTCTGAAGGCATCCTCCCGCTTATAGAAAACGGCGTGGTGAACGGTTCTAAAAAAACGGTATTAAAACACATGATCGTTTCTGGTTTTGCCATGGGCACAAGGAAGCTCTACGATTTTATGGATGACAATCCTATTGTGTTGATGATGGATATTTCTTTTGTAAACGATACCGCCATCATTCGCAGAAATCCTAAAGTGATAGCCATTAATTCAGCAATAGAAGTTGATCTTACCGGGCAAATATGTGCTGATAGCATTGGTACTAAAATGTACTCCGGCGTGGGAGGGCAGATGGATTTTATGAGGGGCGCTGCGCTTTCTCCGGGCGGAAAAGCAATTTGTGCATTAACTTCGGCTACAGAAAAAGGAATTTCTAAAATTGTTCCTACATTAAAAATGGGAGCAGGTGTAGTTACTACCAGGGCACATGCCCAGTATGTAGTAACAGAATTTGGTGTAGCAGATCTGAAAGGGAAAAACCTGGCGCAAAGAGCAAAGGCTTTAATTAATGTATCGCATCCTTCCTCCAGGGAAGAACTGGAAAGAGAGGCCCATGCAAGATTTGGTGCAAGTCTTTATTTTTTTAACGGTGGCAGTTTAGCAGGGTTTTAATACCTGTTGCTGTTACTACAAAATAAATTTTAAATGATAGGAGCATGATCACAGGAAATGAAAAGCTTTTTTCGGCATTTGAACCGGCGAGCAAACAAAGCTGGAAAGAAACAGCAATAACTGATCTGAAAGGTGCTGATTTTGATAAAAAACTGGTATGGAAAACAGATGAAGACATTGCTGTTCAGCCATTTTATACCGCAGAAGATTGGCAGGACGTTTCTATTATTCCCCATAAAAGTTCTTCTGCAAAAAGATCATGGACGAATTATGTGGAAGTAGATGTGAAGGACCTTCTGGAAGCAAATAAATTTATGCTGCGCATGATGGAATTTGATGTAACCGGATTTTTACTGAACATTCTTGAAACAGAAACCATTCACTTTAGTGTTTTATTAAAAGGGATAGATCCGGAAAAAACGGAGATTTCTTTTAAATTACAATCCCCTTCGCCCACGCTGTTGCATCAGTATTTTAGTTTTGTAACTGCACAAGGCCACCAGCTTGTAAATATTCATGGATTTGTGCAGGCAGATGTGCTGGAGGCATGGAGCACAAAAGCAACCGGGCCGGATTTTAAAAACCTGGCAGCGCAATTAAAAATTACGGCGCAGGCAAAAAACTTTAAGGGCCTCATGTTAAGTTCCCATGCTTTTGTAAATGCCGGAGCCGGCATTGTACAGGAAGCTGCATTTTTGCTAAACAAACTTACCGATACCATTGAATCGCTGGAAAAAGAAGGGCTGGAGCAAGAGCAGATTATTTCGCAACTCGCCCTGCACTTGGCCGTGGGCGGCGATTACTTTTTTGAAATAGCCAAACTAAGGGCAATAAAAAAATTGCTCACAGCAATTCTTTCCTGTTACAGCACAGCCTTACCAGATGTGCCTGTATTAAGCTCCAATGCTGCCTGGTCTAAATCTTTGTACGACCCCACAGTAAATATGCTCAGGAATACAACGGAAGCGATGTCTGCAATTCTTGGAGGCTGCAATGCAATCCTGATAAACCCGCACGACAGTACTTACAAAACACCCGATGAGTTTACCCATAGAATTGCGCTCAATATTTCTAACCTGCTAAAAGAAGAATCATATTTTGATAAAGTAACCGATCCTGCCGCCGGTTCTTATTACATCGAAACCATTACGGCTCAGTTGGCAGAAAAAATGCTGCAATTATTTAACGAAACCGAAGCTGCCGGAGGATATGTTGAATCTTTTAAAAATGGATGGATACAGCAAAAAATAGCCGCCTTAAAAGATAAAAAAGAAGCTGAAATTGCCAGCCGCAGAAAAGTATATGTGGGTATGAATAAATATGTAAATGCGCAGGAAAATATTGCTGCAAAACCGGTTGTAGAAATGCCTGGTTATGCAAATGGTTTTCCTTTATTACATGCCCAGAGGGCAACAAGAAAATTTGAACAGCTAAGGCAGCAAACGCAACAGCAATTTGTGCTTACCGGTAAAATACCCAGGGTTTACCTGGCATGTTATGGGCATCCTGCCATGAGAACTGCAAGAGCAGCATTTGCAGAGGAGTTCTTTGGTACTGCAGGGTTTAGCATTGGCGCAGCCACTGTTTTTGAAACTGTGCAAATGGCAGCAGAAGCAGCCGCAAAAGGCGATGCAGATATTGTAGTCATTTGTTCCTCCGACGCAGATTATGAAACCGGCGCAATAACATTTGCAGAAATTTTTAAAGGGTTCACAAAAGATAAAAAACTGTTATTGGCAGGCTATCCCTCAGAAATGATAGAAAATCTGAAGCTGGCCGGTGTAGATGATTTTATACATCAAAAAACAAATGTGGTTGAATTTATTGCTGCATTGCAGCAAAAATTATTTGCTGTAAAATAAAAAAGAGAAAAGATGAAACCTGATTTTGCTGCTATAAAACTGAATGATGCAAATGTTGAAAACACCAGCATGGAGCATGAAGGATCCTTATGGGAAACGGCAGAAAAAATAAGCATACCCAATGTATTTACAAAAGCAGATGTGGCCAATGTAGAACACCTGCATTTTGGAGCCGGTAAACCACCTTACCTCCGTGGGCCTTATGCAAGTATGTATGTGCTGCAGCCATGGACTATCAGGCAGTATGCAGGTTTTTCTACGGCAGAACAATCCAATGCGTTTTACAGGAGAAATCTTGCTGCAGGGCAAAAAGGTTTATCGGTTGCTTTTGATCTTGCCACACACCGGGGCTACGATTCTGATCACCCACGTGTAACAGGAGATGTGGGAAAAGCCGGGGTGGCAATAGATTCTATCCTTGATATGAAACTGCTGTTTGACAGTATTCCATTGGATAAAATGTCTGTAAGCATGACCATGAATGGTGCAGTTATTCCAATTATGGCTTTTTATATTGTGGCTGCCGAAGAGCAGGGAGTAAGCATGGATAAACTAAGCGGTACTATACAAAATGATATTTTAAAAGAATTTATGGTGAGGAATACCTACATCTATCCTCCCAAGCCATCTATGAAAATTATTGGTGATATTTTTAATTTCACCAGCCAGAAAATGCCAAAGTTTAATTCCATTTCTATATCCGGCTATCACATGCAGGAAGCGGGTGCCACGGCTGATATTGAACTGGCTTACACATTGGCCGATGGGCTGGAATACATTCGCACCGGTATAGCTGCAGGATTAAAGATTGATGATTTTGCACCCCGGCTCTCTTTCTTTTGGGCTACTGGCATGAATCATTTTATGGAGATTGCAAAAATGCGTGCGGCAAGAATGCTATGGGCAAAAATTGTGAAACAGTTTAATCCGCAAAACTCAAAGTCGATGGCCCTGCGCACACATACGCAAACTTCTGGCTGGAGCCTTAGCGAACAGGATCCCTATAACAATGTTGCACGCACTTGTATAGAAGCCATGGCTGCCATTTGCGGCCACACACAATCCCTGCACACCAATGCGCTGGACGAAGCCATTGCACTACCCACAGAATACTCTGCAAGAATTGCAAGGAACACCCAATTATATATACAGGACGAAACCAATGTAACCAAAGTGGTAGATCCCTGGGGTGGTTCGTATTATGTAGAGTACCTCACCCATGAACTAGCCAACAAAGCATGGGCGCATATTATGGAAGTAGAAGAATTGGGGGGCATGGCTAAAGCCATTGAAACCGGTATTCCTAAAATGCGCATAGAAGAAGCTGCCGCCAGAAAACAGGCAAGAATAGATTCGGGCACAGATATTATTGTAGGTGTAAACAAATACCGTGTACAGGAAAAAGCCGACTTTGAAGTGCTGGATGTAGATAATGCGGCTGTAAGAACTGCGCAACTTGAAAGATTGAAAAAATTAAAAGCAGAGCGAAATACAGAATCTGTAACCGCAGCACTGGCTGCCATTACAACATGTGCCCGAACCGGCGAAGGAAACCTGCTGGAACTTGCCGTAGATGCAGCCCGCAAAAGAGCAAGCCTTGGCGAAATTTCGGATGCAATGGAAGCTGTTTTTGGAAGACATAAAGCTGTGATACGTACTATTTCAGGAGTTTACTCCGGAGAGTCGTATAACGATAAAGATTTTAAAGCCGTACTGGCACTTACCGATAAATTTGCAGAAGAACAGGGGCGCCGCCCAAGAGTAATGATTGCAAAAATGGGACAGGACGGGCACGACCGTGGCGCAAAAGTAGTAGCTACATCTTTTGCCGACATGGGCTTTGATGTGGATATGGGCCCCTTATTTCAAACACCCGAAGAAGTAGCCAGGCAGGCAACAGAAAATGATGTGGATTTTGTGGGTGCTTCGTCGCTTGCAGGTGGGCATAAGACTTTAATACCACTTCTTGTAGATGAATTAAAAAAATTAGGAAGGGAAGATATTCTTGTTTTTGCCGGCGGCGTAATACCGCAGCAAGATTATGATTATCTTTTTGAAAGGGGTATCTCAGCTATATTTGGACCCGGCTCTAAAATACCGGAATGTGCAAAACAAATGCTTGCAAAACTAATGCTGGAGCAGGGTTCGCAGGAGTAATCATATCAGTGAGCAACTTTAATGGTTATTAGTTTTTTATATCAGGCAGCACTTTGTTATTTTTTACCTCAATTATTATTCCCCTGCCATCTGCATAAACCTTTGCATTTTTAAGTTCTTCTTTAATGTTTTCTGCAAAGTATTACTCTAAAATTTCATCCGTTGCCTTTTGACCAAATACCAGGGCCACTTTAAAGAAATTATCCCGTGGCAATAAATAAGCAATTACCCTTTTTTTATCTCTTATACGAAAACTCCAGCCGTATTTTATGCCCGAAAAATTCCACTCTTCCGTTGCCGGCGGGTATAGCTTTTTGGTGAAATCCTGCAGCAGCGTCCGGATTTTATAATTTTCACCAGTGCTTTTTGCAGGCCTTTTACAGATGGAGTAATTTCTTTCTCTGTAAATATGCTTATCATAACACGGGGCTATTTTTTTAAAATTACTATTCAAATGTAATTCAAAGAAAAGCCAAAAAATTGCGCTGTAGCAGAATTATGTTCAGAGAAATACAGGTGTTGCATGCATAGTAATTGTATTCTAATTTCATATTCTAACAATGCTGCATGGCGTTTAATAAAAAATAGGTTGTCTCCAAACTGTTGGTTTTACCACAAGCAACATCAAACACCAAGAGACAAGGATTGACTATTAAACGATCTCTTTGTAAACTTTTTATTTCTTTGTGCTCTTTGTGTGAAAAAGGTTTCCTTTTGATACAGCCTCCTTAATTATCGCAGGCTTTATCGTCCGTTACAGAAAAAAGGCCTGCATAATTACCAACCCAATACCCATGCAAATATGAGCGGTGCTACAATCGTTGCATCACTCTCTACAATATATTTGGGGGTATGAATATCTAATTTGCCCCAGGTAATTTTTTCGTTGGGCACCGCTCCACTATAGGAGCCATAAGAGGTAGTAGAGTCACTTATCTGGCAAAAATAACTCCAGAAAGGAACATCGTGCCACTCCAGGTCCTGGTACATCATCGGCACTACACAAATAGGAAAATCGCCGGCTATACCGCCACCAATCTGGAAAAAACCTACGCCCTTGCCGGATGAATTGCTGCGGTACCATTCTGTAAGCCATACCATATATTCAATACCACTTTTTACCAGGTCGGCTTTTAGCTCGCCTTTAATTACATAACTGGCAAAGATATTTCCGGTGGTGCTGTCTTCCCAACCCGGGCATACGATAGGAATATTTTTTTCTGCAGCAGCTACAATCCAACTGTTTTTAGGATCAATCTCGTAGTACTGTTCCAGCTCGCCACTTAATACAGTTTTGTATAAAAATTCATGAGGAAAATATCGTTCGCCTTTAGCCGCAGCATCCTGCCATTGTTTTACCAGGTGTTTTTGCAGGCGGCGAAAAGCTTCTTCTTCCGGTATACAGGTATCCGTTACCCGGTTATAATGATTTTCTAAAAGATCCCACTCATCCTGCGGGGTAAGGTCACGATAGTTAGGCACCCTTTTGTAATGAGAGTGTGCCACCAGGTTCATCACATCTTCTTCCAGGTTGGCGCCTGTGCAACTGATAATAGCCACTTTATCCTGCCGTATCATTTCTGCAAGGCTCAGGCCCAGCTCTGCGGTACTCATGGCACCTGCAAGGGTAATCATCATTTTGCCACCTTCATCCAGGTGAGTCACATATCCTTTGGCAGCATCTATTAATGCGGCTGCATTAAAGTGCCGGTAATGATGTTCTATAAAAGTAGAAACGGGTCCTTTGCTCATGTTTTAAAATTTAGAGGGCAAAAGTAAAATTTTTTTATGTACCCCGCAGTGGTATTTCTATTTAGCTTCATTGGCAACCTGTGCCGGTCTTTATCGGCATCGCACACTTGTACAGCAGCAATTTACCCGGCAAGCGCATAGTTTGTATTACCAATATTTGTATGCTTGTTTTTTTAAAGAAAATCAGGATAAGCCCGCAAGGTAACAGGAGGATTAACAGCTTTGGTAAGCTTATTTGCAGATATGGATGGTAATAATGGGATACTTAAAGACACAACCTGTTAGTCAAAAAAAGGAAAGAATAAAACCGGCTGTATCATCAAGTGATACAGCCGGTTTATTTTAATAAACTTTACCCACCAGCACTTTCTTTTTTATTCTTTTATTCACACTGATACTGCCATCAGGCGAGCATTTTAATTGCAGGTAACGGGTTTCACCTTCTATTGTTAGATAGTAGTTAGTAACGCCTTCAAATACAATTTCACTAACGCTTGCCGGTAAGATATAATTTTTATATTTTTCATTTAGCGATTCCATCACTGCCAGGGGTAACTGGTCTTTATATAAACACCTGGAGATGCCTATTAATTCACCTTTCTCCGAATAAGCAACAGTGTACTCTTTTTCGTTTATTTCAAAAATAGCAAAATACAAATTTTCCTCTTGAGTCCATTTTACATTTACTGCCTTTTCAAATTTTTCTTTAAAGGCATTGCTTACCTGCCTGCTGACCTTTTCGGGGCTTACAAATTTTGCAGTTTTTTTGTTTAAAACGGTAAATAACCCTTTCTCTTCTTTTGGAATGGGGTTAAATGCGCCGGCACTGGCAAATAGCGCCAATGCGGCAACGATGGCTGTTAATTTTTTCATGACTATACTTTTTTGTTTTTTATAAAATGTTGCAGCAACTACTGCAACCATGGCATAGCAAAAGTAAATAGTGCCATTATAATTTGCCAGCGTATTGTGGTTAAGTGAACAGCTTCTTTAAAATACCTTTATAAGTGGTAGGCTGTAACACTAACCATTGATAACAGGCAAGCTGAAATGCAGTACTGTAAACGATTATATTTCTATTCTTAAAGAAATTATAAAATATGCAGGCATAATGTTAAAAAACAGCAATGGCAGTGTTATCCCTATTGCACTTATCTTTAAAGCATGAATTACCTGGCACATGCATATCTTTCTTTTAATCATCCCGAAGTGTTGGCAGGTAATATGATAAGCGATCATGTAAAGGGTAAAACACAATACGATTTTCCCATTCAGGTGCAGGCTGGTATTCGCCTGCACAGGGCTATAGATGATTTTACAGATCAGCATCCGGCAACAAAAGAGCTCATTCAAATCTTTCGTCCGCAGTATCGTTTATATGCAGGTGCCTTTGTAGATATTGTATATGATTATTTTTTGGCCAACGATCGCAATGAATTTGAAAACGATGATGCGCTGCAGCATTTTGCCAAAAAAACTTATGCAAGTCTCCAGCCTTTTTTGCCGCTTTTTCCTACAAAATTTAAAAGTATGTTTCCCTATATGGTATCTCAAAACTGGTTATACAATTATCAATTTGACCATGGGATACAAAAAAGTTTTAATGGGCTGGTATATCGGGCAGCTTATCTTGAGGAGAGTGAAATTGCTTTTGAGCTCTTTGTAAATAACAAGCATTTGATGGAACAACAATACCAATTGTTTTTTAGTTCTGTTAAAAAATTTGCCGCTTATACAATGCAGGATTTATTAAACCATTGATTCTTTTATCTTTGAAAAAATTACATCGTATGAAACGTTTCATGGCCATTGTTTTATTTTTAATTGCAGGGTTATCGGGTTTTGCGCAGTCTCAATTGCCGCCTATAGATAAATCTCCTTTGGATATCAGTTATTATCCCGATAACTATCCGGTATTAAAAATCCAGGATAAAGTGGAAGGTCCGTTGATGGCAAGGGTAATTTATAGCCGCCCGCAAAAGAATGAAAGGATTATTTTTGGTAATCTGATAGAATATGGAAAAGTATGGCGACTGGGTGCCAATGAAGCTACCGAAGTAGAATTTTATGTGCCGGTAAAAATTAATAATGTAAAGATAAAAAAGGGCCGTTATTCTATTTTCGCCATCCCTAACTCCGACAAATGGACCCTCATTATAAACAGGGAAAATGATACATGGGGTTCTTTCAGGTATGATCTTAAAAAAGATATTGTACGCATGGAAGTACCGGTACAAAAGCAAACGGAAATTGCAGAATCTTTTTCACTGGTTTTTGAAAAAACAAAACTTGGGTTTAATTTAGCTGCTTTATGGGATGATGTAAAAGTTACAATGCCTGTTTATCTACAATAAATCTAAATGAAAATACTGCCAAAATTTTTTTCTGCTCTTTGTATAGTTTATGTAATTGTTTTGTTGGGAGCTTGTACACAAAACAAGAACGATAATGCTTCTGTTACACTGAAGGATTCATTAAAATTGCCTGAAGGCAATGAGTATGCAACTACCGATCAGTCTCCAATGGATATCAGTTATTTTCCTAAAGAGTTTCCTCAAAATAAAATGTCCGGAACGCTGTTGCTGCAAGCGCCGGTGGCAAGGGTTATTTACAGCAGGCCACATAAAAAGGGCAGGCCCATTTTTGGTATAGATGAAAAAAATCTTTGCCCCTATGGTAAACCATGGAGATTAGGCGCCAATGAATCTACAGAAATAGAATTTTTTATGCCCGTAGTTATCAATGGAAAAAATGTTAATGCCGGAAGGTATGTGATGTACTGTATTCCGCATGCTGATAAATGGATAGTTGTGCTTAACAGTAATATTGATAGCTGGGGCTTGCAGATAGATCCTTCTAAAGATATTTTGCAAGCAGAGGTTCCTGTACAAAAACATATCCCTGCGCTGGAAGATTTTACGATTGTGTTTGAATCAGCCGGTTATGGCGCAGATTTAATAATGGCATGGGATGAAGTTAAAGTTTCATTACCTGTTACATTTTCTAAATAAAGTGGTCAGTATTTCGGGCTCAGTATTTGTTCATTTTTTCATGGGCAAATTTGTCTTCGTATCTTTACGGCATGTGTGGAATTGCCGGGATCATTTCTTCCAATCAAAACATTATACATCATTCTTTGCTAAAACGCATGGCCGATGCGTTGGCTCATCGTGGGCCCGATGGCGATGGATTTTGGATAAATGAAAATAATACGGCCGGGTTTGCACACCGAAGGCTGGCCATTATAGACCTGTCAGATGCTGCTGCACAACCCATGCATTATGCCAAAAGGTATACGATTACCTACAATGGCGAAATATACAATTATATAGAACTAAGAAACAAACTTAAAAAAGCCGGGTATCAATTTAGTACTAAGAGCGACACAGAAGTAATTCTTGCAGCATACGATTATTACAAAGAAAAATGTGTGCATTATTTTGACGGCATGTTTGCTTTTGCAATATGGGATGAAAGAGAAAAACAATTATTTGTGGCCCGGGACCGGTTTGGCGAAAAGCCGTTTTATTATTATACCGAAGAAGATCTTTTTGTATTTGGCAGCGAAATGAAGGCTTTATGGGCGGTAGGGGTGCCTAAGCATGCAGACAATAAAATGCTGCTTAATTATCTTACGCTGGGGCATGTGCAAAACCCCGCTGATAAGTCACAAACTTTTTATAGTAATATTTTTTCCCTGCTACCGGCTCACATCCTGCGACTGGATGCACGCACTCAAAAAATGACCATTAGTAATTATTGGGATATAGATAAACAAACAACACTGGCCTTGCCTGATGAAGAAATTATGCATCAGTTTGATAGTATTTTTAATAGTTCTGTAGCTGCAAAATTAAGAAGTGATGTGCCTGTAGGCGCAAGCCTTAGTGGCGGATTAGACAGCAGCAGTATAGCTTACAGTATTGTGCAGGCCTTGCAAAAAACAAACGCTTCAAAAAACTTCAAAACATTTTCTGCCGTTTTTCCCGGGTTTGAAAAAGATGAACAGGCATATATACAACAAGTGGTGCATCAATTTTCTTTTGATAACTACACGGTTACACCCACTGCAGATGGGCTGGTGAATGATTTTGAGAAACTGAGTTATCACCAGGAAGAGCCCTTTCCTTCATCCAGTATTTATGCACAGTACAAAGTGTTTGAGCTGGCCGGCAAGCATCATGTAAAAGTAATGTTAGATGGCCAGGGAGCCGACGAGATACTGGCAGGTTATCACAGGTATCTTCATTGGTATATACAGGAGTTGCTGAGCAGGAATAAGTTTTCGTTGGCTAAAAAAGAAAGGCATTTGTTTAAGGAGCATCACATGAAAATGAAATGGGGAATGCAAAATTTGCTGGCAGTTTACCTGCCATCGCATGTATCAATTGCACTGGAAAAAAAAGAATATAACCGGGTCATTCATCACCCGGATATCAGTAAAAATTTATTGTCTGTAATTAAGGGCCGGGAATGGGATGGCATACACAAACCTATTGTAACCAAGTTAAATGATATTTTATATTTCAATACCATGGAATATGGTTTGGAAGAACTACTCAGGTATTCTGACAGAAACAGTATGGCACATGGCACCGAAGTACGCCTGCCTTTTTTAAATGCTTCTCTTGTGCAGTTTATTTTTTCTTTGCCTACCAGCTACAAGATTAGTGATGGTTTTACAAAAAATATTTTGCGCAGGACCATGAATGGAAAATTGCCGGATAACATTGTGTGGCGAACCGATAAAATTGGCTATGAACCACCACAGCGCCAGTGGATGCAAAATGCCAGCCTGATTGATTATATACATGAAGCAAAAAAGAAACTGGTGAATGCAGATATTTTAAAATCGCAGGTTATACAAAAAAAGATTATTCCTCAGCCGGCACACGATGCCAATAACAACGACTGGCGTTATCTGTGTGCTGCAAGAATGCTGTAATATTTAACCGCCCCATTGAGTTATTTATAATTAATTTTGCCCCTCATTAACTTCCTATCATGAGCACAGAAAACACAAAGTCTAAAAATCTGGGTACAAAGTTTATACATGCCGGTACCGTACCCGATCCCAGTACTGGTGCAATCATGACCCCCATTTATCAAACCAGCACCTATGTGCAGGAAGCACCCGGTGTAAATAAAGGATATGAATATGCCCGGAGTCAAAACCCAACCCGTAGTGCATTGGAAGCCGCTTTGGCCACCATCGAAAATGGGCAGTATGGTCTTGCATTCAGCAGTGGTGTGGCAGCTACCGATGCAGTGATTAAATTATTAAACCCCGGCGATGAAGTGATTGCTGCCAATGATATGTATGGCGGCACTTATCGTTTGTTCACAAAGATTTTTGCAAAGTATGGCATAAAATTTATTTATGTAGATACTACCAATGCTCAAAATATACAGGCAGCAGTAACGCCCAAAACAAAACTCATCTGGATAGAAACGCCTACTAATCCATTAATGAATATTACAGATATTGTTGCAGTGGCAGCCATATCCAAAGCCGCCCGTGCATGGCTTTGTGTAGATAACACTTTTGCATCGCCTTACCTGCAAAACCCGCTGGATCTTGGGGCAGACATAGTTATGCACTCTTCTACCAAATACCTGGGTGGTCACAGTGATGTGATACAGGGAGCACTGATCTTGAATGATGCTGCACTAAGAGAGCAATTATATTTTATACAAAAAAGTTGCGGTGCCGTACCCGGCCCGATGGATTGTTTTTTGGTATTGCGTGGTATAAAAACCCTGCATGTGCGTATGAAAGCACATTGCGAAAATGGATTTTTAATTGCTCATTTCCTGCGCAAGCATCCAAAAGTAGAAAGGGTTTACTGGTGTGGTTTTGCAGATCATCAAAATCATGATATTGCAAAAGTGCAAATGCGTGGTTTTGGCGGCATGATGAGTTTTACTTTAAAGGACGATAGCATAGAGGCTGCAACAAAAGTACTTTCTTCTACTAAACTGTTTGCCCTTGCCGAAAGCCTGGGTGGAGTAGAGTCGTTAATCAATCATCCTGCAAGTATGACCCATGCCAGCATACCAAGAGAAGAGCGGATTAAAAATGGCTTAAGCGATGGTTTGATCAGGCTAAGTGTGGGTATTGAGGATGCCGACGATTTAATTGATGATCTTACACGGGCCATCGGATAATTTATAGATTACAGGTAAATAAATATACAGGCTTATAATCAGCGCTGTTGCTTATAGTGCTTAATTTACCACGCAGAAAAATTGCAGAATGATAGATGATAAACTGGCTGCTTTTTTAAATAAAAAAGTAAAAAAATATAACCGGCCAGATTTTGTTGCTGCTGATCCTATATGCATCCCTCACAGGTTTACGCTTAAACAGGATATTGAAATAGCCGGATTTTTTGCAGCCATTTTTGCATGGGGCAACCGCACAACCATCATCAACAAAACCAGTGAGCTGATGGCGCTGATGAATAATGCGCCTTATGATTTTTGTATAAATCATACAGCCGGCGATTTAAAAAAATTATTATCATTTAAACACCGCACATTTAATACAACCGACCTGCTGTATTTCATATCTTTTTTTCATATGCATTATTCCTGCAATAATTCCCTGGAAACCGCTTTTACAAAATGGATGAAAGCGGGAGATGCCAATGTGGAAAATGCATTAAATGGGTTTTATCAATATTTTTTTTCACTGCCCGATGTACCCCTCCGCACATTAAAACATATTGCCAGCCCGGATAAAAAATCTGCCTGCAAACGCATCAATATGTACCTGCGGTGGATGGTGCGAAAAGATAACTGCGGAGTAGATTTTGGCTTATGGAAAAATATTTCTCCTGCACAACTGGTTATTCCTTTAGATGTTCATGTGGCAAGAGTGGCCCGGCATTTTAATTTGCTCAGCCGCCAGCAAACAGACTGGCAGGCTGCTGTGGAGCTTACTCAACAAATGAAACAATTGAATAAAAAAGATCCTGCCCGTTATGATTTTGCTTTGTTTGCATTGGGGGTGCTGGAAAAATTTTAAGTAACTTCAATTTTAACTGGATGATGATAGTTATCAATTATTATAAAAAAAAACCAGCAATGAAGCATTTGCCTGATCATGCAATTATAGATACTGTTTTATCTGCTTCAGAAGAGATAATGGTAAAGGATAAAAAGCTGTTTGAAAATTTATCTGCATACATTAACGAATTAATCAACCACGATTTTGAACGCCTTGTATCCCTGCTTTATAGATTGGATGTGGATGAAAAAAAGTTAAAGTCTTTGTTGGC
This sequence comes from Chitinophagales bacterium, assembly GCA_038241275.1. Lineage (GTDB taxonomy): Bacteria > Bacteroidota > Bacteroidia > Chitinophagales > Chitinophagaceae > Ferruginibacter. The sequence goes on from JBBRFX010000002.1 coordinate 55,137, forward strand.
ATTTCAACCGGGCATTAATTCAGGCGATACCATTGCCACGTTGATAATAGAGCGGCAGTTACAAAAAATAAAATCCCGGCAGGAAACCCGCCGGGATAAAAATGATTGGAGCGAAGAAGAAATATGGTAATGATTACCCGTTTTTTTAACTCCTATTTAAACATCAATTTCTGAACTTCTTCTTTATTTTCTTTTTCTTTTTTAAGATCAAACATGGTTCCAAAAACATGGTCCCACAGCGTGCTGCTCACGCCAAAACCTAAATCGTTTTCTTTATAATGATGAAGGTGATGATTGCGCCACAGGCTCTTCATCCATTTAAAAGGCGGATTCATTGCATGGATGGCATAATGCATACTGCCATAAATAAGGTATCCCAACATAAATCCCGGAAAAAAAGGAAATGCCATATTACCCATGATTAAAAAGAACACAAGAAAAAAAATGGATGCAATGATAAGGCTTGGTACGGCAGGCATAAATAATCTTTCCTTATCTCTCGGATACTCATGATGATTACCATGTAACACATAATTAATCCGTTTGCCTCTTTCTGATTGGGGGTGGTAATGAAAAACAAAGCGATGCAAAATATATTCCGTGAAACTCCAGAAAAACATACCAAAAATAAAAATAGCCGCTACATTAAATGAAGGAAAATCTAATGTATTGATCGCATAATAGGGCAAAAATATTAATATGGGCAAATACATGCCCCATATTACTAAAGGGTGTGTTTTAGTAAGATATTCCAGGTATTGATTTTTAAAAAGCTGTGCCTGGCCTTTGTTGTGAATTTTTTCGAACTTCATTGTACAGAGAATTAATGCAAATATAAATCATTGCTTTTTAAAAGTTAGCTAATACTATGATAGGCGGTTGAATATATAAATAAAATATAATTTTTAATGGTATTATGCCTGTGAAGTCTAAAAATGTGCCAAACTCCGCATGTCTTTCTTAAATGAGGGGTTGTTTATTACTATTTTTGTTCCCTAAAATTGAAGCCATGAAATTAGTAACCTATTTAAAAAATAACCATCCTCAACTGGCATTATTGGTAGATGGAAAGTTGTATGATACAGAAAAGCTTCATCCCGATCTGCCAGAAAGCATGGCAATGTTTTTAAACTATTGGGATGATGTAATGCCACTTGCAAAGGCCGTTGAGCAAAGGATAAAAGAAGGCCTTGTACGAAATGTAATGGCTAAAACATTTGAAGAAGAAGTAATTATTGCCCCTGTACCCCACCCTTCAAGTTGCAGGGATGGTTATGCTTTTCGCCAGCATGTGGCTGCTGCAAGGCGGAACCGAAAAGTAGATATGATACCCGAATTTGACCAATACCCCATTTTTTATTTTACTAATCATAACAGCATACAGGGCCCCGGAGATGTTTATTGTATGCCGGATCATTTTGAAAAACTTGATTTTGAACTGGAAGTAGCTATAGTGATAAACCGGCCTTGCAGAAATATTAAGGCAGCAGATGCGGATGCATATATAGGAGGCCTGATGATTATGAATGATTTGAGTGCAAGAAGATTACAAATGGAAGAAATGCTGCTCAATCTTGGCCCGGCTAAAGGAAAAGATTTTGCAACCTGCATCGGACCCATGTTGGTTACCCTTGATGAACTGGAAGAATATGAAGTGCCCTGCAAAGAGAATCATACCGGAAAAGCATGGAACCTTGGAATGAAATGTAGGGTAAATGGAGCACAGGTTAGTGCAGGAAATGTGAGTGAAATGGACTGGACCTTTGCAGAAATTATTGAGCGTTGCAGTTATGGCGTAAATCTTTTTCCGGGAGATGTAATTGGAAGTGGTACGGTGGGTACCGGTTGTTTTCTTGAGCTGAATGGCACAGGAAAATTTAATGATGCCAACTATCCGGAACAGTGGCTGCAGCCAGGGGATGTGGTAGAAATGGAAATTGATGGGCTGGGAAAACTGAGTAATACGATGGTGATGGAAGATTCTGATTTTTCAATCTTAGCATTAAAAAAAAATGGATAAAGTAATCATTCTAAAAGATATTAGTCCCATGGATGTTCAAAACTACCTGCAGCATGCTATTGCTCCCAGGCCTATTTGTTTTGCATCTACCATAGATAAGGATGGAAATATTAATTTAAGCCCCTTTAGTTTTTTCAATTTATTTTCTTCCAATCCGCCCATCGTTATTTTTTCCCCGGCAAGAAGAGTGAGAGATAATACAACCAAGCATACTTTACAAAATGTTATGGAGCTGCCAGAGGTAGTTATTAATATTGTTGATTATGATATGGTGCAACAAACATCCCTGGCAAGTTGTGAGTTTGCCAAAGGAATAAATGAATTTGAAAAAGCAGGGTTTACCATGCAGCCCGCTACCATGGTTAAGCCACCTATGGTAAAGGAAAGCAAGATAAAATTAGAATGTAAAGTTGTTGAGGTAAAGCCATTGGGGAATGAAGGTGGTGCCGGCAATTTAGTCATTTGCGAAGTGTTGGTAATGCATATTGATGAAAGCATCCTGGATGAAAACAATAAGATTGATCAAACAAAAATGCATCATGTAGCAAGGCTTGGCGGAGATTGGTATTGCAAAGTAGATGAAACCAGTTTATTTAAAGTAGCCAAACCCAATACACAGTTGGGTATAGGTATAGATGCTCTACCGGAAGGTATCCGCAACAGTAAAATTTTATCAGGTAATCACCTTGGGCAACTGGCTAATGTAAGCGAACTGCCTTTTGTAGACCCCGCTTTTAATGATGATCAATTGAAAAATATTATTCAATATTTTTCAATTGATCCTATTGATATGGAAATAGAATTGCATAATTATGCTAAGGCTCTGTTAGACCAGGATAAGGCAAATGAGGCCTGGCAGGTATTACTGGCTTTAAATTAATTATTGTAAATTTGGTTAATGTCATCTGCAGTAAAAATATTACCACATTATACTTACGATGAGTATTGCCTATGGGAAGGACGGTGGGAATTAATAGAGGGCATACCTTATGCAATGAGTCCGGCACCATCACCAAGGCACCAGTGGATAAGCAATAATATTAAGTACGAATTAAAAGATGCCATAAAAAAGTCAGGTTGTCAAAATTGTAAAGTGTACGATTTTATAGATATCAAAGTTGCTGAAGATACTATTCTGCAACCGGATGCACTTGTTGTTTGTAAAGATATCATCAAACCCTTTCTTGATTTTCCTGCTGCGTTGATAGTAGAAGTTTTATCTCCCTCTACAGCAATGAAAGACAGAAATAATAAATTCTATATTTACCAGTCACAAAAAATCCCTTACTATATAATTATTGATGCAGATAAAAATGAAATAGAAGTTTATCATCTTAAAGAAAATGATAAATATGAGTTGGAAAAAACAGGCAATTCATTGCCCTATACATTTCGTTTAGATGCGTACTGTTCTGCTGATGTAGTACTTAATAATATTTGGCATTAGTGAGTTACGGGTACTAATTATATAAAAAAGTAACGATAGTATAGTAACTGAAAATTAATGAGCCTTTAACTGTTGATCCTTCTTTAAAAATTTAAATTCGCTGAATGAAGAAGTTGATGCTATTACTTTTCTTTCCCTTTGTTTGTTTTTCTCAACAAAAATATGATTACAAAAATCTGGTGCTGGAAGGCGGGGGTGTCCGGGGGCTGGCATATGCTGGTGTTTTTAGTGTATTAGAAGATAATGGGGTTTTAAATAAAATTGAAAATGTAGCCGGATCTTCAGCAGGAGCTATAGCAGGTATGATGGTTAGTATCGGGTATACTGCAGCCGAAATTGACAGCCTCATGATTGAATTACCTGTGCAACAATTTAATGATGGCAAAGGGGGGCTTTTGGGAAAATATAAAAGATTTAAAAAGGAATTTGGCATTTATAAAGGAAAGGCTTTTGAAAAATGGTTGCAAAAGGTAGTATCATTTAAAACAGGTAACCCCCAATTAACCTTTAATGAACTTCATCAGTTACATCTTACTAATCCTCTTTACAAAGATTTTTATTGTACGGGTACCAATTTAAGCAAGCAGCAACTTGAAATATTTTCTTATCGTACAACTCCTGATATGCCTTTGGCCCTTGCGGCAAGAATCAGCGGTGGCATTCCCTTGTATTTTGCACCTGTAGCCCTGGATAACAACATGCAAAAAATTAAGAAAAAAGATACCCTCTCTTTTATTAATTATTATGTAGATGGTGGAATGTTGAGCAATTATCCTATCAGTATGTTTGATACCTGTGAGCAAGGAGGTTTAAACCCTTTGTTATGCGATAAAATAAAGTTTAATACACAAACCATCGGTATTAAAATGGAGCGGCCGCAGCAAATAGACTCCTTATACAATAACAGTATCAGCATACCCTCTTATACCATTACCAAGCTTTCGGTTTACCTTGCTGCCTTCTCCAATCTTTTAATGGAAACACTTAGCAGAAAATACCCGGGCCTTGAAAATGAAAAGGGCAGGACCATTTATGTAAGCCAGGGAAATATTTCCTCCCAAATAAAAAAAACAAAGGAGCAGGATAAACTGCTCCTTTATGAAAACGGGGTAAAGGCAGCGGAAGACTTTTTCACGCCGCAAGATACCGGATCCCTCTTGCGATAAATACCCATGGTTCAGCGGAGTTGAAGCTTATTGAAATATATTTGGCAATAATTTTGTTGTTAAAGTGTTTTGACAATATATTTGTTGTCAAATAAAAATAACAATTAAAATGTTTTCAAATGGATAAACCCTGGATAGGTCCTAAGATAATCATAGGTAATACAGCTACGGGAAGTTATTATTTCCATCGTCCACACATTGTAACAAACATTTGGGAAGAGCTCGAAAAGGGCAATAATGCACTTATTGCAGCCCCCCGTAGAGTTGGTAAATCTTCTGTAATGGTATTTATGGCCAACAACTGCCCGGATGGCTATTACTGTGTTTTTGAAAATATACAGGGAATTAAATCTGAAACGGAGTTTTATAAACGGTTTTATGAATTAATAATAAAATGCCTCAGACCTGTTCAGCAGTCCATGGCCTGGCTTAAGAAAATTTGGAAGGAGCATAAAATCGAAGAAATCTCCTTAAGTGGATCGATCAAACTTAAAGACACTGTTGTTGATTATCTGCACGAAATTGACATGCTGCTTCCTAAACTAAATAACAGCGAACTCAAAGTTGTTTTGTTTATAGATGAACTCCCAGAGGTACTTCATAAACTCAATAAACAAGGCAAAACTCAGGAGGCAGTTTCAATTCTTAAAAATTTAAGAAGATGGCGGCAGGAAGAGCAGTTCAACAATCTTCGTCTGGTACTGGCAGGTTCTATCGGTATTCATTATGTGGTGAAATCTATTGAAGGAAGAACAACTGATATCAATGATTTTAATCCGATTCAATTTGAAGCACTCACACAAGAGGAAGCAATAGTTTATCTAACCTGGGCTACAGACAACAACGCAACGGTTCTTTATGATAAACAACATGCCGGTTACCTGCTTTCAAAAATTCAATACTACGTTCCATACTTCATCAACCTCATGCTTGATGAAATAAATAAAAGAGCAAAGAAGAATAACAACCCGATAATCAGCAAGGCTGATATTGACCATGCTTACGAAACGGTTGTAAAATCAACAGATCATTTCAAGGATTGGAAGAGCCGTCTATTTGAATATATGCCTAAAGACGAAGTCAATTTTGTAAATGAAATACTCATACATATTGCACACAAAGACATAATTAATCAGCAAAAAATTCATGACATCGCAGTAAAGCATAATAAGGCAGATGAAAGAATGGACTTAATAGACGGGCTGGAAAAAGATGGATACATCACAGAGCAAAATGAAAATTATATGTTTCAATCTCCATTCTTAAAAACTTTCTGGAAACGCAATAATCCTATTTACCATGGATAAAAATAAAAACATACAGGCACAAACCAGTAACTGGTTTGTAGATAGGCTCAGCCTTTACCAATCCGCCAATACAGATAATTCTTCCATCAAAAATAATTTTGTAATAAGGAAGGCAGAGTTTGAAATAATTATCAGCGATCTGAAAAACAAATCAGGTGAAGACCCTTTGCAACATGAGTTGATCCTGGGAAGAAGAGGCAGTGGCAAATCTACGCTGCTCAGGCGCATACAGGCAGAAATTGAAGAAAACAAAACGCTGCAAAAAAAATATATCGCCATCAACCTGGCGGAAGAGCAGGCAGGCATTTATCGTTTGTCTGATTTATGGGAGGAAGTAATAAAAGAACTGGCCGCTACACCGGGTAAGCCAATACAGGTAAAGGCATATAGTGAATTTAAAAGCGACCACGAATACTCAAGATATCTATTCGACATTATTCACGAAACACTTGTAAAACAACAAAAAAAAGTAGTGCTGCTGTTGGATAATTTTGACCGTATTGTAGGCAACTTTACTGATGATGGCCACTTGCTCAGGGAGATCCTGCTCAACTTTAACGATATACAATTGATTGCGGGCAGCACCCGAATGGATGAACATTTTTGGCAATACGATCAGCCGTTTTATGAATTTTTCAGGCGGCACCGGCTGGAAGCACTAAGCACAAAAGAAATTGTTGAATTGCTCAACCATTGGAGCAATGTAATGCAGCTTCCCCAACTTGCGGCATTTGCAAAAAACAATATCGGCAAAATAGAAGCCATCCGTATTTTGACAGATGGTCTGCCACGCACCCTGCAGTTCTTCATACAAATACTGTTGCAAAACTCCGAGCTGTATGGTTACGAATACCTGCGTAAAGTAATGGACAATGTAACTACGCTTTACCAGGAGCGGCTGAATAACCTGCCTGCAGCCCAAAGAAAAATAATTGCAGAAATGGCTTTTATATGGGAGGCATGCGCCACCAAAGAGCTGGTAGAAAAATGCAGGATGGAAAGTAAACTGATATCTGCCAACGTAAAGCAACTGAGCAATGCCGGAATAATTGATACGATTACAACGGATAAAAAAAACCACCTCTACCGTATATCCGAGCGTTTTTTTAATATGTGGCTGATAGTTACACAGGGTAACCCGGACCAAAAAAGAAAAGCCAAATGGCTGAGTATTTTTTTAGAAAGCTGGTACGATGCCGCAGAATTAACACAATTAGCTATTGACCATATTGGAAATTTGAAAAATAAACAATTTGCTTACGATAAGGCACTGGTTTTTACAAAAGCATTTGCACAAAGCCGGTATATAACAACGATGCAAAGAGACGAGTTAATTGACCTAACCATGGCTTTGCAACCGAAGGGTTCAGATTTCTCTTTGCTCGCACTTCCAAAAAAATATGCAAACTTAGAAATCGAAATCAAAAAGTTAATAGGAGATAAAAAACTTGATCATGCACATGAGTTAGTAGCAGAAATAGAAAATGAAGAAGATGGAATAAAGTTTTTTATTAAGGGTTATATTTTTCAATTAGAGAAGAATTTTCCTGAATCTGAAAAAAATTATATTCTGGCTATTGAGAAGGGACATGTAAATGCCATCAATAATTTGGCAAATCTTTATATACACCTAAAACGATTTGAAGAAGCAGAAAAGTATTTCCTGATTGCGATTGACAATGGAGAGGTACTTGCATTCAATAATTTGGCAATGCTTTATTATGAACAGAATAATAAGACCAAAAATGCATTAGAACTGATTTCGGCATATAATAGCACGGCGAAGGGCGATATACTCGGTATGAAGAGTCAGATTATTATTGAAACCTGGAACGGTATTTTTGAAGATTTGAACAATAGGATATTGGCCATAATAAAAGAAAGCAGTTACGATAATCTTAATTGGTTTTTCACCCAATTATTAATACAAGAGCAACTTAACCTGGTATTCAATTTATTTACAGATGCAGCACATGGCACCGAATTACAAAAACGATATCTACCGCTATACTATGCAATTATGTTGTTAAACAATAAAACAGAAAATAATTTAGCCCTGCGAATTCCGCCGGAGATAATGCCCACCGTAAACGATATGATGGGAACTGTTAAAGCGAAACAGAAGTTTTATCGGTCATAGAGAAAACAAAGGAGCAGGATAAACTGCTCCTTTATGAAAACGGCGTTAAAGCTGCTCAGAATTTTTTTTATAACAAGGATAATTAAAATTTCTGCCCAAACACTTTTCTTAAAATGTCTGTACTTCTTGCGGCAAAATTTGTCCTGATATTTATTTCTTCTTTTGCAATCAGATCAAACAATGCATTGGTGGCTCTTTCGGTTACAAATGAAGCAAGATCAGGATTGATTTTCCTAAAGGTTGTAGGAAGGTTATTGTATTTACTTACCAGGTCGCCATAATATTTGGTAGCATCTACTTTATCCAATGATGATTTAATAACCGGGTTAAAAGCGGCCATTAGTTTAGATGTAGTTTTTACCCTGAAAAAATTAGTAGCGCTGGTATCACCATTTCTTACCAGGCCAATAGCATCTTGTAAAGTCATGCTTTTAATGGCATCAATAAAAATGGGTTTGGCAAAACCGGCTGCATCTTCGGCTCCACGATTTATCTGCAGGATAGCTTTATCTACCATACTGTTTAACCCAATTGCTCTTAAAGTGTTTTCAATTTTTTTTGCATCGGGGGGCAATAATATCTTGTATGCTGCATCTTTAAAAAATCCATCCACAGCATTTAATTGAAATACAGATCTGTTCAATCCCTGGCCAAGCGCTTCTTTAATACCGAGAGCGGCTTCCTGTTGAGTAATACCACCAATGCCTGTTGTGGTGGGTAAGTTGCTTAAAACATCGCATGAACTTAGGATGCCGGCAACGGAGATAAGGGTAAATAATTTTCGCATGGTTTAGTTGTTTATCAAATAGTATTGCAACTATTTTGCCAAGTTGATGTTCCTGTAAAGTTAAATAGCATTTATATTTTACATTTTATAAGGGCTTGGCTGCCTGCCACACAACATTTACCTTTGCAGCCGAATTTAAAAATATGAGTACACAACATTTATCAGAGCAGGAGATCATCCGCAGAGAAAAATTGCAGGAGTTAAATAAATTAGGCATTAATGCTTATCCGGCCGCTTTATACCCGGTAAACACTACCTCTGTATACATTAAAGAAAATTATAAAGGCGAAGAAAACAAGCAGGATTTTGCTGATGTATGTATTGCCGGCCGTATTATGAGTGTGCGGGATATGGGGAAAGCCAACTTCGCAGTACTGCAGGATGCAGCAGGCAAAATACAGTTTTACATTAAGCAGGATGATATTTGTCCCGGCGACGATAAAACCATGTACCAAACCGTTTGGAAAAAACTGCTGGACCTTGGCGATATCATCGGCATAAAAGGATATGTTTTTACAACCAAAACAGGTGAAACATCCATTCATGTAAAAGAATTTACCCTTTTATCTAAATCACTAAAACCTTTACCGGTAGTTAGAGAAAAAGAAGGTGAAACCTTTGATGAAGTAACAGATCCTGAATTTCGTTATCGCCAGCGTTATGCAGACCTGATTGTAAACCCCGGTGTAAAAGAAGTATTTATCAAGCGTACAAAAATGATGAATGCTATCCGTGAATTTTTAAATGAACGGGGAGGGTTGGAAGTAGATACACCGGTGTTGCAAATTATTCCGGGCGGCGCTGCGGCAAGGCCCTTTAGCACACATCACAATGCTTTGGACACACCCATGTATATGCGTATTGCCAATGAGCTGTATTTAAAAAGACTCATCGTAGGTGGTTTTGAATGGGTGTATGAATTCAGCCGCAATTTTCGCAACGAAGGAATGGACAGAACCCATAACCCTGAATTTACTGTACTGGAATTTTATGTTGCGTATAAAGATTATGAGTGGATGATGGAAACCACGGAGCAGCTATTGGAAAGGGCTGCACTTGCTACCAATGGCTCCACAAAAGTATTGGCAGGAGAAAAAGAAATTGATTTTAAAGCACCCTACAAAAGAATCACCATGTATGATTCCATCAAGGAATTTACAGGTTTTGATATTAGCGAAATGGATGAAGATGGGATAAGAAATGTGTGTAAGGAATTAAAAATTCATGCAGATGAAAAATGGGGTAAAGGCAAACTAATAGATGAAATATTTGGCAATAAATGCGAGGGCAATTATATACAGCCCACTTTTATTACAGACTACCCGGTAGAGATGAGTCCGCTTACAAAAAAGCATCGCAGCAAACCCGGTTTAGTAGAGCGTTTTGAGCTGATGTGTAATGGCAAAGAAATAGCCAATGCATACAGTGAGTTAAACGATCCCCTGGAACAAAGAGAACGTTTTGAAGAACAAACCAAACTCATGGAGCGTGGCGACGACGAAGCAATGTTTATTGATTATGATTTTTTAAGGGCATTGGAATATGGTATGCCACCTACCAGTGGAATTGGTTTTGGGATAGACAGAATAGCAATGTTGCTCACCAACCAGCATTCAATACAGGATGTATTGTTCTTCCCGATGATGCGCCCGGAAAATTTGGATTGAAAATATTGTGAGTAATTGTATGTTTTTACATATTGACAAATGAAATAAAAGTAAAATGTATCAAATAATTGATTAGCAATTTACTTTTATATTTCCGCTCATTTCATTTTCAAAAAGTTTATCTCTTTTCTACCACAAAATTATTATTGTAGTATCAATACAAAATGTGAGAGCTGTTAATCAAATTTTCTATTGAGTGAAAATTTTATTAAATTCGTATCAAAATATTAAAATATGGAAAACATGCTTTTATATAGCAAACTTACTCAACTTCCGGACAACATAAAATCTGAGGTTTCTAATTTTATAGATTTTTTACTGAGTAAAAACAATAAATCTGTTAAAAATAAACCAACGTTTGGAAGTGCTAAGGGAATGTTCAAAATGAAAAAGAATTTTGACCAACCGATCGAAGATTTTAAGGATTATCAATAAGTATGAACTATTTACTTGACACGCATATATTGATTTGGTTTCTTAATGGCGACAAAGATCTCTCATCAAATGCCCGCAAAGCAATTGAATCAAGCGAGGCTATAAATTTTGTAAGTATTGTTAGTTTGTGGGAAATTGCTATTAAAATTAGTCTTAATCGGCTTGATTTAAAAAGTCCATTTGAAAAAATTGGTGTGGAAATTAGCAATAATAATTTTCAAATGCTACCAATTACTTTTCAAGATACATTAATTCTTTCTTCATTGCCATTTCATCATAGCGATCCGTTTGACAGGCTTCTAATTGCCCAAAGCATAAACAATAAATTTACTGTAATTTCTAAAGACCAATATTTTACCAGCTACAAAATAAAAGTCCTCTGGTAGGCTGACTTTTGTTAACAAAATTGCTACAACCAACCTGCAAGAAAATAAACCAACTTAGTATTTTAGTATCCGTAAACTTATAGATTGTAAGAGGATGTGCTCTTATTTATCTCTCTCTATCTACATGTATTGTTATTCCCCGATGATGCGCCGGAAAATATAGACTAATGCAATGTAAAGAATAGTCAATGGTCAATGGGCAATGGGTAATGGTCAATGGGCAATGGGCAATAGTGAAATATTCTATTCACAATTCACAATTCACCATTCACCATTCACAGCTTTTATGGTCATCTTATCAAAGTAACAGTTCCTTTTCTGTTTTGCTTTTTGCCATTAAAAAGATAATCAGCCATCCAAACAAAGCTGCCGGTATTAGGTAGTTCATCTTTATATTTTCCATCCCATTTTTTAAATGGATCCTTGCTAATAAAAATGCGTTGTCCATAACGGTTATATACAGCTAGTGTGTAGTTTTTTATGGTTGACAAATTTCCCAGTGGCCCAAAAAAATCATTGTAAGTATCGTTGTTAGGCGTAAAGGCATTGGGAAAGTAAATATCCGGGCAGTCAATAGATACGTTGATGGTATCTGCACCACTACATCCTGCCGCATTGGTCACTTTTACAAAATAAGTGCCGGCACTGGTAACAGTAAATGTTGCATTGGTAGTAAGATTCTGCCACAGGTAGCTTGCAAAAACGCCGGGATTTAAAACAAGACTTTGCCCTGCACAGATAGAAACATCAGGACCGAGGCTTACAGGCAGATTGGTTAGCTGATTTTTCACCATCAGGTTACCTGAATTTACACTGCAGCCATTATTATCATTTATCTGCACCGTATAATTGCCAGCGGCTAAATTTTGTATAGAAGAAGTAGAGGCCCCATTTGACCATATGTATTGGTAAGGAGCTTTGCCGCCGCTTACATTGGTTGTTATAGAACCATTGCCGGCAGAGCAGCTTGCATCTGTAACTACAGAATTTATTACAATAGCTGTTGGATTATCTAATATAAAAATAGAACTAATGCTGCAAGCATTTAATGAACTTACGGTAACGGTATAATTACCCGGACCTTGATTGGTTATGGTGGAAGTTGTTTGCGCAGGGTTAGTGTCCCAGTTGTAAAAGTAAGCTGTGCTACTACCTGTAGCTGCTACACTTAAAGTGGCATCAGCCACGCCTATGCAGCGCCCAGGCCAACTGATGGAAGGATTGAGACCGATAATTACAATTTCTTTGGTACTGGAAACTGGTGGTCCATTAACAAAACTGGTAATGAGTGTTACAGTGTATGTGCCAGGTGCGAAAAAAATATGCGTAGTATTGGCAACTGTGGAGCTGTTGCTCACACCAGAACCTATATCACCAAAGTTCCATGCATATGATTGGGCGCAGGTAGCTACACTGGTAAAACTTACTTCTTTGCTGTTTACGCAGGCAGTTGTAAAACTGGCGGTATTGGCAGGCGCTTCTCCAATTTGAATATCATCAATTGCAAAACCATCGTATGCATTGCAGGTGGTGCCGGCACCAAATGTAAAACGGAAACGCACATTGGTTTGACCCGTAAGCATACTCAGGGTATGCTTTGCCGTTAGCCATGCCCCGCTGCCACTGCCGCCCAGGCAACTGCCACTGTTTGATTGAATATTTCCAGACCAGCCAATGGCATTGCTTAAATAAGTAATACCACTTGCATTAAACCAGTTTTCACCCTGGCAATTGGTGTTGGAATTAATATTGCCCAGGGAATTCCAGTTACTACCTCCGTCTAAGGAATATTGAAATGAAGCACCATCAAATCTTCTTTCTGTTTCCCAAAATATTTTAAAACTGATCTGAGGATATAGCAGGCCCGAAAAATTAAAGCAGGGGCTCATGAGCCATGAGTTTTCTGCATTATTGTAAGAAGAGCCGGTTAAGCCACCTACTATCCAGCTTTTATTGCCTGCCCCGGCATTATTAATTACAGGTTTTGCAGGATTACCCCATGCCCAGTCTGATAAAGTGCCACCGGCAATCCAGTTGCCATCGGTGGTTTCAAAACCTTCATTGTAAGGAAAAGAATTGATCGTGCTGCTGCACGGTTGCGAAAACGCTAAAGCAAAAAATAATAAATTCAGGAATAGCAAGCCACATCTTCTCATCAGTGCAAAAATAGCTTAAAATCGGCTCAGCCTCAGCTATTGTATTTCAATAATTGGAGTAGTTACCTATTTTTTTACTTCTTGTGGAACTACTTTAAAGGATCCGGTAGCGTAGTCCAGTTTCATTTCTCCCACTTCGGAACTGCCTGCTTCTGAAGCGATAGCAGCTCCTATTATTCCAAAGAAAAATCCTGCCGTTATTAAGCTCCCGGCAGATGCTGCAGTTTTGTACTTTCCTGTAAAGTAATAGTCGTTCGCTTTTTTAAGAAGCAAATAATAGCCATACTCAGTAGCGATATAAGGCTGGCCCTTATACACTACCGCATAGCTATTTTTTAAAGGAATTTTTTCATACTTATTTTTTTTATTCAAAATCGCAATTTCTGATACGACCCCCTTTTTTTCTTTTACTGTAAACAGCAACCTGTTCGGCTCCTGATTTTTAAAATTTACATAGTTTTCATACACACCCTCCCTTAATGTGTATGCTGTGTATAATGGCAACTTGCTCTTTTCAACACTATCCATCCGGGTAAGTTCGTAATAGCTGAAGTAAGTATCAGTAACAGGTTCCTTATTTAGATTAGATGAAATAAATTCTGTAAAATTTTTACTGCCATTTCTGAGCGTAGCCTTTGTTACATCAAGCGATTTAACCATTACAACAGTATCTATCCTGTCAAGCAATGTATAGCCGGCTTCTTTTTTTGCGTACAGATCAGCTTTTAAAAAATAAAAACCTCGTTCCGAAAGTGTGGTGACTTCTGTAAAACACATTTCTTTCAACAGCAATTGAAGTTCGCCTTGTTTTGCAGTTGTGTCTACCAGGTTTTTTAAAAGTTCCGCTATTTGTATATTCAATGCAACGTCTGCTACTACTTTAGCCTTTCTGTTAAATGCACCTTTTTGCACAATCCCAAGGTTACTGGTATCATCTCTTCCATCAATTAAGTTAATGGAGTTATAGAAACTATTAGACACAATCTCTTCAGGTTTTTTAAAATTAAATTTCTCTGTAAGTTGCTGTGCCTGGGTTTTCGTAAAGATGATCAGCAACAATAAAAAGGATAATTTTTTCATTTTGGGTAAGTATTAAAACTAAAAGTGACAGATTAATTTTTTGATGGATTTAGATTTATTTTTTCATTTCCGCTAACTCTTTCTGCATTTTAAACATCTCATCCCTAAGCCTGGCTGCTTCCATAAAATCCAGATCCCTGGCAGCTTTTTCCATTTCTTTTTTTATTTTGCCAATAGCTTTCTCCATTTGAGGGATAGTTTTATAAATTTCCTGGTCTTCTGCTGCAATGGTTACCAGTTCCTCATCCGGCCCAATAGAATAAGGATTGCTTGGGTCATATCCTTTTACATCCAGTACGCTGCCCTGGGCAAAAACCTGTTCTCTTGATTTTACAATTGTGGTAGGGGTAATGCCATGTTTTATATTATATTCAACCTGTTTTTCTCTTCTGCGGGTGGTTTCGTCAATAGTCTTTTGCATACTATCCGTCATCTTATCAGCATAAAAAATTACCAGCCCATCCACATTTCGGGCAGCCCTGCCTGCCGTTTGGGTAAGACTTCTTTCATTGCGCAAAAAACCTTCTTTGTCTGCATCCAGGATGGCTACCAAAGAAACTTCCGGCAAATCCAATCCTTCTCTAAGCAGGTTTACACCCACCAATACATCTATAATGCCTAAACGCAGTTCTCTTAAAATTTCTACTCTCTCCAGCGTATGCACTTCGCTGTGAATATATTTACTTTTAATATTGATACGATGCAGGTATTTGTCCATTTCCTCGGCCATGCGTTTGGTAAGGGTTGTTACCAAAACCCGATCACCTTTTTTTATCCGCTGATCAATTTGTTCAAGCAAGTCATCAATCTGGTTTACAGATGGCCGTATTTCTATGGGTGGATCAAGCAAACCGGTAGGTCTAACCACTTGTTCTACCACTACCCCACCGCATTTATCCAGTTCATAATCTCCCGGCGTAGCCGAAACAAAAACCATTTGATTGGTTAGGTTTTCAAATTCATGAAAATTTTGTGGCCGGTTATCCATGGCAGATGGCAATCTAAAACCATAATCTACCAACACCAGTTTCCTGCTTCGGTCGCCACCATACATACCACTTATTTGTGGAATGGTTTGATGACTTTCATCAATAATGGTTAAATAATCCTTAGGGAAATAATCGAGCAAACAGAATGGCCTGGTGCCTGGTTTTCTCCTGTCAAAAAACCGGGAATAGTTTTCAATACCATTACAATAACCCAGTTCCCTTATCATCTCCAGGTCATAATTTACCCGTTCACCTATGCGCTGAGCCTCTATATATTTACCAGATTGTTTAAAGTAGGCTACCTGTGCTGCGGTTTCATCCTGAATTTCGTTAATCACTTCTGCCAGCATGTCTTTGGGAGCAATATAAAGATTGGCCGGAAAAATGGCTGCATTTTCTACTGTGCTGATGCGTTTGCCCGAAGAAAGTTCCAGGGTTTCGATGCTTTCTATTTCATCTCCAAAAAAACTGATGCGGTAGCCAAAATCTACATAGGGCAAATTGATATCTACCGTATCGCCTTTTACCCTAAAAGTGCCTCTCGTAAAATCTCCCTGGCTGCGGTGGTATAATGCATTTACAAGAGAATGTAAAAACCCCTGGCGGGAAATAACCTGCCCCTGTTTAATTCGGATAATTCCATTTTCATATTCGGTAGGGTTGCCCATACCATAAATACAACTCACACTTGCCACCACAATAATATCCCTGCGGCCACTCAGCAATTGTGCGGTAGCCTGAAGCCGCAATTTATCCAGCTCTTCATTTATGCTCAGGTCCTTTTCTATATATGTATTGCTGGTAGGTATATATGCTTCCGGCTGGTAGTAATCATAATAAGAAACAAAATACCCTACGGCATTATCAGGAAAAAACTGTTTAAACTCGCCATACAACTGCGCCACCAGGGTTTTGTTATGGGTTATTACCAGTGTGGGCCTTTGCACATTTTGAATGACATTGGCCATCGTAAATGTTTTGCCGCTGCCGGTAACACCAAGCAGCGTTTGGTATTGTTCGCCATCCTCTATGCCTTGAGAGAGTTGGGCTATAGCCGAAGGCTGATCGCCGGCGGGTTGATAAGATGAATTGAGATTAAAAGCCATAGGTTTGTTTTCGATACAAAGCTCAGCAAGTGAGCCATGTAAAATTAAAATAAATTAATGGCTCTACTTTAAATGTGTGCGGATTTAATATTTCGCAGTTCCCGGTTATGGGAAATCGGGGAAAACATATATCATTCGTGCATAGCAATCAAGCACGCAACCGTTGCTGAACCGGATTGCCGGTGGTAGTTAAGAAAAGATATAAAAAGAACAAGTTCAGCTATATTTGTTTGACCTGGGCAAAAGCACATTATGTTCAAGCTCTAACTTCCAACCAAACTTGCAGCAAAGTTAGTGTTGGATATTTATGTTTTTAAGTATTGCGATTTTCATTTTTAACAATTCTTCCTTGTTTATTTCCTGTACGGATGCCCATATAATATTTCTTTTTGCTTTCTATTGTTTCCTTGTAATATGTAGAATAGTAGTTAGTCGTCATTAAATTTACTTGATAAAAATGTTTACCATAATTAGTAGCATTCTTTTCAAGTTTGCTAACAAATAGTTGAGCAAAATCAGTATTTATATAGTTATTCAATACAGTATTGCTTACTCGTTTCTCATCAATCCAAACTCCATAAATATTAGAGTTCTTCCATGATTCAATTTGTTCCTTAGTAGGGATAGATTTTGGTAGTGGCGGTGGAGCAGGCGTAAATATTACAATTTGTTTTCCTTGTTGCTCTTTACTCATTAATAAAAATAAAGACTCTAATTTATTTTTGTCTGTCTCAGAAAACCTGTTGAATACAGGGAATCCTTTTTCATTCTTTGTTTTATTTACTATTTCGTTGTACTCCGATAGTTGTTCGCCGGTAATACCCTCTTTTGTAGATTTAACCTCAGTTTGTTTTGACTTAACAACGTTGATCGTATCTTGTGCAATGGTTTTTGTACTGAAAAAAAATAGTGCAGTACCCAAAACAGGAATAACTGCTATTTGTTTGCACAAAGCGCTTCGGAATGATTTTGTTTTTGTCATCATTAGTAGTCTTTTTTTTGTTACTGAATAGTTGAATTGGCTTGTAATAAATGAACTTGTTTGCTTACTTGCTTTTTCAAGCAGCAAAATTTGATAGGCGCTAACATCTGTATATTTATTGATTACTGCTTCATCTGCTAAGAATTCATGGTTCAGTAGTAGAGCCTTTCGATAAAGAAAAATAAAAGGATTAAACCAAAATATAATTTGAAGGATTTCTACGAATAAAATGTCTAATGAATGTTTTTGTTGCACATGTGCCAATTCGTGAAGTAAAATTTCCTTTTCAATATTTCCGCTTCTATAATCTTCTGTGCTGATAAAGATGTAACCTAAAAAACTATGTGGAGTTATACTTTTATTTATTAGAATAATCTTACTATTTCTAAATGGAATTGTTGAATTGGTCCATGCTTTTTGTAATACTGTTTTAAGGTTTATTACAAATCTAAAAAATAGAAGTGTTGTAATTGTTACATAGATTGTCAAAATAATGAGCAATAGGTAATTTGTTTCATTATTTACAATTGTGAGTTTAGGATTTCCGTAATCAGAAATAAATATTGTTTCACTGATTGCATTTTCCAGTATTGGAACATGTTTTACAATTTGATTAAAAGTAAAAAAGGGGATAAGGAATGAAAATGCCAAACTGGTTAATAAGTAAAACCTGTTAAATAGGTGCATTCTTTCTTTTTCTAATAATACTTTATACACAAATGCAAATAGTGCAGAACAAAGAATTATCTTAATGATGTATGTTGTCATTTTTTCTTTCTTTTAATTTCTTGGTCTACAATTTTTTTAAGGTCTTCTAATTCAGATGTAGTAAGATTCGTTGATGTAGTAAAAAAAGAAGCAAACTGCATAGGTGAATTATCAAAGTAGTTTTTAATCATTCCATTTACATGCTTTGAAAAATAATCCACCTTTTTAACTAAGGGATAATATTGCCTGGAGTTACCAAACACATTATATGCTACAAAGCCTTTGTCCTGCATTCTTTTTAATAATGTTGCAATTGTTGTAGTAGCAGGTTTTGGGTCAGGATAATTTTCAATTATGTCTTTCATGAAAATCTTTTCCTGTTTCCAAATGAGCTCCATTAATTGTTCCTCTGTTTTTGATAATTGCATTGCTCTATGTTTATGTATTTAGTTCTACAAATGTAGAGTTAAATTTCAAATAAACAAATTTCCCCCGAAATTTTTTATGTATCGGTAGACAGTGTGTATATTTCGTCTGTCAACAAATTATTTCTTTATGACTCATACAGCCATTCATTGGAGTCAATTCCCTGCTTGCGAAAATGCAGCCTATCAAAACTTAAACCATCACTCTAATATTTATTAACCAAAACAGCATACCAACAAAATGAGTTACTGTATAGCAATAGAAAATATGCAGCCCGAAGAAAGAAAAGCATTGCACAAAAACTACCACGACAAACATTACGGATTTCCCATTCATAGCGACGATGAATTATTTGGTCGTTTAATTATGGAAATTAACCAGGCAGGCTTAAGCTGGGAAACGATTTTAAAAAAGGAAACCTCATTTAGAAAAGCATATCACAATTTTAATATCAGGAAAATTGCCGGCTATTCCGAAAAAGAAAAAGAAAGGCTTCTGGGCGACGCAGGTATTATCCGCAATCGCCTGAAGATAAATGCTGCCATAGAAAATGCAAAAGCAATAATGACCATTCAAAAAGAATTTGGATCATTTGAAAAATGGCTGCAAACCCATCACCCAAAAACAAAAGACGAGTGGGTAAAGTTGTTTAAAAAAAACTTTCGGTTTACGGGTGGAGAAATTGTAAATGAATTTTTAATGAGCATCGGCTATTTGCCTGGGGCACATGCAGAGAGCTGTTCTATTCATAAAAAGGTTTTACAACAAAAGCCGATGTGGATGAAGCAATGATCTTAGATTGTGCATGAACGGCACCTGCATATTTTTGGGGCTGATGGCAGCAATTACAATTTGTTGAAAGCCGGCCGCAAACCCACTCCCGCCATTGGTCCCGCTTTTCGCTGCTACTCCGGCACAGGCCCGGCTGCATGCCTTCACCGGGGTATCCGCTGCAATCGGGCTTAGCATTTTGGCGGCAAAATATTTGGCAGCATTTATAAATTGCAGTTTTATTTTAATAGCCGGCTGTTGCGGTTCATACCATTAAAAAAAGCTGACAGCTTTAATAAAACTGTCAGCTCTAATTCATTTTGTCCGCAATAAGCACAGGCCTTCTTCCATTAAAAGAATTCAATCAAATTACTTACCGGCCAATTCTATCATCGTGGTTAATTCATCTACCAGCGCATCATCATTGCCATTAAAGCCCACCGATTTAAAACGGATATTTCCTTTTTTATCAAGTATAAATTTTGTGGGTATGCCACTTACTTTAAAATCTGCCACCATTTTATCTTCTTCATCCATCAATACATAAAAAGGATAATTTTTCTTTGTCATAAAATCTTTTGCATTCTTCAATTTATCATCGGCAGATTCCCAGGTATCTACAAATAAAAATTGTACGTCCTTGTTGTCTTTATATTTGGTAAGCGCCTTGTTCATACCTGGCATAGATGCAATACAGGGGCCACACCAGGTAGCCCAAAAATCTACTATCACCACTTTTCCTTTAAGGTCATCCAGGCTTACAGTTTTACCTTCAAAATCTTTTAAGCTAAATTTTGGAGCGGGTTCATTTAAAATGGCTTTTGCAATTTCCTCTTTTTTCTTTGTTTTTGCATCTGCTTCCAGCGCAGCTAAATAAGCATCATACCCGGCATCAGTTTTCTTTTCTTTGATGTAAAGGTTTTTAAGCGCTTCTTTTGTTTTGCCAGTTGCAACCCCATCTTTTACAAATTGCTCTATCAGCTTTTTTGCTTCTGTTGCAGGGATGGCTTTTTCTGCAATCAATGCATAACGTTCGTTGTACTCTGCGTTTTTTAATTTATTTATAGTAGCTGCTTCTTTAGCAATGGGATAAGCTGTTTTGTAATCGCCCATTTTGTATAAAATAAAAGCATAAGTATCTCCAAACATCGCATAATTTCTTTTGCGTTGTTCTTCCCACTGTTTGGTAGTGCTGCCGTCAGGTTTCTTTTCTGAAGGGTTATCCATTTCTGTCTTTGCATACATAGTGGCATTGTATGCCATCTTTTTTGCTTCTCCCAGGTTTTCGTCTTTTTCGGCCATAGCCCAGGCAATATTATTGTTGTTCATATTAGCCGCTGCTTGGCCTAGCTTTCCATTCCAATCATTAAAGGCGTCATAGTCTTTTGCATTCGCATAAGCCTGTGCTACCTGGGATTTTATATTTTCTGTCAAAAAACGGTTGGATTCTGAAGCAGGAAATTGTTTTATAAATTCCTGGTACAGTGCTGCTTTTTTGGCTGGATCTTTTTCTTTATTCAAAGCCATAGCAGCCTCGTTCATTCTCCATTCTCCGACCGGAAAAGCAGTTTTCATGGAAGCGGTAAGACTATCAGCCTTTTCTTTCCGCTTGTCCCTAGTATACCATTGAATAAGGATATTGTAGCCTACTTCTGTAAGGTTTCCCTTTCTTTCAAAATCCTGCAGTTCCTGGAATATTAAAGGAATGGCTTCCTTCTTTTTAACCCGGCTTACCGTACTGAGGTAATTACCGAAAAACATGGGATTACTTTTTAAAGCAGGATATTGTTTCAGGCCATCTTCCAGGATAGCCAGACCGGAGGCTGCGTCATTTTGCATACCAAACAAATATTCACCGTAACCATTTTGAAGCATGCTGGCAGAACTGTAGTAGCCTTCTACCGGCTGGTTCTTTTGATTGTAAACAGGAATAATATATCCCTTACTGCTATTGGCATCCTTTTCTTCGCCGGAAGAAAAGCCGAAAGCTATGCAGTTGGTATTACTATCCAGTGTAAGACTGCCACTATAAACCGTTCCTTTTTTTGTAATAACAGGCTCTGTAACTTTTAA
>JBBRFX010000003.1:0-54745 GCA_038241275.1 Chitinophagales bacterium
CAGGTTTACACATCCAACAATTTCGTTTTTTTCGTTGGTATACTTTAGAAAAACACTTGCCGGCAGTTGCATTACTTCAAGCAGATTGTTGTCATCTGTACGAACATCTCCTGCAATGATATTGGCCTCGGTAGTCCAGCCCTGCCTGGAACTTTCTCCCCGGTAGGCACTGTTTAATAAATTTTTTATCAAAGGAATATCTTCCGTGGTTGCCAAATTGATATGTGGGTTGGAGAATAGATGCATGGTAAACACGAATATAAAATATCCTTTACAAACTGTGGCTATTTTTGTTATGGAATGGTGAATGGTGAATTTGAATAGTGAATGGTGAATGGTGAATAGTGAATGGTGAATAGTGAATGGTGAATTGTGATGACCTTTTCACCTTTGACTTTTGACTTTTGACCTTTGACCTTTCACCTTTCACCTTTGACCTTTCACCTTTGACCTTTGACCTTTGACCTTTCACCTTTCACCTTTGACTTTTGACCTTTGACCTTTGACCTTTGACTTTTGACTTTTGACCTTTGACCTTTGACCTTTGACTTTTCACTTTTCACTTTTCACTTTTAAAATTTATCCGGCAATACCCGTTAAATTTGAAAAAAATTAAGGATTGATATTTTTATATAACATGTTTCTGTTGGCCTATTCATCGGCCCTTCATTTGGCAGCCTTATGGAACCCCAAGGCAAAACTGTGGGTGAATGGGAGAAAGGGGTGGACAAAAAAAATGGACAACTGGCGACAGCAAGCACTCAGTCGTCAACAGCCAACAATAGTTCAACCTGAGCATGGAGGAAAATCAGATATCCTCCATCAACAATCAAAAAATATCTGGATGCATTGCGCCAGCCTGGGAGAATTTGAACAGGGTCGCCCCTTGCTGGAAGCCATAAAAGCTCAATATCCTGATCATAAAGTTGTATTAACTTTTTTTTCTCCAAGCGGCTTTGAAATAAGAAAAAATTACAGCGGGGCAGATCTTGTGATGTATCTCCCCATGGATGGGGCTGCCAATGCCAATGCTTTTATTGATGCCATTAATCCTTCGCTGGTATTATGGGTAAAATATGAATACTGGTATTATTACCTGGCAGCTTTAAAAAACAGGAAAATTCCTGTCTTACTGGTTTCAGGCATTTTTCGTAAGAACCAGCCATTCTTTAAATGGTATGGTAATTTTTGGAAAAAAATGCTGCTATCATTTGAACATCTTTTTGTGCAAACGGAATATTCAAAAGAACTTTTGCAAAATATAGGTATTGCACAAAATGCTACTGTTACCGGCGACACCCGTTTTGACAGGGTTACAGCTATTGCAGCGCAATGGCAATCATTGGGAGAATCTATAGAAAAATTTTGCGAGGGCCATCCCGTACTGGTGGCCGGCAGCACATGGAATGAAGATGAAGAGATCCTTATTCATTATGCAAGGGCTTACCCTGCCATAAGATTTATCATTGCGCCACACGAAATAAGTAAAGAAAGAATAACAGAACTGCAGGAAGAATTTCCACAGGCTTTGTTATATTCATCTCTTTTAAATAGTAGTGTTTCCATTACTGGCCAATCCAATGTACTCATTATAGATAATATTGGCACTTTATCCCGCCTGTATAAATATGCAACCGTTACTTATGTAGGCGGTGGTTTTAACCAAAGTGGTATTCATAACATACTGGAAGCGGCAGTATATGGCAAACCGGTAATTGTGGGACCTGTATATGAAAAATTTGCAGAAGCAAGGGCGCTGGCAGATGCGGGTGGAGCATACAGCATTGACAATGCGCTGGAGCTGGAAGCCTTACTGAACAGGCTTTTTAATAATCCTGAAGAAATAGAAAACAGCAGCAGGATAGCTAAAGAATTTGTGTACAGCCACCGGGGGGCAACCACAAAAATTATGGATTATATTTATAAAAACCGCCTTCTTATTATTTGATCAAACTGTTTTACTACATGATTTTTATCATCCCAGGCAAGCTTTAATTTCAATTCTCTTTTTATCCAGTATTCTGCCTCGGGGTAAATAGAAAAACTATTGATTGTTTTAATACTGCGCTCATACATTACTTCATCGCCCCGGAACAATTCATTGATAAATAAATACCGGTCATTTACACCAATTGCCTTTTTAAGATCTTTGATAGGTGCTTCAAACAGAGAATCGCCCAGTTCAATTTTAGCCTGCTTCAACTTTTCGTTTAGAGAGGACGATTGCTCTCTTGAAATCAATTCGTGAATTTCAGCAGGTTTTGTTGGTGCTGCATGCGGGGCAGGTTCTGCTACTTTTGTTGTGATGGCTTGCTGATGTATGAGCGTGGGAATATCTTCTACAGGATCAAATAATAAAGCGGGTTTGTTTTGTACGCCCATATTATTTTTAGCCTGGGCATTTCGTTTTATTTCTTCCAGTTCTGCTTCCATTTCTGCCTCATCTACCTGCAATACTTCTACTGTTTTTTCTTCCGGCACTAAAATTTGTTCTTCATTGGATGTTTCGGGCTCTGTCTCCACTTGTGCTATGTGCACAGACACAGCACTGGCACCATCTTTTTTGGGCTGTGTCTGTTTTTTATGCATCAGTTCCGATTGCAGCATTTGCACCGTAACCAACAATTGATCAATTGAAGCATTTTGCGCTAATTGATCCTTCAATTTATTTGAGAGTGTTACCACCCGATCCATATCTTTATTTTAGCAATATGACAAAAATAGCTGTGCTGCAAAATTTGTTTTGCCCTGTGGATAGAAACAATAATCTTTGCAGCAACAGGCTAAAGTTACTAACAGTATTTTAAAAAAATTATTTAAATGTTTATCGAACCCAGTTTAAAAGGTGAGCGGCGTGGATGGATTGAAGTTATTTGCGGCAGTATGTTTAGTGGCAAAACAGAGGAATTGATACGCAGGTTAAAAAGGGTGAAAATTGCCAATCTTAAAGTAGAAATATTTAAGCCTGCTATAGACACCCGGTATGACGAAATAAATATTGTGAGCCACGATACCAATATCATTCAAAGTACACCGGTAGAAAGTTCTCAAACCATTTTGTTGCTGGCGCAGGATGTAGATGTAGTGGGTATAGATGAAGCACAATTTTTTGATGCAGAAATAGGAAATGTGTGCGAACACCTTGCTATGAGGGGCATTCGGGTAATTGTAGCCGGCCTGGATATGGATTATCTTGGCAATCCTTTTGGACAAATGCCTGGCTTGCTGGCCAAAGCAGATTATATAACCAAGCTGCACGCTATATGTGTAAAATGCGGCAATATTGCCAATATTAGTTACCGCAAAATTGCAAAAGGGCCACAGGTTTTATTGGGAGAAAAAGATATCTATGAGCCAAGATGCAGGATATGTGCGCATGAAAAAGATTAATTTTCTAAGTGTCTGGCCACTTTTAAATTTCTTTAAATTATTAATGTATTACAAGTGGCCTGACACTTATTAATTTCAAATGTTTTGCAAGTGGCCTGACTCTTATAACTTTGCCACCATGATACAACGGATATTTACTTTATTAAAAAAAGATGTGATGCTTGAGCTGAGGCAGCAGCATACTTTTTATGGCATCCTTTTATATATCGCTTCTACCATATTTGTATTATATCTTTCTATGCCCGATAGCCCGGAAGCTAATGTATGGAACAGTCTTTTTTGGGTTATCCAATTATTTGTTTGTGTAAATACGGTGGCCAAAAGTTTTTTGCAGGAAAGCCGTGGACGCATGCTTTATTTTTATTCTATTGCCTCACCGGTTGAATTTATCATTGCCAAATTGTTGTTTAACATCATGCTGATGGCGCTAATGAGTTTGGTAAGTTTACTGTTATTTTTTACTTTTTTAGATAACCCGGTGGCCGACAGTTTGCGTTTTACCGGGATCGTTATATTAGGTGGTACCAGCATCAGTTTGGTATTTACACTTATGAGTGCTATTGCGGCTAAAGCACAACAAAATGCTGCACTAATCGCCATCCTCGGTTTCCCGGTTATTCTGCCCATTTTATTGTTGCTAATGAGGCTGAGCAAAGCAGCTTTTGCAGAAATTTTCAGGGATGGGGCCATCCTGCAACTTACCGGGCTCATAGGCCTCATGGATTTATTGGTTATTGTTTTAGCCATTGTACTTTTTCCTTTCTTATGGAAAGAGTAATGGAAAATCCCTTTTTGTTTTGGGTTTAATTATTCCCTAACTTCCTTTTTAAATTACAAGTTTTTTAATGTGTATCATTCAAGCCTTATACAGGGTTGTATGATGCTATTTGCCAAAACATGCTTATATGAAAAGAAGAAATTTTATTACCAACAGCGGTATTGCTGCCGCCTCTATTGGCACTTTACTTGCATCCTGCAGTAACGATAAAACAACAAAAAAAATGATAGCAGTGAATATTGCTGCAGGAGATGATTTTGAATTAAATGAATTAACTATAGGCAGCATGCAGCAAAAATTTGCTTCCGCACAATACAGTTCCCAACAGGTAACCGAACTTTATTTAAAACGTATAGAAGCCATTGATAAAAACGGGCCAGCACTCCATGCTGTTATAGAACTTAACCCCGATGCCATTTCCATTGCCAAAGCAATGGATGCAGAAAGAAAAGCAGGAAAAATAAGAGGCCCGCTACACGGAGTTCCCCTATTAATAAAAGACAATATTGATACAGCAGATAAAATGCAAACCACCGCAGGTTCGCTTGCCATGCTGGGAAATATTGCCTCAAAGGATGCATTTATTGTAAAAAAATTAAGGGAGGCCGGCGCTGTGTTATTGGGCAAAACCAACCTCAGCGAATGGGCCAATTTCCGTTCTGCCAAATCATGCTCCGGCTGGAGCAGCCGTGGCGGACAAACAAAAAATCCTTATATCATTGATCATAACCCATGCGGCTCCAGTTCAGGATCAGGCGTGGCGGTATCTGCCAATCTTTGTATGGTAGCTGTGGGTACAGAAACGGATGGTTCTGTTACATGCCCTGCTGCAGTAAATGGAATTGTAGGACTAAAACCTACAGTGGGTTTGGTAAGTCGCAGTGGTATCATCCCAATTTCTCATACCCAGGATACTGCCGGCCCCATGGCAAGAACAGTAACAGATGTGGCGATATTGTTGGGGATATTGGCAGGCAGCGATGAGGCTGATGCAACAACCAATAGCAGCAAATCTGATAAAATCATCGATTATACCCAGTTCCTGGATATTAATGCTTTAAAAGGAAAACGTATAGGAGTTGAGAAAAAACCGCAGGGGGATAATCATTTTATGCATGCGTTGCTTAAGAAAAACCTCGATCTTTTAACACAGCAGGGAGCTATTATTGTAGAAATAGAATACCTGGATAAGATCAACGAATTGGGTGGGGCCGAATTTGAAGTACTACAGTTTGAATTTAAGGATGGCCTGAACAAATACCTGTCTACGGCCAACGCACCGGTAAAAACATTGACAGATGTAATAAATTTTAATAAAAACAATGAAGACAAAGCCATGCCCTATTTTAAACAGGAAACGCTGCTGAGCAGCCAGGCCAAAGCCGGTTTAGAAAGCGCTGAATATAAAACTGCTTTAAAAAAATCGAATGAAGGATGTCAAAATATTATAAATAACCTATTACAAAAAAACAAACTGGATATGATTTGCGGGCTTACCATGGGACCAGCCTGCAGTATTGATAATATTTATGGCGACCGCTGGGGTGAAGTTTTTCTTACGCAACCCGCAGCCGCCAGTGGTTATCCGCATATTACAGTTCCTGCCGGAATGGTATATGAGCTACCCATAGGACTTTCTTTTTTTGGTGCAGCTTATAGCGAAGCTTCTCTGCTGGCAGTTGCTTTTGCATTTGAGCAGGCAGCTAACAACAGAAAAAAACCTGGCTTTAAAAATGCTTTTCTATAAGATAGTTAACTAATACTGCTACATTAATGATTCACATTATTTTTACGGGAAGAATTAAAATTCAACAGTTAATATAAAACAGTTTACCATAACTTTGCGCCCTAAACAAACCGCTCCTTCTAATGAATAAAAGTTGGTGGAAAATATTAGCATTCATTTTACTGGTTTATACCATTGCTGCTGGTTTTTTAATGGATGTTCCCCGACTGCCCATTTTAAATGAAACAATTAGAAATCTTTACTTTCATGTGTGCATGTGGTTTGGCATGATGATCCTTTTTATTATCAGTTTTGTTTATAGCATAAAATACCTAAATTCTACTAATTACAGGCACGACATTTTTGCAAAAAACTTTGCAGCAATGGGTACTATGTTCGGCATTTTAGGATATTTAACCGGTGTTTTATGGGTATCTGTTACCTGGATTACCGATCAAAACCAGTCGCTGGGAACGGTATTAAAAGAACCCAAACTGATAGGAGCAGCCATAGCGGTTTTAATTTATGGAGCTTATTTTGTTTTGCGTGGATCCTTTACAGATATGGATAAAAGGGCCCGGGTAAGCGCCGTGTATAATATTTTTGCTTTTGCTATGTTGTTTCCCAGCATATGGATCATACCAAGAATGGTAGGCAGCCTGCACCCCGGTGCACCTGGCAGCGATTCCGGCAATCCCGCCCTGGACAGGAATGATATGGATGCCGGAATGAGGGCCATATTTTATCCGGCTGTTATTGGCTGGACTTTGTTGGGAGTTTGGATAACTACTTTAAAAATAAGAATTGAATTATTGAAGGATAAGGCGATGCTATAGGAATTTGAGGGGTTTGGGGTTAGTGTTTTTAAAATTGAAAAATTTATTTTACTTATATAAAGATCTAAAATGAATAAAAAAAATAGCAGATTATTTGTAGTTCGTTTTGCCTTAATGGTTATCGGTTTATTTACTACATTCTTTTGTTTTGCGCAGCAAAATGAAGTGGAAATGGCCGACACCATGCGCAGCAATGGAAAAATATATATTGTTGTAGCCGTATGCCTCACTATACTTGTAGGATTGTTTTTGTATGTGATGAGTGTAGATAGGAAATTAAGGAGGTTGGAGAAGGAAAGGGGGATAAGAGATTTGTGAGGTTTCAAAGGTTTAAGAGGTTTGAGAGGTTTAAGAGGTTTAAGGTTTAAGGTTTAAGGTTTAACGTTCTTTAATCTTGTTGATTCATTCGTAACTTACACGGTTAAATTTTTTTGACCATTGACCATTGACCGTCTCAATTAAATTGGATTGCAGGGAAAATTTCCCTTTTTAATAAATAAAAAATAACCCCATATGTCAAATCAGCCGTACAGTTTTTTTCATAATGTAGAAAAAAGCTTTGATAAAGCAGCCGCTTTTACCAGTTTTGATCCCGGAATTTTAGAGCAGATAAAAGCGTGTAACAGTGTATACCAAATGCGTTTCCCCGTAAAGCGAGACGATGGAAGCATTGAAGTAATTGAGGCCTACCGTGTGCAACACAGCCAGCACAAATCTCCCTGCAAAGGTGGTATTCGTTTTAGCGACGAAGTGAACCAGGATGAAGTAATGGCATTGGCATCTTTAATGACTTACAAATGTGCTATTGTAAACGTACCATTTGGCGGTGCCAAAGGAGGAATTAAAATTAATCCCCGCAAATACAGTACTTACGAGCTGGAAAAAATTACCCGCCGATATACTGCAGAACTGGTAAAGAAAAATTTTATTGGTCCCGGTATAGATGTTCCTGCGCCTGATTATGGAACCGGCGAAAGAGAAATGTCGTGGATCGTAGATACCTATGCATCCCTTAAGCCCGGCGAGATTGATGCTGCAGGATGTGTAACCGGCAAACCAATTACCCAAGGTGGTGTTCGTGGCCGCAAAGAAGCTACCGGCCTCGGTGTTTTCTTTGGCATCCGTGAAGTGTGCAATATGCCAGACCTGATGGAACATCAGGGGCTTAGTGTAGGAGTGATAGGAAAAACAGTGGTTGTACAGGGCCTTGGTAATGTGGGATATCACTCTGCAAAATTTTTCAGAGAAGCAGGTGCCTTAGTGGTGGGACTTGCAGAATATGAAGGAGCCATATACAATGCGCATGGATTAAATGAAGAAGAAGTTTTTCAACATAGAAAAGCTACCGGATCTATTTTAAATTTTCCGGGAGCCACCAACCTTGCAAAAAATACTGATGCACTGGAACTGGAATGCGATATCCTTATACCTGCAGCCCTGGAAAATGTAATCAATGCAGAAAACGCTCCCAGAATAAAAGCAAAAATCATCGGCGAAGCTGCCAATGGCCCCTGCACACCCGAAGCAGATGAAATATTTATTCAAAAAGGAATTCTTTGTGTGCCGGATATGTACCTGAATGCAGGTGGTGTAACCGTTAGTTATTTTGAGTGGTTAAAAAACCTGAGCCATGTACGTTATGGCCGTATGGAAAAACGTTTTACCGAAAATCAGAATACACATATCCTTAGCCAGATAGAAAATCTTACCGGCAAAACTGTAAGCGAAACAGACCGCAAACTAATACAACATGGTGCAGAAGAAGTTGAATTGGTTCATAGCGGATTGGAAGAAACCATGATAGCTGCAACTAGAGAAATCGTTCATATCTGGAAAAGCAATCCTGATATTCCGGACATGCGTACTGCAGCTTATGTAAGTGCCATTAATAAAGTGGCAACGAGTTATGCTGAGTTGGGGATTTTTCCATAACAGCACATTTATATCTATTTATAAAAGTCCCCGAAGCCATTGCTTTGGGGACTTTTATTTAACAGCACAATCACTGCATCCAGCTTGCTCAATACACAATCCCACACAGGCCCCAGGCGGTAGTAAACACTTTCATTTTTACACCACTTAAATGTCGTTCGTTTTACAACTTTTAATATTTGAAATGAAAAGCATGTTTGATTCATTGATATAAATAATAATCTACTACCAATATAACAACTGGCTTAAAAAAAATACTGCAGCTTCAATAATTTGAGGAAAATGGTATTACCAGAATTACACTACCGGTAAGAAGGAAACTGAGGGATTTTTTCAAAAGTATGGCCTACCCTTTTAAAACCAAAACAGTTATTGCCATTGGTTATTACAAAGTAGGCAGCCTGCAGGTTGATATTATAGCGCAGTGCCTGTTCCATGGTTTTTTCATTAACGGGTACATTCATCTCCTTGCATTCTATAAGCATAAATGGAACTTCGTTTCTATAAAGTACAATGTCAAAACGTTTTTTAAGATCGCCCAGCATCAACTGCTTTTCTACTGCCATTAACGAAGCAGGATATTTCATCACTTCAATAAAGTATAAAAGTAAATTCTGGCGCACCCATTCTTCAGGCGTAAGTATCATCCATCTTTTTCTTATTACACAAAAGATCCACTCCTTTCCCCCTTCATCTTTTATGGCCGGTTTTTTATCAGGATAGTTTATTTTAATCATTAAGCAAATTTCCGGGTGAAAGGTCAATGGTCAATAGTGAAATCTTTGAAGCTGTTTTGTTTGTCCTTGTACTTTACTAATCAAACTTTCAGGGTTCAAGTGTAAAGATATTACAATGCTATCTAAACACTTCCCGCATTCACTATTGATCATTGACAATTGACCATTGACACTTTAAAATAATTTTGCAATTCTAACCTCTCAATTTGTTGCCGCCCCTGCATTTAAATTACCCCATCCATAACTGCCGTTTTTTGTAGGATAGTTGGCGCTGGTAGATATGAGTTTATTCAACACCTGGTCTCTTGTATATGAAGGAAACCGGCTCCAAACCAGCGCTGCAATGCCTGATGCTGTAGCAGTAGATACGGAAGAACCACCAACAGTGGAAGGGTCATCGCCACTCATTGCCAGCGTTAAAGCATGACGTTCGTTTGCTGCTTTTTCCATTACGATCGTAAAATCAGTTTCTCCTCCCTTATGGCATGCAGTGCAGTTTTGGCTATAATTATTATCCCTCACACCTGTAACCGCATTTACATTGCTGAGCCATGCAGGAAAAATTACACCATACCATCCTGCTGTCCATCCAAAAGAAGTGCCTGCTGCACAAAACATCAGCTTACCTTTTCCATAAGCATAGTTGATGGCATCGGTAATTTGTGAGCTGCCGGTAATACGCCCCATACTCATACTGATTATTTTTACATCGGTTCTGTTGGCGGCATTTTTATAGGCATTGGTTACGCCTGTTACTTCCCTGCTGGCATCTATCAACACATCTTCTGCAGCACGGCAGGTTACAAGATTGCTGTTATAAGCCACGCCTGTTGCTGCACCATCATTACCCCTGGGAGCTGCAGCCACACCTGCCATAGAAGTGCCATGGCCACAACCATCATCGGGTGTTTGCACCGGGCCGGTAGGAATACCCAAAAATGTAGAACGGGGCAGGGTGACAATTTTTTCTACTGTTCTTCCTGAAGAATATCCCTGGTTGAAAGCACTGCCAAGATTTTCCTGGTCAAATTCGCAACCACTGTCTATAATAAATATTTTTATACCTGCACCTGTAGCTTTGGTCCACGCATTGGGAATATTATGGTAAGCATAGTTCCATGATTGTTTGGTATTAGGTGCTATGGTTGTATAATCTATACCTGCAATTAATCCTGGCTCTGCAATATTGCTGCCACATCCGCTGTTGCTTTCTGCAGCAATTTCGGGTTGAGGTTCATACGCCATAGGCTCGGCATAACGCACCATTTTATTGCTGCGCAATAATTTTACTGTTTCAATATTTTTTACAACCACATTAAAAAAAGGCAGGGTTTCATCATCTGCACTAAGTACCTGCTGCATGGTTAAAGACTTATCCAGCTTTTGTTCGGAAACCAGTACCAGTTGCAGTAATTGGTTTTTTGCTGATTTCCATTCTGCTGTTTGAATATTGATATTATGCAAATCGTCATCAATGTTGGATATTCCGGCTGGTTGGTAACCTACCGACATTAAATGATCTTTGTGCTGCAAAGCACTCCATACCATTTCGGCGGGTACGGTATGCCATTCAAATTTATTGTTGGTGGATAGTGCATCCAATATGGCGGCATCAATTTTTTCTGCAGATAGCAGTTGTGGTGCCGGCACATCCTCCATAATATCCCTGGATATTTTTTTACAGGAAGCAAAAAATAACAAGGAAGCACTTGCAATCAAAAGAATTTTTTTCATGTTTAATTAGTTTTAGTAAGCCAATATAAAAACTTAAATGAGTAAAAGAAAATTTTCTGAGAAATACTTTTAAAAAAAACTCTTAAAGAAAACCAACACAGTTATGGACTATGTCTCATCGCCTGTAGACTATATCTTAAAACCTCCCTCACAAAAATTCATTACTTTTATCCAATTAAAAAAAAACAAATGAAGACAAAAGAAGACATCGTAGAGAACTGGTTACCCAGGTATACCGGAGAAAAATTAGATAATTTTGGATCGTACATTTTGCTCACCAACTTTTCAAAATATGTAAACATGTTTGCAGAGTGGAACAATGTACCCATTATAGGTTTGGACCGTCCGATGCAGTGTGCCACCAGCGACAATATTACCATCATAAACTTTGGTATGGGCAGCCCGGGTGCAGCCACTATTATGGATCTGCTCACCGCCATTAAACCAAAAGCAGTATTGTTCCTGGGAAAATGCGGCGGCCTTAAAAAGCGCAATAAACTGGGAGACCTTATCCTGCCAATTGCAGCTATCAGGGGCGAGGGTACAAGTAACGATTACCTGCCTGCAGAAGTGCCCGCACTGCCGGCCTTTGCTTTGCAAAAAGCCATCAGTACTACCATCAGGGATTATGCCTGCGATTACTGGACGGGTGTTTGTTACACCACCAACCGCAGGGTATGGGAACATGACGATATTTTTAAGGAATACCTGCAAAAAGTTAGGGCTTATGCCATTGATATGGAAACTGCTACTATTTTTACGGTAGGTTTTTATAATAAAATACCAACAGGTGCATTGCTGCTGGTGAGCGACAGCCCCATGGTACCGGAAGGTGTAAAAACAGAAGCAAGCGATTTGAATGTTACTGCACAATATGTAGAAAATCATTTAAAGATTGGCATTGATTCTTTAAAACAGTTGATCAATGATGGATTAACGGTTAGGCATTTGAAGTTTTAAAAAAGCCCCCTCTAACTCCCCCTGAAGGGGAGAACATAGATGGAGAGTAGGAGCCCCCTCTAACTCCCCCTGAAGGGGAGAACATAAATGGAGAGTAGGAGCCCCCTCTAACTTCCCCGAAGGGGAGAACATAGATGGAGAGTAGGAGCCCCCTCTAACTCCCCCTGAAGGGGAGAACATAGATGGAGAGTAGGGCGCATAAAAATATTCTGTTGAAATGCTTGGTTAAAAATGATAATAGAAAAAACAAAAGCCGGGGGTGATACTCTAATCCCTTTACTGGAGGTAAACAATTTATCTATAAGCTTTGAGCAGGATGAAAAATTAAATACTGTTGTAAAGGATATTTCTTTTAATGTACATAAGGGAAAGCTAACGGCCATTGTTGGAGAAAGTGGTTCGGGTAAATCGGTTACGGCATTATCCCTGCTGCAGTTATTGCCGGCTCAGGCTACTGTAAATGGTAGTCTCTTGTTTAATGCACTCGGAGAAAATAAAACAGACCTTGCTACCGCATCTTCCAAAGAAATAAAAAAAATAAGGGGCAATCAAATAGCTATGATCTTTCAGGAGCCCATGACTTCCCTGAATCCTGTATTTACCTGTGGCTACCAGGTAATGGAAAGCCTGGTAATACATAAAAAAATTAGCCGCAAAGAAGCCAGGCAAAAAGTGATTGAATTATTTGAGCAGGTAGAATTGCCAAATCCTGCGGCTATGCTTAAACGTTACCCTCACCAAATAAGCGGTGGGCAAAAGCAGCGGGTAATGATTGCTATGGCCATGAGCTGCAACCCCAGCCTGCTTATTGCCGATGAACCCACTACAGCCCTGGATGTGCGGGTGCAGAAAAACATTTTACAACTATTAAAAAAATTGCAGCAACAGCAGCAAATGTCTGTGCTGTTCATCACACACGACCTTGGCCTGGTAGCAGCTTTTGCAGATGAAGTATTGGTAATGCATAAGGGAATTATTGTAGAGCAGGGACTAACAAAAGATGTATTGCAAAATCCGCAGCATGCTTATACCAAAGCATTGCTTGCCTGCAAACCCCACAAAAGCAGCAAAGGAAAAAAGCTGGCAGTGGTAGCTGATTTTATCAAAGATGGTGTAACCTTAAACACCGATCTGAACAACATTCTTATACCGGTACCGCATCTGGTTATCAGCAACGAAACGATTCTTTCGGTGCAAAACCTAAAAGTTTATTTTCCGGCCGAAAAAAATATTTTTGGGAAAACAGTTTCTTTTTACAAGGCGGTGGATGATGTAAGTTTTACAGTAAAGGAAGGAGAAACCATTGGCCTGGTAGGAGAAAGTGGTTGTGGCAAAACAACGCTTGGCAGAAGCATTTTACAACTGGTAAAACCCACTGCGGGAAAAATAATATTGCGGGGTAAAGAGATACAAACAATGGGTAATGAAGCATTGAGAAATATCAGAAAAGACCTTCAAATTATTTTCCAGGATCCTTATGGTTCGCTTAATCCCAGGATTACCATTGGCGAAGCTATATTGGAGCCATTGATGGTACATGGCATACATCAAAATAAAAAAGAAAGAAAAGAACAGGTGATACAATTATTAGAGCAGGTGAATATGAGTGCAGATTTTTACCACCGCTATCCTCACCAGTTTAGTGGTGGTCAAAGACAGCGGATTTGCATAGCCCGTGCCCTTGCGCTGCAACCCTCTTTTTTAATTTTTGATGAAAGTGTTTCTGCCCTTGATGTAAGTGTGCAGGCACAGGTGCTGAACCTTATCAATGATTTAAAAAATACTTACCGGTTCACATCCATATTTATATCGCATGATTTATCTGTTGTGCATTATATCAGCGACCGCATATTGGTGATGAACAAAGGAAAAATTGTAGAAGAGGGAACAGCACAGGATATCATGTATCATCCAAAAGAAATCTACACACAGCAACTGATTGAAGCCATCCCATAAAAACGATCTAATATTTTTTCAAGGCTGCTCCAGTTCGCAGCAACGATGATAAAGAAAATTTTACTCTTCAAAATCACTCAGGTATTTATTATACTGGTAATTTTTGTCGTTCTTAAAAAAATTTTTGCCACTATTATAAAAAGGAAATACCTGCTTTTTTAACTGTGTTTCCAACTGGTCTGCAATGGGTTCTGTTATGAGCAATTTTTTATCCGTTAACACCGCCAGTTCATTATTACTGCTCAATTCATTTTCTGCAAAAGGCTGCAAGCCACTAATACCAATCTTCCAGTCTTCTGTTTTTTTAACCCGGTATTTAAAAAAGTAAACCATCCCCGACTCGCCCTTTATAGAAGCCCTGCTCTTTTTTATAAACAACACAGAATCTATTTTCAAGTTATCATTTTGCATCACCATATAACTGCGGGCCAATGCCAGTTGATTTTTATATGCTGCAGGAAATTTATCGAGCCTGCCTGCTTTTTCTAATTTATAAAATAAGGCACCCCTGTATTTATCATTGGCAGCAAGCTGGTTTAAAATACTATCAGGCACCTCTTTATTATTTCTAATTAAAAGCACGGCAATATTCAGCCTTACAATATCATCCTTGCTTTGCAGCAATCTTGTTATAAAGGGCCGGATATTTTTATTGCTTTCATAAAAAGGCATCAGTAATACAGCAAAATCATTGAGCACATAATTATTTG
This sequence comes from Chitinophagales bacterium, assembly GCA_038241275.1. Taxonomy (GTDB): domain Bacteria; phylum Bacteroidota; class Bacteroidia; order Chitinophagales; family Chitinophagaceae; genus Ferruginibacter. The sequence goes on from JBBRFX010000003.1 coordinate 14,760, forward strand.
CACTACCGCCATATTCTTCCACTACATCTTCTTCATCATCCGGATTTTTTTTATTATTGGCCTCCATAATCTTTTCTTCCCTTGCCTGTTGTTTTTTCCATGCTACTTTGGCATCTACATAAATACCCGAAAAATAACTTTCGTAGTCTGCGCCTTTTACATAACCACTGTCTGCCAATGTTACCAGTAGTGCGGTAATATTTTCTTTATAATCGTTTAAAGTAGATAACTGAAGCAATTGCGGAAACAGAGATTTACTCAGTTGCAGGCTATCTCCCAGGTTATCAAAAAAAGCATCATAGTCTTCATCGTTTTCAAAAATGGGAGGATCCTGTAACAGTAATTCTTTTAATACTTTAAAAGATGCAGTGGTTTTAAGTCTTGCCAGCGCCATCATGGCTTCATTTTGAAACAGGCTGGTATCAGCAGTTTGCTCATATATTTTTTTGAGGTAACGGGAAATATCATCGTTTACCGAATCTTTGATATATCCCAGTTCTGCAATCAGTTTAGACTTTGAATCAAAATAATTTTTATCGGTTACACCCAGCCGGTTAATGGCATCAAACAAAGCAGCAGCTCCATTACTGCCAAAATAAATATTGGCAATGGCCTGTTGTGCTCTTTTATGAAGGGCACTGTCTGTGCTGAAAAGATCCGTAAAAAAAAGGGGCAATTTATTCTCATATAAATTTTGCGGCTGCACATTTTCATGCGGCTTAAAATTGCTGAATACATCGGTAAGAAAGGAGCTGTTCTTATTTAATGTATCGGTGATGGTAGAAAGCGTGTACATATACCTGCCCTTTAGCATAATTACCCGGGCAATCATACGGGAAGAACCCGTATCCCTAACCTGGAACTGATATCCCACACTACCATCAGTGTGCGCAAACCACTGCTTTTGATAAAGCTCCAAATCTTTTTTATTAAGATAATCTTCCATTTCATCATTCCAGAATTTTGCTGAATCCCTGATGTAAAAATATTTTGGATATTCCTGCATTTGCACAGAAACCATTTCGCCGGTAGCCTTGCTTACAAACAAACCATTTTTAATTTTTTTCCAGTAAGTAATATAGCCGGATGCATTCATTCCATTGGCCGCATCCTCTGCTGTTTTTTCAATAATACTCCTGATGCTGTTATCTATTTCGGGCTGCACCGGTGTTTTGGTATCTACCAGTAAAAAACTATCATTATACTGTTTTGAAGCTGAATATACATAAGGCTGCAATTGAAAGCTTTTATAAAAATTAAAACTTTTATCAGAAATATTTTTGTTTCGCTGTGCAATTACATAATAATGTGGCCCCTGTATAATATAGGCAGCGTGAACGAAGTTGCCATCTTTTAATTTTTCTTTTACAAGCAATGCCGGATACCCATTGATGGTAGTATATTTCCTGCTCAGTTGCTTTTCAAAATATTCGCTGCTACGAAAAGATGTTTCAATAAGTGCAAGATCAAAACTATCTGCCTCCAGGAAATTATAATTATACACCGATTTCTTAAAAATAAGGTATGCTTCTCCGGTAGTTTTATCCACCGCTTCATACTCCCATCTTCCTTCATTAAGGTCATTTAAATAACTATGCGGATTATGAGGCAACTGCACAGTAAAACCACCATGTGCAGGCGCAAATGGCGCAGCGCTCAATACATTTTCCTTTAACTTAACAGAACCAAAAAAACGCCGGGCTTCTTCTCCATTTACATAATCTCCTTTGCCACTCATTTTAAAAATAATCACTTCAAATGGAGTGATGTAAATATGATAACGCTGAAGATCGCCTCTTCGGGTGCGGTTGCTGATATCATATCCGGGATACCCATTGTTGCTAATAATTTTTTTGCTTAAGATGGTGCCGGGAATATATTCATACAAAACACTGTCTACTTTTTTATTTACGGCAGCCAGTTGAGGAATAAAGGAAGCATAGGTTTTAATCCGGGTTATCATATAATAAGCTCCATTAGACATATCCGCATATTGTGTGCGATCCAGCTCCTGGTAGCTGTTTTTTAAAGAGTATAATGGACCCGGCACATCCACCGTATAAAAATGATCGTCGGATTGCTGCATGGTAAAACTCACAGGCACTTTTAATTTATTGATGGCATCTTTTTGTACGCCATCCCGATCGGTCATTTTTACTGCTCTTAATTGATAGCCTTTTTTTCTAAGCAATTCTATAACGCCCCTGTCGCCGGGTAAATGTGCAGCCCCCACGCCTGCAAACAATGCCTTGCTTTTAATAATACTATCAATGGCATCGGCCTGTATTTCGTTTCTTTTATACAGGAATTTTTCTCTGAAGGCAGGAGACTTCTCCATCACATTATCCAGGGAATCCATCAGGTCAAGGTCACCATATCTATAAGCCTGTTGTATTTTTTGCAGGATACTTGCCATCGTTTCACCATCCAGGTCTACCTCTTTTTTCTTTTTTTCATTGGCCATATCCCGGTAAGCTTCCATCACAAGTTTTTCACTTTCATAATAATCCTCTACACCTGCTGCTGCTTTGCCCAGTTTTCTTCCCGCCTGAAAAATGTAAAGGTCCAGGAAAGTATCTTCTTCAAAATCGTCTCTTGTTTTGTAAGACCGGTAAAGCAGGCTGTTTACTACCGGGGGTTCTGTACTCAAAGCTGCTTTTAGGGTATTCTCATAATTATTTATCCGAAAGCTGTTTTCTGTAATATAATCGTTGCCTGCGGGTTGAATAAACTCGGTATAATTATCATTTAACCTTGCCAAACGTACCATCTGCGCCTGCCATAAATCGGGGTTTAATTCCAACGCCACTGCATCTACCTGTTTTAGTGCAAAATAAAATGAATCACTTAAATGAAAAGCCAGCTTATTGCTTACATGCATGGTGCCAAAAACATAAGAAGGTTTAGAGAGGCCATTGCCACTTATTTCCCATAACAGTCCCTGGTATTTTTTGGATGCAGGTTGCAACTGGGCCTTCAGACAGGTAAAGGGAAGAAGGAATAAAAAGGGTAAAATCCGCTTGTAATACATCATAGAATATACATGACTATTGGCCACATCATAAAGTTGCACATATAAACACAATATTCAAAAAAAATGAATAGAAACACTTTTAAGTTCAATTCAAAAAAACTTATATGTTGCTAAAAAGCTATAAAGAGAAATCCTGCCTTTTCTGTTTACTTGTTCATTAATTGATGGCCGGAAAGATTGCAATAAAAATATACAGGGCCCGTACCACTAAAATTTATTATCTTCGCCCACTTTAAAATCATGCCGTAACATGATATATGCCTTTCTAAAAACAGAAAGGTTTCCTATCTCTGTAAACCTTTACAGTACCTGGCATGTGATAAATCACTTTTAAATTTTATTTATTGCATGAAATTATCTCAATTCAGATTTGACCTACCGCTTAACCTCATTGCCCAGCATCCAACCAAAAAAAGAGAAGATAGCCGCATGATGGTAATTGACCGTAAAACCGGCAACATCGAAAACCGTACGTTCCGTGATATTATGGAATATTTTGACGATAAAGATGTGTTTGTGGTAAACAATACCAAAGTTTTTCCTGCCCGTATGTATGGCCGTAAAGAAAAAACAGGTGCTAAAATAGAAGTATTTCTTTTAAGAGAATTAAATAAAACCAACAAGCTCTGGGATGTAATTGTAGACCCGGCCCGCAAAATCAGGGTTGGTAATAAATTATATTTTGGAGAAAGCGACGAACTGGTAGCTGAAGTGATAGACAATACCACCAGCCGTGGCCGTACAATCCGCTTTTTGTGGGATGGCACCGATGAAGAATTCAGGCAGATGCTGGACATTATGGGAGAAACGCCCCTGCCCAAATATATTAAACGCAAACCCGAAGAAGAAGATAAAGAACGCTATCAAACGGTTTATGCAAAACATGAAGGCGCCGTGGCTGCACCTACAGCGGGCCTGCACTTTAGCAAAGAACTAATTAAAAGATTAGAGATACAGGGAGTTCGTTTTGCAGAAGTTACCCTGCATACCGGCCTGGGAACTTTTCGCCCAATTGAAGTAGAAGACCTGAGCAAACATAAAATGGATGCAGAGTATTACCAGATTAATGAAACAGCCTGCAGCATTGTGAACAAAGCTAAAGAGGGCGGTCACAGAATTTGCTCTATAGGTACCACTACCATGCGTGCTATGGAAACTTCTTACACGGCACAAAAATTATTAAAACCAAGCGAAGGATGGACCAACCATTTTATTCATCCTCCATATAATTTTAATATTGCCGATTCATTGGTAACTAATTTTCACCTGCCAAAAACGAGTTTATTAATTATGGCTTGTGCATTTGCAGGCTACGATTTAATGATGGAAGCTTATAAAAAAGCGATCAAGGATAAATACCGTTTCTTCAGTTATGGAGATTCAATGATTATACTATAAGAAATAAAATTATAATTTTTCAGAAACTCCCCTTGCGGGAGTTTTTTTTATGCTTATTAAATTAAGTAAACATGGAAATAGCCAGTAGGATCATTTTATTATTGCCCCGTTCAATATATGGCAACATTCATTTTTAAAAACAGGATGTATGGTAAAACAAGACTTATGGGCAAAAAAAAGGGGCCATGATAGAAATCAAAGCCCGTATTAATCCAATATCCTATGAAAAACCAATGTATTAACGCATATTGATAATTATATATTGTATAGGCTGATAAATTAATTAATTTTTATATCGTGGGCCTGCTAATAATAGTAGCGGGCAGCATACTTTTTACCATTATTAAAGCCAATATCTATATATAAAAACCCCACATTGCTGCAGGGTTATTTTATAATATTTATGTAGTATTAAAATTTAATCCAACCCAAACAACCCCTTATTCAAAACCTGCAGGGTTTGGAATTTGTAACTTCCGGGTATTAATAAAGAAATGTTATGCCTGCTGCCACCATAACTAATCATCCGTACCGGTATGTCTTTTAAAGACTCAAAAAGATGGTAGATGATTTCTTTTGTTTCAGTAATCTCATTACCAACAATAGACACAATCGTTTGATCAGTATCAATTTCCACGGTACCAAATGCTTCCAGTTCTTTTGTTATTTCTTTAACAAACTGATCACTGTCTATGGTAACAGAAACGGCCACTTCAGACGTTGTGATCATATCTATAGAAGTTCGGTATTTTTCAAATACTTCAAATACTTTTCTTAAAAACCCATAAGCCAGCAGCATCCGGCTGCTTTTTATTTTTATCGCTGTGATATTGTCTTTGGCGGCTACTGCTTTTACACCAGTGCTACCGGCTTGTTCTGTAATCAATGTACCTTTTGCAGAAGGCTGCATGGTATTTAATAATTTTACCGGCACATTGTATAATTGTGCAGGCCATATGCTGGCAGGGTGCAAAATTTTAGCACCAAAATAAGCCAGCTCCGCAGCTTCTTCAAAACTCAGTTGCTCTATTGCCCGGGTGCTTTTAACTACACGGGGGTCGTTGTTGTGCATACCATCTATATCGGTCCATATTTCGCACACACTGGCATTAATAGCTGCTGCAATCAACGATGCACTATAATCACTTCCACCTCTTTTTAAGTTATCCACCTCGCCTTTTGCATTGCGGGTTATGTATCCCTGCGTTACAAAAATGCCAACATCTTTATGCTTTTGTAATATCTGCGCCAACTTTACTTTAATGGTACCTACCTGGGGTTCGTCCTGGTTATCGAGGCTCATAAAATCGAGCGCCGGAATTAAGCGGTGATCCACCTGTTGTTCTTCCAGGTAAAGGCAAAATAGTTTGGTGCTCAATAATTCTCCCTGGGCTAAAATATCTTTATTTAAGGCTTCGCTAAAAGAAATTTTTAAAATGATACTTAAAAATTCAAAGTGTTCTGCGAGTACTTTTTTGGCTTTAGCCAAAACAAGTTCATCGCTTAGCAATTCTGTAATAAACTGTTGGTAGTTGGCTTCCAGTGCATTAATTTTTTCCTGCGCTGTGGTTCTGTCATTTGTAGACAGCAGTGTGCTGATTTCTACCAGGGCATTGGTGGTTCCACTTAATGCAGATAATATTACAATTTTGGGTTCTTCACTTGCACTTATTAATTGTGCAACTTCTTTCATCCTGTGCGGCTTGCCTACGCTGGTGCCGCCAAATTTCATTACTTTCATCGTACTTGTAAGCTGATCTTTAAATTTTCAGAACTGCAAATATATTACAAGTAAAACAGAGATGAAATAAATATCAGTTTGTAATATGTTTTAGTAACACCGGATTGGTGGGGGCTGTAATATCATAAAGGATAATACCTGAGCTCACATAACAGATTAATAAATTTCCGTAAGGAATCACATCTTTAAAATAGGCGCCGGTAACGGTTCTTATTTCGGCAGGATTTGCCGGCTGAGATACATCAAAAACTTTTAGCCCTTCATTATTACAACAAATGTATAGAGTGGAGCCCTGCAGCCCCAATCCTTCAGGGCTATTGATCAATACTTTTTTAATAAGAACAGGTTGAAAAATATTTTTGATGGAATGAACATATAAACCACTTTCTGCAGGACCGCAATTAGAATTACCTTTTAATGTAACAAAGGCTATCGAATCATTGGCAACTACCGGATCACAACTACGTGCATGCCTTGCCTCAGCCAACTTTGATGGAATAGAAGGCGTATCAATAGAATAAATATACAAACCTGTTCTTGTTCCAATAAATAACCTGTTATTGAAAGGATAAATGGTTTCTATATCAAAATTGATGGCAGAGGTATTTGTCTTTACCGGGTTAGTTGGGCTGCTAATGTTATAAGAATATAAAAAATGATTGTCTACCACATACAAAAAATTGCCTACGATGGTAAACCTGGAGAGTGAACCTCCTTTGCCCGCAGCCGATGCAGCATTATTGCTGCCATCTTTTGTACAGGACCATAATAAAAAACTTGCAAACAGGAGAGCGATAAATTTATTAAGCGTGAGTTTCATGATAATGGTTTTGTCCGTTAATTTTTATAACATCCGGCCTGAACAGAATCTTTTTTCCAACCAATGACAACGCTGTCATAACGGGGGCATTCGTAATAACCAGGTTCAGGCGGCTGAACAAAGAAATAATTGGTTCTTCCTTCCGGAAAGGCACCTTTCACTCTTTTCACTTCACTAATGCTGTTTATATTACTCATATCCACCACTACCAAATCGTCGTAACTATTGGTATATAAAAAATCACCCTTAATAGATATTTCAGAAGAACCATTAATGGTTAAAAACCCTACCCTGCTTGCCTGGGCTGGTATGCGATTATCAATAACGTGAATTCCTTTGCCTGTTTCTACCTGGTAAATTAAGTCTCCTTTTACATAAATGTTTCCCGCAGCTACAACCGGCTGTGGAGTATTGGCATATATAATTTTTTTTGCAAAAGTTTCTGCTCCGTAAACTGGTTTGTATCCAAAAACTTTTTGAGTGTTGTTTCGAGGTTCGCCAGGTTTTACTTTAGGCCAGCATGAAGAAAAAGTACTTATTACAATTAATATCCATAATAATCTCATAAGGATGTTTTTTACAAAGAGTTAATATGTGAATGTTATGCTGCACTATCAACATTAAATCTTTAAAAGTTTATGGAAAAATCTGCTGCTAATTTTTTAAGATCATCTATCACTGCAGGTATAAGCGGTATCCCATTTTCCCTGTGCATTGCTTCCATAGCCGTTTCGGGCTCGCCGGGTATAATTACCGATTGAATACCATCAATGGTTTGGGCTGTTTTAAAACGGCGGATCCATTGATCCATGTTGGTTTTAAAATCGGCTGCGGGTCTAAAAGCATCAATGCGCATTGCCCCAAAAAAATGACCGATTCCTTTGCCCGGCATATTTTCGGGCATGGGAATATATGCAGGAAAAGGTGGAACCCATGGCCCATAATTAGCACCACTTAAAATGGCAGAAAAGATATCTACTACACTGCCCAGCATATATCCTTTGTGGCTGCCATGTTCCCTGTCGCCACCTAATGGAAGCAGCGCTCCTCCCTGTTTTAATTCGGATGCATCGGTGCTGGGGCTGCCATCTTTTGTTTGCACCCATCCGCCAGGAGTGGGTTTATTTTTTCTTTGCAGCATCTCCAGTTTTCCGTTGGCTGCGGTAGTGGTAGCAAAATCGGCAACAAAAGGCTGTTCATCCCCGGCAGGGATAGCAACAGCAATAGGATTGGTGCCTAATAATTTTTCGGTAGAAAATGTAGGTGCCACCAGTGCAGAAGCATTCGTCATGGCAATGCCAATCATATCATGGGGCAGTGCCATCATTGCATGATAACCGGCTATGCCAAAATGATTACTGTTTTGCACACTTACCCAGCCGGTACCCACCAGCAGGGCTTTATTGATTGCTACCTGCATGGCTGCCGGAGCTACTACCAATCCCAATCCACTATCTCCATCCACTACGGCTGTACTGGGTGTTTCATGAATAATTTTTATATCGGGTGTTGCATTGATGCGTTGCGTTTGCCACAGTCTTACATATCCACCAAGGCGGGCCACTCCATGGCTATCTACACCCCTAAGGTCGGCACTGAGCAACACCCTGGTTGCAGTATCGGCATCTGTTGCAGAGCAACCGATTTTTAGAAAAATAGCATTTGAAAAATTAAATAACTGTTCGTAAGAAAATAGCTGTTGCATGCGGCAAATATAAGGCAGATACATGGAGGAGATGGAAAGGGCAAATGAACAGTGATAAAAATTAAAAACCATTTACATAAAATAAAAATACTTTATCCCATTTACAAAAATTTTGCAATCTACTAAACCATTGGTATGCCTTGTTCTATCCTTAGTTTAATTCATTGTGATCCGTGTTCCTATCTTTCTTAAATTTGCAGCCCTTACAACCATTGACCATTTACAAATCATCTAATAAAAAAATAAACATTCTATGGGAAGGATATTTGAAGTACGAAAAAGCTCCATGTTTGCCCGTTGGGATAAAATGGCTAAAAACTTTACCAGAATTGGAAAAGAAATAGCTATTGCTGTGAAGGCTAGTGGACCAGACCCGGATAATAACCCGGCATTGAGAAGATGTTACCTGAATGCCCGGGCATGCGGTATGCCAAAAGACAGGGTGGAAGCTGCCATTAAAAGGGCCATGGGTAAAGATACCAGCAACTACGAAGAAATTTTATATGAAGGATATGCTCCGCACGGAGTGGCTGTGATGGTAGAAACTGCCACTGATAATTCTACCAGAACAGTGGCCAACGTAAGAATGCATTTTACAAAAGGTCATGGTTCGCTGGGAACCAGCGGAAGTGTAAGTTTTGGCTTTAATCATATGGCAGAATTTAAAATAAAATCCGCCGGACAAAATGTGGATGACCTGGAACTGGAACTGATTGATTTTGGCCTTGAAGAAATTGGTGAGGATGCAGAAGGAAATATCGTTATCCGTACGCCGTTTAATGAATACGGTCATATGGCCAAGGCGCTGGATGAGAAAAAATTTGAAGTAATAACGGCAGAGCTTACCCGAATTCCAACAACCACAGTGGAACTGGGAGAAGAAGAAGCCAATGATGTGCTGAAACTGGTAGATAAACTGGAACAGGATGAGGATGTGCAAAAAGTGTATCATAATCTTAAATAAAAAAAGCCCACCGGTAAAGTGAGCTTTTAAAATTTTTGATGATAAAATAATTAATCAAGCCTGAAAGATACTTTACAAACCACCCCATAGGTGCTTACTTTGCCATCCTTTACATGGGCTTTAATATCTTTTACGTAAACGGAATCAATATTACGCACAGTTTTGGATGCTTCGTTTACTGCCTGCTGAATGGCATCTTCTATTCCTACGGTAGAAGAAGCAATTAATTCGATAACTTTTACAATAGCCATGATAATATGAATTTAGATTTAAAAATAATTTAGTTCTATAAGATAGAAATTTTAAGCCATTAAAAAAATAGATTGGGCAAAATTCTTCTCAAATAATTTAAAAAGGGGGAGGAATATTATAAATTAAAAAAGGGAACCAACCGGTTCCCTCAAAATATTATTCAGTAGTTCTTATTCAGCCATCATTTCCTTCACTACTCTTACTACATCTTCTGTATTGGGCTTTGCAAAATAATCTCCATCACTGCCATAACCCGGCCGGTGCGCTTTGGCAGTGAGTGTGCGTGGCGAAACATCCAGGTATTTGTAACCTTTTTGTTCTTCCATCACCTTATTAAACATATAGGCTGCAGCCCCGCCCGGAACATCTTCATCTATAAATAAGATACGGCTTGTTTTTTTCAATGATGCTACAATGCTGTGATTAATATCAAATGGTAATAATGTTTGTACGTCTATCACTTCGCAGTGGATGCCCGTTTTCTCTAAAGTGGCAGCAGCTTCCTGCACAATTCTTAAAGTAGAACCATAACTTACCAGCGTAATATCATCTCCTTTTTTAATAATTTCCGGAATTCCCAGTGGCACTGTGTAAGCCAGTAAATTGGATGGTAATTTTTCTTTAAGCCGGTATCCATTAAGGCATTCAATAATAAGTGCGGGGTCGTTGCTTTGCAGCATTGTATTATACATTCCTACTGCCTGTGTCATATTGCGGGGTACGCATACATACATTCCCCTTAGCGCATTGATGATCATCCCCATGGGTGAACCGCTATGCCATATACCTTCCAGCCTGTGGCCACGGGTGCGTACAATTAATGGAACACTTTGCTGGCCTGCAGTGCGAAAATGGGTAGTTGCCACATCATCGCTCAATGGCTGCAAACCATATAAAAGGTAATCGAGGTATTGTATTTCTGCAATAGGTCTTAATCCACGTAATGCCATACCAATTCCCTGTCCCATAATGGTAAGCTCTCGAATACCTGTATCGAAAATACGGTGTTTGCCATGTTTTTCCTGCAGGCCGCTAAAGCCCTGGTTCACATCACCAATATGACCAAGGTCTTCGCCAAATGCGGCTACTTTAGGATTGGCAGTAAACAATTGATCAAAATATTTATTCAATATTTCAAATCCATTCACCATTGCACTATCATCTTTATAATAGACCGGGATGACTGGAACTTTTAATGCAGACTTTGATCCTTCATTATAAAGCTGACTGTCATACAAGGCTTCGCTTTTTTTAAGCAGGTGAAAATAATATGCACTTACCTCACTGGCAGCTTCATGCGATGCAGGCATAATTTGTATGCATGTAAATAATGTTTTAAGAATATCCCTTCTCATAGGTTCTCTTAAGTCTGCCAGTTCTGTAGTGTGCTTTTTTATATCGGGATGTAAAGCCTCAGCATTGCCAAGCAAATGAACTACTTCTGCCACCATAGCTTTTATAGGAGTAAAATATTTATCCCATGCACTTTGCTTACTTTCTCTTACAAAAGTTGCTGCTAATTTTTCTATTTCGTCTAATTCCTCTTCCTCTGCCAGGGCATTTTCTAAAATCCACTCTCTCATTTGTTTAATACAATCCCATTCTTTTTCCCAAGCCAGCCTTTCTATATCTTTATAACGCTCATGGCTACCCGATGTAGAATGTCCCTGGGGTTGCGTTATTTCCTCTACATGAAATAAAGCCGGGGTATGTGTATCCCGTATTTGTTGAATGGCATGTTCCAGTATTTCGCACATGCCGGCATAATCCCATCCTTTTAATTTATAAATATTAATGCCATTGGTTCCGTCCTGCTGCTGCATACCAGACAATGCATCAGAAATAGAACCCTTGGTAGTTTGATATTTTTTTGGCACAGAAATACCATACCCATCATCCCATACAAATGCCGCCAGCGGAACCTGCAATACACCCGCAGCATTAATGGTTTCCCAAAAATGACCTTCGCTGGTAGATGCATCTCCAATGGTGCTGAAACATATTTCATTTCCATTATTACTCAATTCAGGGAAAGATTGTAATTGGGGAACATTCCTAAACATTTTGGAAGTAAATGCCAATCCCAATGCCCTTGGCATTTGCCCGGCTGTAGGTGCAATATCACTTGATACATTTTTTAAATGTGCAAGCGGGAGCCAATTGCCCTCTTCATCTACCATTTTGGTAGCAAAGTGAGCATTCATTTGCCTGCCGGCACTAAAAGGTTCATTATTTACATCCGGGTCGGCATATAGTTGAGAAAACAATTGTTCTACAGTAGCAAGGCCCGTTGCAAACATAAATGTTTGATCTCTATAATAACCGGAACGAAAATCTCCTGGTTTAAAAAATTTTGCCATCGCAAGTTGGGCAACCTCCTTTCCATCGCCAAATATGCCAAATTTAGCCTTCCCTGTCAGCACTTCTTTACGACCCAGCAAACTTGTTTGCCGGCTCTCGCAGGCTATACGATAGTCTCTTAATACTTCGTTTCTAAAAGTATCGAAACTTAATTTTTCCTTTAATGCAGCTTCTGTTTGATTAGGCATATTTTTATAACATGTTATGGTGGCAAAAGTATTGAATTTGTACTTCTTTGTTAAATAACTACTAAGTCTATTACAATTTACTGAGTAATAAAACGTTTTATTATCTTTGGTACCTCTTATAAAATTTAGAAAAATGAAAAAAATATTATTCTTATCAGCTTTTACATGCCTTTCTATGCTGACATATGCACAGCACGAAGGTCATAATCATCCCGTGGCTGCTGTTCCTGCCACTGCAGATGTAGCTAAAATTACTACTGAAGAAGCCCTGGCTTTAAAAGAAATGGAGCATGATTTTGGTAAAATTCCACAGGGAAAACCGGTAACTTACGTATTTGAAGTTTCCAATACTGGTAAAACTGCACTTAAGATTGACAATGTTCAGGCAAGTTGCGGATGCACTACACCGGAATGGGATAGAGAAAAAGCCATTGAACCAGGATCTACTGCAAAAATTACAGTTGGGTACAATGCTGCAGCAGAAGGCCCTTTTACAAAACCTGTAACTATTACCTATAATGGCACTCAAACAAAACAGTTAATCATTAAAGGTGAAGTTTGGAAAACACCAGCAGCCAGTGCTCCGGCCAATGCAGGTGTAAATGATTTAAAAAATTAATATTAAAAACATAACTACATGAAAAAAATCTTATTTACACTCGCTGCCTTTGCAGTAACTACTATTGCTGTTGCACAAAAAAAAGTAGCTGATGTTGCAGCATTCAAATCTGAAACAATTGATCTTGGAAAAATTAAAGTAAGCAATCCTACAACTGCAACTTTTCAGGTGTCAAATGTTAGTCAGGAACCATTGATTATTGAAACAGCTAATCCTACCTGTGGTTGTACCATTGGCGATTATACCAAATCTCCAATAGCTCCCGGAAAAAATGGTGTAATTACCGCTACTTACAATGCTGCAAGCGTTGGAGCATTTACAAAAACAATGACAGTTAAGTTTGCAGGAGTAGATGAATTAAAAAGCATCACTATTAAGGGTGAAGTGTTGAGCGAAGAAGACTTTGCTAAACTTAAACCTGCTGTTTTAAAGACTGCATCTTTGGTAGAAAAATCTTCTGCTACAAATGGTCAAAAAGCAAAAACGCACAAGAACTAACATTCAATAGTCAGTAAATCTTATTAAAAAACTCCGGCTTATAAACCGGGGTTTTTTATTTGCCAGTTCTTTTAAAAAATTATAAATACATTCAAGATGTTTATTAAAGCTATAGAAAGAGTTGCCCAATTTACCAGGCCCGTACATAGTATTCTACGCACTTATGCAGGCAAGCAGGTGATCCCCTCAGCAGGCACTTTATTTTTTGTAAATGAAGATGGATATGCCATCACCTGCAAGCATATTGCAGAAATGCTTTTATCAGCAGAAGCCATTAACGGGCATTATCAAAAGTTTAAAGCAGAAAGGCAATTAATAGCCAACGACTCCAAACAAAAACAATTACTAAAAGGGTTGGAGTTGAAATATAAAATGAATGCAGCCAATACCATTCAGCTAAAAAATAATTTTGTAGACTGTGTAGATACCATGAGTGGATTTACTTTTAACCTTCACCCTACCCTGGATTTGGCCATCATAAAATTCAATGATTATAATAAACTGCATTACGGAGCATATGCAAAGTTTGTAAAAGATGAAAGTAATATTCAGCAGGGTAAGTTTTTATGCCGCCTTGGTTTTCCTTTCCCGGAATTTACCAATTTCACTTATAATACTACAACTGATGATATTGAATGGACAAGCACTGGTATTAATGTTTCACCCCGTTTTCCAATAGAGGGAATGGTTACCAGGTTTTTGGCAGATGAACCTCATGGACTATACGGAATAGAGTTAAGCACGCCCGGCCTTCGTGGCCAAAGCGGAGGCCCATTATTTGACAGTAATGGAGTTGTGTATGGCATGCAGTTTAGCACCAAACACCTGCACCTTGGTTTTGATTTGGTTGATAAAGAGATTATGGTAAATACCAGCATAAAAAAAGTTTCTGATTATTCCTTTATTCACCTTGGGCAATGTATTCATGTAAATGCAATCAAGGCTTTTTTAAAACAACATAATGTAAAGTTTTATGAAGAATAAAAAGCTTTGCTAATTTGAATTTCCTATAACGAATTATGAATGTAGAAAGATTTCACCTGGCAGATTTTATGATAAAGTTGATTAATGTAAATAGCTTTTCTAAAATAATACAACCCATTCCACATTCGTTATTCTTCATTCGTAATTCCTCTTAGAATTTCCAATAACTAATTATGAATATAGAAAATTTTCACCTTGCAGGTTTTTATAATAAGATTGATTAACGTAAATAGGCTTTCTAAAATAATACACCCTATTCCACATTCGTTATTCTTCATTCGTAATTCCTCTTAGAATTTCCAATAACTAATTATGAATGTAGAAAATTTTCACCTTGCAGGTTTTTATGATAGGGTGGATTAATGTAAATAGATTTTCAAAAATAATACACCCCATTCCACATTCGTTATTCTTCATTCGTAATTCCTCTTAACTTTGTATTATGTTACATATCAGCCATCGTGGGCAGGAAATGCCCGCTTCTCCTATTCGCAAACTGGTTCCGTTTGCAGAAGCTGCCAAAAAAAAAGGCACCAAAGTATACCATCTTAATATTGGCCAACCGGATGTAGAAACGCCTAAACTATGCCTGGATGCAGTAAAGAACGCCAACTTTAAAGTATTGGAATACAGCCATAGTGCAGGCAATGAAAGCTATCGTAAAAAACTGGTTGGCTATTATGCACATAATAATATAGACATTACGCCAACCGAAATCATCGTTACCACCGGTGGCAGCGAAGCAATTTTATTTGGCTTTATGGCATGCCTTGATTCTGGTGATGAAGTAATTATTCCCGAACCTTTTTATGCCAACTATAATGGTTTTGCCATACAGGCCGATGTGGTTGTAAAACCCATCAGCAGCAGTATAGAAAATGGTTTTGCTTTACCCGCAATAGCCGATTTTGAAAAAGCTATTACGCCTAAAACAAAGGCCATTATGGTTTGCAGTCCCAATAACCCTACCGGTTACCTGTACAGTGCTGCAGAAATGGAAACCCTAAAAGAGATCGCTCTTAAACATAACCTTTATTTATTTGCAGATGAAGCTTACCGTGAGTTTTGTTATGAAGGCACTCATACCAGTGCGATGCATTTAAAAGGAGCAGAACAACATGTGGTACTCATGGACACCATCAGCAAAAGATATAGTGCCTGCGGTGGCCGTATCGGGGCATTGATCACAAAAAATAAATCCGTATTGGATGCTGCTATGAAATTTGCCCAGGCAAGACTTAGCCCACCAGCATATGCACAAATACTTGGCGAAGCTGCCATTGACCTGCCGGAAAATTATTTTGATGATACCAGGGCAGAGTATAAACTTCGCAGGGATACAATTGTAAAAAGGCTCAACGAAATGCCGGGTGTTTTTTGTCCCAATCCGGGTGGTGCTTTTTATGCAATGGCCCGTTTGCCGATTGATGACAGCGATAAATTCTGTCAATGGTTACTCGAAGACTTTACCCACGAAGGACAGACAATCATGCTGGCACCTGCTACCGGTTTTTACAGCACGCCAGGACTTGGTAAAAATGAAGTTCGCCTTGCCTATGTTTTAAATATTGATGATATTAATAAAGCAATGGATTGCCTGGAACTGGCGCTAAAAGCGTATCCCGGCAAAGTATAATTAATTTTTAAAAGCTTACACTAAAGAATGGTAAAAGGTTACGAGATCAGCCTGGTAATATGCACGTATAACCGATGCCGTTATTTGCCCGAAGCATTTGAAAGCATTAAAGGACAAACCCTTTCGCCTGAAAAATTTGAACTCATTGTTATTGACAATAACAGTACAGATGAAACCGCAATAATTACCCAACAATTTATTGCTTCTAATACGCAACTAAATATTCGTTATTTTTTTGAAGAAAAAAAAGGGTTATCCTTTGCACGCAACAGGGCTGTTAAAGAATCCAATTCAGCAGTCATAAATTATGTAGATGATGATGCTGTTCTATCGCCGGGCTATTTAAAAGCGATGTTGCTTTTTTTTCAGGCTTATCCCAATGCAGATGGTGCAGGAGGAAAAGTGATTCCCAGATATGAGGATGGCAAAGAACCTGAATGGATGAGTAAATATTTAAATGGATTTATTGGCAAAATAGATTTTGGCTCCTCTGTTTTATCTTTCTCAAAAAAAATGAAATACCCGGTTGGTTGCAACATGGCTTATAAAAAAGCGATACTGGAAAAAGCCGGCGGATTTAATAATGCCCTCCAATTTAGAAGTGATGATAAATATATTTTTTATCAGGTAAAAAAATATACCGACCAAATATTTTTTGTTCCGGATGCTTGGTTATACCATTACATAGATGCGCAGCGCCTGGAGATAAATAATTTTAAAAGGCTTTTTTTAAAGACGGGTAACGAAGAAAAAAAAAGAGTGTTTTCTGAGCAGGGAAATACCGGTGTCTTTAAAAAAGGATTAGAGTTTTTTTTTAAAGCCGGCGCTTCTGTGATGTTGTTTTTACTCTTTACGCTCAAAGGCCAGTATGCAAAAGGCAAATACGCTTTTATCTCTCAATATTGCACGTTAAAGGGTTTCTTTAAAAAGGAAATATTTGTGCGCTAGTCATAAATGTTTTCCCGCAAAAGAGAAAAGTGTAATTACTTACACTTTTCTCTGCTTAAAACTACCCCCCTTAATCTACAAAACTGTAGAATGAATCTTTAGCCCTTCTTACTTTTAGCGCATTAGACAACGAATCCTGTTCACTCCTTCTGCCTAAAGCCAGCACCACTACCGACTTTAAACCTTTTTCTTTTAATCCCAGTATGCTGTCAAACTCGGCGGGTATAAACCCTTCCATTGGTGTTGCATCCACTTGTTGTTCTGCTGCTGCAATCAATGCTGTACCCAATGCAATATAAGCCTGCTTTGAAGCCCAAACCTGTTGCTGTTCTGTGGTTAAATTTTTAACCGTTCCCAAAATGGTATCAGCAAAACTCTTTAATGCTTCTACCGAAATTCCCCTTGTTTCAGCAATATCCTTTATGTAATTATTTACCTGCAAATCGCTAATGTTTTCCCAAATGCTAAAAATAAGCAGGTGAGAGCTATCGGTTATCTGCGTTTGGCCATAAGCGGCTGGCAACAATTGTTGCTTAATTTCAGGATTACTCACTACCATTATGTTATATGGTTGCAAGCCATAGGAAGAGGCAGAAAGCCTGGTGGCTTCCAATATATTATCAAGGGCATTTTGGCTTATTTTCTCGCCTGTCATTTTTTTAGTAGCATACCTCCACTGGAGGTTATCAATTAAATTCATGATCTTTTTTTAAATGTTTAATTATTTTCTTTTGCAAAGATAGGGAAAAATTTCTTTTTAATGTTTAAACATTAATTTGAATTAACAAACTATTTTATCCTTACTTTCACGATATGATCAGGCTGATATGTATTTGGATTTTTAAATTAACAGGCTGGAAAACAGATAGTAACCTGCCGCCACAAATTAATAAGTGCATCATCATTGCTGCACCCCATACCAGTAATTGGGACTTTTGGTATTCTATGGCCACATTTACCATATACCGGTTACCCATACGCTTTACTGTAAAAAAGGAATGGATGAAGTTTCCATTTAATCTTTTAATGAAACCATTGGGCGCTATTGCAATCGACAGAACGCCGAGGGGACCCAACAATGACAGGCCTAGTTTTATAAATGCTATGTCAGACCTTTTTAATACCCACGACAATCTGATCATCCTTATCACTCCCGAAGGAACAAGGAGTAGAAATGAAAAATGGAAAACTGGTTTTTACCAGGTGGCTAAAACTGCCAATGTTCCTATACTATTGGGTTATATCGATTATAAAAAAAAGGTAGCCGGCATTGCCAATACTCCTGTATACGTTTCCGATTATGAAACAGACATGAAAAAAATTATGGCTTTTTATAAAACCATACATCCAAGATATCCTGAAAAATTTTCTGTAGATACTACTTTTGAATCATAATTTATTTCTCCATCATCAGCACCAAAACGAAACAATTCTTCATGGGCACCTCCGCCAAAATTAAAATAGGAATGATGGGTATTGTCGAAGAAAATACCATAACTAACGGTACCGTGTACCCCAACAAAAAAAGGTATAGTAGAATAAAGCGGATCCTTATCTATAACATAAGCCGGTACATCACTGTTCCAATGCCTGAAGAATGATCCACGGCGATTGATACCCCCTGTTTTTTCGTCAGGCCCTATAAACTTTTCATCGGCATGCAATTTTTTATAATTGCTCACCTGGTTTCCCGCCAGCTAATGCCAAGGCTTTCGTCATCTCCATTTAGTAATACACCGTTATTATTATAAAAATACAGCCGGAATGGTTTTTTGTTTACCAGCAATTTTATTTCATCAGTTTGCAGTATCCATTCTTTGCCTGCATTGGTAATGCTTTTAAAATTATAAGTAGATCCAATTGATCCATTGCACATGAAAAATCGCCCACCGGCTTTTCTATGCATACCATTAACCTTAGGGAAGAAATTTTTTGATTTAGATATGTGTTACATTGTGTGTAGAACCCGTTTAGCCTATTGTTTATGAGCTACTCCCAAAAAAATTGAAATTAAAAATTCAAGCACTCTCTATGCTATTTTTTATTACCCACTAAGATTAAAAGCACTCATTACTTGAGTAACCCTGCTTATCTAAAAACAAAAGTTGACCCCATTGCTTTTTGAAAGTATCGCATTTTAAAATTACTTTTAAAAATAATTCAGAGCCTTTAACCAAAAAAGTATAACCGGATTTTTAAATAATAAATGCAAATAAATCTCTGCCGGATAACGATCAACTACTGTATTTAAAAAAATATAGCATGAATAAAATAACCAGGCTTTCTAAAGCAACGATACAAAAACAAAGTAAAATATTGTTTGCAGAAATTGCTGTACTGATTAATAAAAGTAAAGAGCAGGTAATACAACAGGTAAATAATGAGCTTACTTTACTAAACTGGAATATTGGAAAACATATAGACGAGCGTATAGCAAACGTAGATGAACACTATGGTTTAGAGATTGTGGCAACACTGTCGCCACTTTTGATGCAGCAGTTTGGAAAAGGTTATACCACATCTTCATTGCACCGCATAAGAAGATTTTATAAGGCTTTTTCTAAAATAAAGATTGTGGCAACACTGTCGCCACTTTTAAGCTGGAGCCATTTTATAGAGTTAACCAATGTAAAAAACAACCTTGCACGTAACTATTATATACAGTTGTGCCAGATAGAGCATTGGAATGTACGGGAGCTGAGAGACCGCATCAACTCAATGCTTTTTGAAAGAACAGCACTAAGCAAAAAACCGCAAAAATTAATATTGCAGGAGTTAAAACAATTACAAAAGCAAAAGAAATTTACAGAAAATATTGTATTCAGGGATGATTATTTGCTCGACTTTTTAGACCTTAAAGATACCTATAGCGAAAAAGATTTAGAAACATCGATACTTGTAGAATTACAAAAATTTATTACCGAAATAGGTAATGACTTTGCTTTTTTAAGCCGCCAAAAAAAGATGATCATTGATGGCGAAGATTTTAGTTTAGACCTGCTTTTTTATCACAGGGGATTAAACAGGATGGTAGCCATAGAATTAAAACTGGGCAAATTTAAACACAGTTATAAATCGCAAATGGAACTATACCTGCGCTGGTTAGAAAAATATGAAATGAGGCGGCACGAAGAACCTCCCGTTGGTTTAATATTATGTGCCGATAATAAAACAGAAATAATGGAACTTTTAATGATTGATGAAAAAAGGATAAGAGTGGCCAATTATTTAACCGAAATGCCCGAAGCTAAAATGATTAAACAAAAATTACAAAAAGCCATTAGCAATGCAAAAGCTAAAATGGGCTTTACAAAATAAACCTATCATAAAACGCAGCATTTATTTTGGTAACCCTGCTTATCTTAAAACAAAGGATGAGCAACTTATTTTTGAATCGGCACATACCGGCGAATTAAAATCCCTGTAGTTGAAAGCAAATCACAACGGCTTCGCCGTTGTGATTTTTAAGACAGTTTATAAATGCCTACCTGCCACCGGGTGCACAATGTTGTTTTAAAAACTGTGTGTACAATGTAGATAAATGGGTAGTGGTACCCTCCCCTTCATTAATGCTGTGGGTGCGGTTGGGGTAGGCCATCATCTGAAATTGTTTGTTGTATTTTACCAGTTCATTTATCAGCATTTCGGCATTGCTGTAATGTACATTATCATCCCCGGTACCGTGTATATATAAAAGGTTTCCTTTAAGCCCCTTTACATAACTAATGGGAGAACCATTTACAAAATCTGCACGATTTTCCTGTGGCAGTCCCATGTAGCGCTCCTGGTAAATATTATCATAATTTAACTGGTTAGCTACTGCTGCAATAGCAATACCCGTTTGAAAAATATCGGGATAACGAAAGAGCAGGTGTAAGGTAGATGATCCTCCACCACTCCAGCCCCATACGGCTACACGGTTTTTATCCATGTAAGGAAACTCCAGGATTTTTTTTGCCCCCATGGCCATGTCCCGGATATTTACACTTCCAATTTTACGATAAATAGATTTTCGCCATGCTGCCCCTTTTAATGCAGGCGTACCACGGTTATCCAGTGCTACCTGCACATATCCATCTGCAGCCATATCGCCATCGTATAAAAAATTATTATGGTTGCCATAACTGTCATCGGTAGTGGTAGCTGCAGGTTCGCCATACACATAAAATACAACCGGGTATTTTTTATTGGGGTTAAAGTTGGCGGGTTTGTTTATCCATGCATCCAGCACAATATTATCTTCTGTTGTAATTTTTACATACTCTACATTTATAGAACCATCTGTTTTAATATTGGAAGCTATACTTTTTGATGCATTCATTGGGCGGTTATCCGGCAACGTTATCCACTCTGTAACCGGTGCTGTATTGTAATTACTAAAAGTATGCCTGGCAATTTTTCCGGTGGGCGATACCTGGTATTGATGTGTTCCTTTTTGCGCAGCAGCCGATACCAGCTCGGGTTCATCTTTGGTATTATTAATCCGTATCCTGTACAAATAATTTTGTGTGGCGCTTGCAGGCGATGCAGTGAAATAAATATAGTTCATCGCTTCATCTACGGAAACAATTTTACCAATATCATAGTTGCCTTTGGTAAGCAGGCTCACTGTTTTACCATCACGGCTAATCTTGTAAATATGACGCCAGCCATCTTTTTCGCTCACCCATAAAAATTCCTGGCCTTTGTTTATCCAGTTCCAGCCCCCAGGATTATCCGTATTCAAATCTACCCAGGCTTCGTCATTTTCTGCCCAAAAAGTACTAGTGCTGCCATCTGTAGTTTTACAATAGATTAATTTACTTTCCTGCTGTTTACGATCCAGTTGCTGCACTATTAGTTCGTTGGGGCCGCTCCATTCCATGCGGGGAATATAATGTTGCTGTGGATCGCCTGCTATATTCATCCAGCGGATAAAACCTCCGGTTAATGTAACCACGCCTATTCGAACCGGTGATGGTGCTTCTCCTACTTTTGGATATTCAACAGGTACCACTTTAGAGTAAACAGAATCGGTGGTATTTAGCATATAATAATCCCTGATCTTTCTGGCATCTACCTGCCAAAAAGCAATTTGCCGCCCGTCGGGGCTCCATCTAAAACCATCCCTGCAACCAAACTCTTCTTCATACACCCAGTCAAAAGTACCATTGATTAATTTTCGGCTACCGTCGCTCGTTAGCTTGCGTATCTGACCGCTGTTTACATCTTCTACAAATAAATTATGTTCGCTTACATATGCTACGAAACGGCTATCGGGCGAAAATTTGGCAAACATCAATGATTGTGGTGCAAGGCCTTTTCCTAATTGTTTTAACTGGCTGCCTGCAGCAGTTATAACCCAATAATCGCCACGGGTATTATAACGCCAAACTTTCACGGTATTGGAAAACAATAATATTTTATTTTTATCAGGGCTGTAATCAAAAGACTGAACTTTTAATGGAGAGGTGCTGCCGGCAGCCATTAATTGCTCTTTTGCGATAACTACTGTTTGAGCATCTGTTTTTGGATCATTGCGCAGTATGTTTCCTTCTTTGATGGTATAAAATCCGGTGCCATCGGGCGTCCAGTTGATCCCTCTGTTTTGTGCAATGATACCTTGCCATATCGTACAAAAAATGATTACAAGAAATTTGAATTGATACCTCATAGGTTTTTATTTTAAGGCACTAAAAATAAGTAATTAACAAAGAGCTTGAGCAAACCATGTTGTTAAATGAAAAGGATTTAGAAAAATGCAGGTATTTTTGCAATTGGCAGTTAGCAATTAATACTAACCCTCTTAATTGATTATTTTAGATATTTTAATAATGTGAAACCTAAAACGTTCAACCTTTTACAAATGATGTTGCAACCCGAAAAACTGAGATTAGATAAATATTTATGGAGCATTCGTTTTTTTAAAACGAGGAGCCAGGCAGCAGATGCATGTGATAAGGGCAAAATAAAATTCCTGGGCAACTCAGCCAAAGCATCCAGGTCTGTAAATATTAATGATGAATATGAAGTAAAGACTGAAGCAAAAAAATGGGTGATAAAAGTTACCGGCTTGTTGCATAGCAGGGTACAATTTGCAGAAGCTATAAAATATTATATAGATATCACTCCAGCCGAAGAGCTCGATCGGATTAAATTCCAGGCCGCAGTTTTTCATACTGGTAAACGATTAAGTAAAGTAGGACGACCTACAAAAAAACAAAAGAGGGATATTGATGGGTTTATGGGAGCATAGAAGAAAAGCTAAAGATTGAATTATCTTGTGGTGCTGATAGCAGATAGTTGATAGTTGATAGTTGATAGTTGATAGCAGTTAGCCTCTAACTATTTTCCATTCACTATTGACCCATTGACCATTGACCCATTGACCATTCACCATTCACCATTGACCCATTCACCCATTCACCCATTCACCATGACCATAGATATAATCACCGTTGTTCCTGATTTGCTCACATCGCCTTTTGCTCATTCAATTATGAAACGTGCACAGGATAAAGGTTTGCTAAAAGTGAATGTGATAAACCTGAGAGAATATACCACTTATGCAAGGGCACAGGTAGATGATTATGCTTTTGGCGGAGGGGCAGGAATGGTGATGATGGCCGAGCCTTTGGTGAATGCAATTGAAAGCCTACAAAAAAACAGTACCTACGACGAGATCATATACCTGAGCCCCGATGGTGAAACGCTGAACCAGCAAATGGCCAACAACCTTTCAGTAAAGAATAACCTGATGATGATATGCGGGCATTATAAAGGGATAGACCAGCGGGTGAGGGATCATTTTATTACCAGGGAAATATCTATTGGTGATTATGTACTTAGTGGCGGTGAACTGGCAGCCGCCGTACTAACGGATGCGATTGGCCGCTTATTACCTGGTGTTCTTAATGACGAAACTTCTGCGCTTACTGATTCCTTTCAGGATAACCTGTTGTCTCCGCCCGTTTATACCAGACCGGAAATTTTTCGTGGTTGGAAAGTGCCGGAGGTTCTCATAAGCGGCAACCATAAACTGATTGATGAATGGAGGTATGAACAATCGGTACAACATACCAAAAACAGGCGGCCAGACCTTTTAGATAATGATGATATTTAAGAAAGCGTAGAAGGCAAGTGGAAAGGCGGTTGCTGATTTTTTTCTGCAAAAGTTTAAAAAAATAAAAATAGATTACTGCTAAATAAAATAGACATAATAACTTCTTTGTTATACAAAAATGCCCCGCAGTAGCAGGGCATTTTTTAATTTATTTACAAAAGATTATTAGTTGGTAAAAAGTTTATCATCCACAGGTAAATTGGATGATATCTTATCGAAAGTGATAGTACCCTGGGTTGTGTTATTGGTATAAGAAAACCAGTAACCATCTGCATTTTGTTTGTAATCTGCAAAAGTTGTTTCTACATCCATCTCCTGACCTTGTGCACTTATTTTTGAAGTTGTTTTTATTATAAAATTAGAAGCCGCATCAATAAAGTAAAAAACATCTTTACCATTTTTAACAACTTTTAATTTATAAGCATCTTTACCATCTACTTTCTCAGTTCCCAAAGATTCGATCGTGAATCCTTTTTCTTTAAAATTAAACAATGCACCTTGAATATCCATCTGGCTTTGTACACTTTTAATCTGCTCTGCATCCATTGGCTGTGGTTCTGTCTGCTGCATTACCGGCATAAACACCCAACCCTGTGTAGGTGTGGCTATTTGGTAATTAGATGTGCCCATAATTTCCATATCCATTCTCATACCCGCCAAATGCTTTTTAGTTATGGTTAAAGCCACATCAATTCCCTGTGTGTTCATAGTACCTTCCATTTTTACTGTTTTAAGGGAAGCCAGTTTATCGGCACCACCCAAAGCAGTTATATGTTTATTTACGATTTCATCTGCAGTTTGGGCAGATACCGTAATGGTAGCAAAACTCATTGCTGCTACAAAAAGTGATTTAAATGTTTTCATTGTTTTTTTGGTTTAATTTTAATGATATTTCCAATATTATTTTATAATTACGGGAAGCAAGATAGTATAAAAAAAATATTGAACATACTTTTGCCAAACCTTTTAAAAGCATTAGAAGCCACCCATAACAATAACCAGTTTAAAAAAGAATGACAGCTACATTTAATATCAAAGGAAATATTGCAGATATAACAGAAAAACGATTTTTTTCTGGAGAAATAACCGTAAAGGAGGGCAAAATAAGTTCCATTAAAACACTCAGTGAAACTGCGGAAACAGGAGCCTCTTTTATTATTCCAGGTTTTATAGACAGCCATGTGCATATAGAAAGCAGCATGCTGGTACCATCAGAATTTGCAAAATTAGCCGTGGTGCATGGTACTACAGGCACCATCAGCGATCCGCATGAAATTGCCAATGTTTGTGGAATGGCCGGAGTGCAGTTTATGATTAAAAATGGCAATACCGTTCCTTTTAAATTTCATTTTGGAGCGCCCAGTTGTGTACCTGCCACTATTTTTGAAACCGCCGGGGCTGCATTAAATGCCACAGATGTGGAAACCCTGCTGGCTATGCCGGAAATTAAATACCTGAGTGAAATGATGAATTTTCCGGGGGTATTAAATGCAGATGAAGAAGTGATGAAAAAAATAGCCGCTTCTAAAAAATACAATAAGCCGGTAGACGGCCACGCCCCGGGACTTAGAGGAGCAATGGCCAAAAAATATATTGATGCAGGCATTAGCACCGATCATGAATGTTTTACAGAAGAAGAAGCCCGTGAAAAATTAAGTTATGGGATGAAGATATTAATTCGTGAAGGCAGCGCTGCCAAAAATTTTGATGCTTTGATACCGCTCATGCATGACCACTTTGAGCACATGATGTTTTGCAGCGACGACAAACATCCCGACAGTTTGGTAGAAGGTCATATTAATTTGCTTTGTGCCAGGGCGGTAGCTTACGGTATTGATGTATTTAAAGTATTACAGGCAGCCTGTATCAACCCTGTGTTGCATTACAAGATGGATAATGGAATTTTAAGAGTTGGTGATGCTGCTGATTTTATTGTATTAAAAGACCTTGTTAATTTTACTGTTTTACAAACCTACATCAATGGAGCGCTGCTGGCAGAAAATGGCATTTCATTTATCCACACCAAACCATCCGGCATTATTAATGAATTTAATTGTGATGAAAAATCTGTGGGCGATTTTGAAATGCCTGCAGATATTTCAACCGGCCAAATACCGGTAATTGAAGCATTGGAAGGACAGCTCATTACCAATAAAATATTTACAGAAGCTACTATACAAAATGGTAACCTGGTAAGCAACACAGCAAAAGATATTTTAAAGATGGTGGTAGTAAACCGTTACAGCAATGCACCGGTGGCCAAAGCGTTTATTAAAAACATTGGTATTCAAAAAGGCGCTCTTGCTTCATCGGTAGCACATGATAGCCATAATATTGTAGCAGTGGGTGTAGATGATGAAAGTATTTGCAAAGCAGTAAACCTGATTATACAACAACGGGGAGGTGTAAGTGCAGTGAGCAGGGATGAAGAAAAAATATTGCCTTTGCCGGTTGCCGGACTAATGAGTGCAGCAGATGGCTATAGAGTTGCCGCAGATTATACTGCCATTGATCATTTTGTAAAACAGGAACTGGGCAGCCCCCTTGCTGCACCCTTTATGACTTTATCCTTTATGGCATTACTGGTAATCCCTCACCTTAAATTAAGTGATAAGGGTTTGTTTGATGGTGATAGTTTTTCTTTTCTGGAAATCGTTTGAGGTTTAAGGTTTAACGTTTGAGGTTTGAGGTTTGAGGTTTAAGGTTTGAGGTTTGAGGTTTGAGGTTTGAGGTTTGAGGTTTGAGGTTTTTATAATTTGTTAGTTCATTAATTTGCCTGCAAGCCTAAAATTTCTCACCTTTCACTTTTCACCTTTCACTTTTCACCTTTCACTTTTCACCTTTCACCTTTCACTTTTCACCTTTCACTTTTCACCTTTCACTTTTCACCTTTCACTTTTCACTTTTCACCTTTCACTTTTCACTTTTCACCTTTCACCTTTCACCATACACCTCTCAATGCTTTGCCGACACAATTTTCATTGCAATACTATCGGTTCCTTTGGGCGAAAAATATTTTGATTTAAAGTTAACTGTTGTGCCGGGAGCAACGGATTCGTACACCACTTCCTGATCTTCCTGCAGCAGGGTTCCCGTTTTGCTGTAAAAAAATAATTTTATATCTACATCTTTGTAAGTAACCATTTTGGCATTGTTATGCACTTTACCTTTAACAACCGTTTGCCCTAATAAATTCTTCTTGCCGTTACCGGAAACAGAAAGAAAACGGACAGGTGATTTTTTTTCTATCTCTTCAAGGGATAATTTGCTGTTTTCATATTTATCCTTGCCGGCTTTTTCTTTTTGCTCAGCATTATTGCATGCTGTGCATAAAAGTGCGATAGTGCAGAAACCAATGATGCGTTTTTTCATTTTAATATCCGGGTTAAGTTTTTTATTAAAAGAGTAATCAAAAATAAGGGATACTCTCTTATTTTATTATAGATTTGTGCGGATGTAAAGTTAAAATTAACCTGCGGGCTTTGCCGTATTTACACAAATAAACCGATTACAAAAAAGTTATGGTACATAATTTTAGCAAACAACATTCATTGGTGAGTAACTGGGTAAGTGAGTTAAGAAACGTAGATGTGCAAAATGACCGTTTGCGTTTTAGGCGCAACCTGGAACGTATTGCAGAAGTGATTGGTTATGAAATAAGCAAACAACTGGAAACTGAAGACAAAGAAGTAACCACCCCTATGGGATTGGCTACCTGTAAAGTTCTGAAAGAGCAACCCGTACTGGCAACCATCCTGAGAGCCGGGCTGGCTATGCATAATGGCCTGCTTAACTTTTTTGATCATGCTGACAATGCCTTTTTAAGCGCTTACAGGAAACACCATCCAGACGGTAGTTTTGAGATAAGCATGGAATATATGAGTTGCCCCGAACTGGATGGCAGGGTGGTAATTATTAGTGACCCTATGCTGGCTACCGGGGCATCTCTTGTAAAATCCATTCAATACCTAAAGGCAGAAGGTGATATTAAATCTATTCATATTGTATGCGCAATTGCCTGCACCGTGGGGATTGAATATGTGCTAAGAGCAGAGCCTAAAGCCACTATTTGGTGTGGAGATATTGATGATGAACTTACTGCCAAAGGATATATTGTTCCGGGCCTGGGAGATGCCGGCGACCTGGCCTTTGGAACCAAGATGCAGAACTAAAAAAAGGATCAGCCTTCTTAGGCAAATATTTTTAAAAACAAGCTTACCTGGTATAAAACATCTGATATACCCCGTACAATTTGAGTGTTTACCACAATTTTTTGAATGCTTTTTAATATATGGAGCAGCATTTTGACTCGTTTGCTTATCTTTAATTTTTAGAATAGACCATGATGAGAAAATACCTTTTAATTTGTATATGTGTGTTTGCAGCTTTAATAGTTAAAGCGCAGGACCCGCATTTTTCCCAATTCTTCGCTTCACCGCTTACTTTAAACCCTGCATTTACAGGTAAATTTGATGGATCGTGGAGACTGGCTGCCAACCACAGGGATCAGTGGCCTTCTATACCCAAAGCTTATGTAACTACAAGTGCGTCTATAGATTTTCCTGTTTTACAAAAACGTATTCCGGAGAATGATGTATTTGGTGTGGGTATTTCCGGCGTTTCGGATGCAAGTGCCAACAGCCAGTTAAAGCTTAATTATGGTTCTCTTTCTCTTTCTTATCATAAAGCATTGGATGAAAATGGTTACAACACCATTGGTGCCGGTTTCCAGGGAACCTACAGCAGTATGAACCTGGATGTAAGCAAACTTACTTTTGAAGACATGCTTACGCAAAACGGATTTACCGGTACTACAACTGATATTCTTACAAACGGAAATAACCAGAGTTATTTCGATGTGAATGCAGGTGTTTTATTCTCAGGTTCAACCAATGGAGAAAATAATTATTATGTAGGGGCTTCCATGTATCATATCAACAGGCCGCAGGTAAGTTTTAAAGATAAAAACTGGTACCTGGCAGGTCGT
The DNA here is from genome assembly GCA_038241275.1 of Chitinophagales bacterium. GTDB lineage: Bacteria > Bacteroidota > Bacteroidia > Chitinophagales > Chitinophagaceae > Ferruginibacter. The sequence continues at coordinate 43,997 of JBBRFX010000003.1, forward strand.
ATTACAGTTCATGCAGGAGGTACATTTTACCTGTCTGATGTTGTTTCACTAAGCACATCTGCTATTCACCAAATACAAAATAAAGCAAGCGAAACTACTATTGGTGCTGCCGTTGGTTTAAATGCAAATAATGACAATGTGAATCCTACCAATGTGTACCTGGGCTCCTGGATTCGTTTGAATGATGCAATTATCCCTTATATCGGGCTTGAGTTTGCAGGCATGAGAATTGGAGCCAGTTACGATATAAACATAAGCAGTTTAAAAGCGGCTACGGGTAACCGTGGTGGTTCTGAAATATCTATTATTTATATCAAAAGGCCTGCAGAATCTAAAGGTATCCCTTGCCCCAGGTTTTAGTTAAATTTTGTTGAGTGAAGTTTTAAAAAAGTCATTGGGTCATTTAGTCATTGGTTTATGTTGAAAATCGATTTGTACCTATCTTTAACTGCTATTAAAATTTTCTCACTATCGGCTAAACAAAACAATGGACTATTGACTACTGACCATTGACTACTGACCTCTTCCCCCACTAACATATTTATTTCCTTTTAAAAAAAAGCGGTAAGGAAGTAAGGCATCCTCTTCTGCTGATGCTATTCCTATTCTTTGGCTCACCCCAATAACCTGCTGCTGCATATCAAAATTTTTATCTTCTGCAATATAAATCTGATCGTGCCTCAAATGAATACCTGAATGCTCTTTAAATATCCCAAGGGCTTTACCCACATTACCCGGCCCCCTTGTAAGTGAAAAATCCAATTGTGGTTTTCCTGTTCTTTGCAGCATCTCGTCTATTCCTTCTATTGGCTCCAATGCTCTTATCAGCACTGCATCCGGAATATCTTTTTTATTGGTAACTACATTAAGCATTTGGTGCATACCATAACAGATATAGATATACGCAGTGCCTGCTGCAGCATACATATGCTCATTGCGTGCAGTGCGCCTGCCTTTATAAGCATGCGAAGCTTTATCTGTAAATGCTACATAGGCCTCCGTTTCCACAATTCGGCCGCTGGTAATCTTTCCATTAAAATTGGTTACTACAATTTTCCCTATTAATTCCCTGGCTATGGCAACCACATCTGCTTGCTCATAAAATTGTAAAGGAAGTTTTTTCATTTATCTAAAAGTGAACAGTAAAAATATGAAAACGATTATTTAACAAAAAAAATAACCACTCAATTTTTTAAACATGTTTGTTTTGAATGTTTTAATACCTTTAAGGCTTAAGTGTTGTTTGAAAGCACATGGTTGAAAGTTGATTTATATGATTTGCAAATATTAATAACCTTTCTGCTTTCTGCTTTTACCCCTGCTGCAGGCAGCAGGTTTCAACATTCACGATTGCCTTTTTTGACCATTGATCATTTATATCCATGTTAAAAGAAATTATTATCTCCTTTCAGTCATATATGCATGCTCACCAGTTTATCGTTAAACATAAACTGTGGAAATGGATATTGATACCGGGTTTGATTTATACCATTTTATTTTTAGGAGGTATGTACCTGTTTTGGACCTCCAGTAACACGGCCATTGAATTTTTATTATTAAAATCGGGTGTAAAAAACTGGCTTGATAAAATGCAGGATAGCTGGATTAATTTTTTCTTCATTGTAGGCCAAATCATTTTAAGATTGGTATTGCTGCTATTTTATTTTTCTCTTTTTAAATTTCTATTTCTAATAATCGGTTCTCCTTTATTTGCATACCTGAGCGAAAAAACAGAGAGCATTATGGAGGGGAAAGATTTTCCTTTTAGCGTTAAACAATTATTAAAAGATGCTGCCCGTGGAGTAAAAATTGCCTTAAGAAATTTATTATGGCAAACTGTTTATGTTATCAGCATACTCATCTTATCATTTATCCCTCTCTTTGGATGGATAGCTCCGTTGGTAGCATTACTGGTTGAATGCTATTATTTTGGATTTTCCATGCTCGACTACAGCAGCGAAAGAAACAAATTAAGTTCTTCTCAAAGCATTGAATTTATTGGCATGCACAAAGGTTTGGCTATTGGCAATGGTATTGTTTTTTATGTTATGCACCTCATTCCAGTAGTTGGATGGCTGCTGGCGCCCAGCTATGCAGTGATAGCTGCAACCATCAGTTTATTATCAGCCAGAAAAAGTCATATAATTATCACCTGATGATGTCTACCATTTATCTTATTCCCTGCACATTGGCAGAAGATGCCAATCAAACCATTCCTTTGTATGTGATGGAAGCTGTAAAACAATGTACGGTGATCTTTGCAGAGAATGAAAGAACTGCCCGCAGGTTTTTAAAAAGTATGGACAAAAGTATTGTGATAGATGATTACGAATGGTTTGCCATACACAAAGCAGAAGAGGAACAATTAATTCAGTTTAGGCAAAAAATAAAAGAAAATAAAAATATTGCCATCATCAGCGAAGCAGGCTGCCCCGGCATTGCAGATCCCGGCCAGGTATTGATAGCTGCAGCACAACAATTAAATTGTGTTGTAAAACCGCTCGTTGGCCCAAGTTCTATATTATTGTCTTTAATGGCCAGCGGAATGAACGGGCAACAATTTGAATTTGTTGGTTACCTTCCGATAGATAACCTGGAAAGAAGCAAGAAAATAAAAGAACTGGAAGCGGCATCTCAAAAAAACAACAGCACAAAAATATTTATTGAAACACCTTATCGCAATAATCAATTACTGGAAGCACTTATTAAAAACTGCAGCGGCCAAACCAAACTCTGCGTTGCTGTAAATATTACTGCTTCCAATGAAAATATTCAAACAAAAACTATTGCCGAATGGATAAATAAAAAGCCGGAACTTCATAAACAACCGGCTATCTTTTTATTGTATGCAGAAAAGTAAAAATTACCTGGCCACTTTTTCCATTTTAATAATTCTATCTACAATATAAGGACTAAAGCCTCTCCATGGCAATGTGCTCTTGTATTCTTTGTAATGCAAATCAAAATAGCTACCGCTGTTATTCATCAGGATATTGGCAATACTGTCATTTACAACCGAAAATTCAAACTCATAGGATTGTACTGTTCCTGCTGCCTTAGACCTGAATCCGGATTGAATAAGTTTTCCTTCGTAGGTTTTAAATATATTGCCTTTTTTAACCACATAATTCAATTCGCCAGACTTTACGCCTTCTCCAAAAACATAAAAATATTTCCACCACATTACAAAAGCCAGTACTACAATTATTATAAATAATAATATTCTCATAAATTTTTTAAAGCCGCTTTTTTTAGGCAGCAATGGTTGATTGGTTAATGCTTCCATATTATTTTTTTTCTGTACGATGATCAACATATTTATAATCCATACTCACTCACCAGCCATATTAAAGCTGCCATATTCACTGCTCCAAGGTCCAGCTCTCTTTTACTTACTGCCTCAAAGGTATCACTTGCAGCGTGATGCAGGTCAAAATACCGTTGGCTATCCGGCATAAGTCCGGCTAAGGCTGTTCCTAATTCTTTCAGCGGAGCAATATCCGAACCTCCCCCTCCCGCTGCAATATCATAAACCCCATATTCTAAAAACAAGGGTTTCCAGCTTATCATTTTATTTCGCTTTTCTTCACTCATATCCAATCCAAATCCACGGGGTGTAAATCCTCCTGCATCGCTTTCCAACGCAAAAATATGTTGCTCTTTTTTATCCTTTGCATTTTGCAGATAAGCTTTGCCTCCCCTGCCGCCGTTTTCTTCATTCATAAACATTACCGCACGGATGGTTCTTTTGGGTTGTATCCCTAATGCCCTTATGGCCCTTAAGATTTCTATGCTCTGCACACAACCTGCCCCATCATCATGCGCACCTTCACATATATCCCAGCTATCCAGGTGGCCACCTGTTGTTAGTATCTGCTCCGGATTGGTTGACCCTCTTATTTCTCCCACCACATTATAAGAAAGTGCATCCGGCAACATTTGACAATTAGTTTTAAAAAAGGCACTCAGTTGCATATTTTTCTTCAACTGCATGCTTAGCCATTCTGCATCTTTTGTGCTGATGGCTACTGCAGGTATTTTTGGAAAAGAATCATTGTATTGGGTAGCACCTGTATGCGGGTATTCATCTATGTTACTTGCCAGTGAGCGAACCATTACAGCAATGGCTCCATACTTTGCAGCCTGTGCCGGACCTATCCTGCGGCCAATACCAGCTTCACCGTAAGCCCTAAAAGTTCTTACATAAGTTGGGTTCATTGGAATATTAAAGAAAACAATTTTTCCTTTTATATTTTTTTCGCCAAGGTTATGCAGCTCCTGCATGCTGCTAACTTCAATTACTGTACTCTGCACGCCCTTGCTGCCGCTGCCCACTGCATTTCCCAGCGCAGTTAATTTTAGGTTGTACTTTGTTCCATTGGCCAGTTTAATATAGCCTGTTTCCTTTGCTCCCCTTACCCAGTATGGCACCATACAAGGCTGCAGGTAAACGGTATCAGCACCTGCTTCCCGCAGCATGCGTGCGGTTGCTTCCACCGCTTTTTGCGCATTGGCAGATCCACTTAACCTTGGCCCGATATTTTTTGTGAGAAAACGGAGATTTTCGTATGCCCCACTGTTGCTCATTATCTCATCCGAAATTTTTTTTATGGTTGTGGCATCGGAGCTTTGAGCCAGCATTGAAAGATGAATAAAAATTGCCGGGAGAAAGAAAAAAAACTTTTTGGTCATAAGATTTGTTCTAGAAAACAAACTTAATGATTTACCATCAATCCTATTAAATAAAAATATCTCCATTGATTATCGGTAATTTGCATATTCATTTTTGAACTCAACAATAAATTAATGATATGAATATAGCCATCGTTTGTTACCCCACTTTTGGAGGAAGCGGGGTACTGGCAACAGAACTGGGTAAAGCACTGGCAGATACTGGTCATAATATACATTTTATTACTTACCAGCAGCCTGTGAGATTATCGGGTTTTCATGCCAATATATTTTATCATGAAGTAAGGGTTCCCACTTATCCTTTGTTTGATTATCCTCCATACGAAACAGCATTGGCAAGTACAATGGTAGATGTGGTAAACAATCATGACATAGATATCTTACACGTACATTATGCAATACCACACGCTGCAGCCGCTTATATGGCCAAGCAAATACTGGCAAAACAAAATAAAAAAATTCCGGTAATCACTACGCTTCATGGCACTGACATTACATTGGTGGGGCGTGATAAAACATATAGCCCGGTAGTAACTTTTTCGATGGAAGAAAGTGATGTGCTTACTGCTGTATCAAATAACCTTAAAGAAGAAACCTATAGAAACTTCAAAATTACCAAACCCATAGAAGTTATTTACAACTTTGTAGATGTGGCAAGGTTTAATAAAAAACCGGTAGATGCATTTAAAAAACTGATTGCCCCCAATGGAGAAAGAATTATTGTGCATGCCTCCAATTTTAGAAAAGTAAAAAGAGTAGATGATGTGTTGCAAACATTTTTATTATTGAACAAAACGATTCCTTCCAAATTATTATTGATAGGCGACGGACCAGAAAGAGTAAGGATAGAACAAATTAGCAGGGAGTGTGAATATGGTCATGAAATTAAATTCCTGGGGAAACAGGAGCAGATGGAAGATATCTTACCTATTGCCGATTTATTTTTATTACCCAGTGAATATGAAAGTTTTGGATTGGCGGCCCTGGAAGCTATGGCAGCAGAAGTACCTGTAATTTCTACTAATGCAGGAGGATTACCCGAAATAAATATCAACGGCTATTGCGGATTTATGAGCAATATAGGAGACGTGGAAGATATGAGTAGAAATGCCGTAAGTATTTTGCAAAATGAAGATACCTACCAAACTTTTAAAGCCAATGCTTTGACACAGGCTAAAAAGTTTGACATATCGAACATTGTACCGATCTATGAAAAATTATATGAAAGATTGCTGTGATGGTTACTTTCTGCGCAACCATTTTTCCGGATCAAAGTTGCTGGTTTCATTACTCATAAAGAAATCTATTGCACCTACCCCCTGCAAATCTGCGCCTACCCTGCCTATTGTTTGACCCGTGTTTACATCCTGACCCACTTTTACATTTACACCGGTAAGATTACTGTAAGTAGTAAAATATTTACCATGCTGGATAATCACTACCTGCATATCCTCTATAGATAAAACTGTGGAAACTGTTCCTGCAAATACTGATTTTACCGGGTTGCCGATATCTGAAGCAATGGTAACATTGGTTATAACAATATCACTTCCACTGGGTAGTTTATTGGCGCCATAATGCATCATTACATAACCGGCTTCCACTGGCCAGGGCAAAGTTCCCCTGTTCTTTTCAAAGCTGTTATTGAGCGCTATATTTTCTGAATTTAACAATACACTTACACCTGCAGGTTTTTTGGCGGGTGCTGCTACCCTTGTTGTTGCAACAGACTTAGTATTGGAAGATCCTGTATTATCTTTTGCGTCGTTTTTAGCTATACTTTTCTCATTTGCTTTTTCACGTTCTTTTCTATTAGCTTCTTCTGCCTTAGCTTGGGCTATCGCTTCTCTCCTTGCGGCATCCTGTGCTTTTTTAATAGCAGATGCAATGGCATTGCTCACTTTTTGCATTTGCTTTTTCTTGGCGGCTATCTGGTTGTTCAGGGTTTTCCCCTGCTTCTTAAGTTCGGACAGTATCCGGTCCTTTTCTTTTTGTTGAGATTCCAGTGTAGCCAGTTCTTTACTTTGCACCTGCAGTGTAGTGCTTTTTTGTTTTTTACTTCCACCAAGATCTACGATTCTTTTTTTGCGAAGTTCCTGTGTACGCAAAATATTTTCTCCCTGTATCTGCTGGTAGTTTCTGTAACTTTTTAAATAGGTAATTCTTTTAATGGCATCATTAAAACTGGAAGCAGAAAATATGAAATTCATAAACTGGTAATTGCTTTGGTTCTTATAAGCATATACCATACTTTTTGCATATTCCTGCTTAAGGGTATCCAGTAAACGGTCATAACGATTCACATCTTTCTGGATACTGTAAATATTATTATCCAGTAAACGTAAGTCCTTACTGATATTTACTATTACACGATCCTGAAGTGAAACCTTGTTATTAATCAATCTCCATTGGGCAAGGCTTTCTTTTGTTTTTGCTTTATTTCTATTCAACTCTTTTTCTGTTTCCTCTATTTCTTTACGCAATTGCTGGCGCTGTTTTTCCAGTTCTTCACGGCTTTGTGCCTGTGCAAAAAGAGTAACTGAACAAAGTAACAGTGCAGAAAAAAAATATTTTAGCATAACCAATATTTAATGGGAGTTACAAAAATAGAAACAGGATTGAAAAACAGTGCATTTTTCATAAAGCCATTCCAATAAAAATAACGATTATTTCTTCTTATAATTTTTTGGAACAGAAAAACTCACTGATAATTCTTTGTTAAACTCAAACTGCTTAAAGTTTAACCGAATATCTATTTTATTTTTTTCAGAAATAATGATCTGCCTTTTAGTAGAGAAAGATCGTTCATTGTTATTTACATAATCATCATATGAAATACTGGCAGTTCTGTTTCTGTAAATATCTACATCATCCAGTTTACTATGCAGCAGTAAATTATTATTGGCAGAAAGCGTAAGCAAATTTTTAAAGTCATTGCCAATGGCAGAAACCAACACAAATTGCTCAAGTCTTTTAAAACCTGCTCTGCTATCAGAAAAAAATACCGGGTTACCCAGTAAAATATCCTGGATGGTTTTAAAATCAAAAGGTATCTGTGTTACTTCCTGCAGATAGTCTAATGAGCGGTATTGCACTTCTTTTTCCTGCTTGTTCATCAGTATTACACTATCCTTTGTAATATAAATTCTATACACTTCAATATTAATGAAAGTGGCAGTAAGAGATATCCAGATGGCACTATCTTTTATCATTCTTAGTGTGGCAATAATATCGGGTTGCCTGCCTTTAGCATCTTCTACATCTACTTTTATTTTGGCAGAAAAAGTCTTAAAGTCTATATGGTTTTTAGAAAGATTTTCAACTGTATTGGTTGCTAACATCAAAGAGTCTTTTGTAAATGCACTACTTTCTAAAACAACAACAGAGTCTTTTGGTGCAATCACTTTGTTTATGGCCTTTGTGGTATTACAACTCATCCATAAAAACGGAGATACGCAGGAAAGAAGTATAAAAAATAGTTTCATGTAAGATTTAATAAGTGTTATTTAATACCGGTGTGTCCAAAACCACCTGCTGCTCTTTGTGTATCATTCAATTGCTGTACCAATGTAAGTTGGGCAATATCAATTTTAACAAACACCATTTGGGCAATACGTTCGCCCCATTGAATAATTTGTACTTCGTTACTAAGATTGATGAGTAACACTTTTACTTCTCCCCTGTAATCACTGTCGATGGTGCCAGGTGTATTAAGGCAGGTAAGCCCTTTGTTTACAGCCAAACCACTTCGGGGCCTTATTTGTGCTTCATAACCCATTGGTATCTCCAGGAATAAGCCGGTAGGTATTAGCATTCTTTCCATTGGTTTTAATTCCAGCGGAATTTCATTATTAGCCCTTATATCCATACCAGAAGATCCTTCAGTGGCATATTGAGGAAGCGGATTTTCTGATTTGTTGATAATGTTGATATTTAAAACACTCATATTTAAAAATAATATTTTTGATGATTTTTATCTGTTTTTAAGAATGATGATTCTTTATTTTGACAGTAATACGGTAGCATAAGCCACCAGCCCTTCTTCCCTTCCGGCAAATCCCATCGTTTCTGTAGTGGTAGCCTTAATAGAAATATCATCTGTAGAAATTTTAAGAATTTCAGCGATTGCCTGTTGCATCTGTGGGGCATATTTCATAATCTTTGGATGCTCCAGGCAAACTGTACTGTCTATATTAACTACGCTATATCCTTTTGCATTTATAAGATCAAAGGTTTTGGATAACAGTATTTTACTGTCAATGTTTAGGTAGCTATCATCCGTATTAGGAAAATGTATGCCTATATCTCCCAGGCAAAGTGCACCTAATAAAGCATCACATATGGCATGTAATAATACATCTGCATCGCTATGTCCCAGTCCACCTTTATGATGTGGAATATGTACCCCTCCCAACCAAAATTCTCTTCCTTCCTGTAATTGATGAAAGTCCACACCCGATCCAATCCTGTAATTCATACATTAGTTTTGAGTGAAGTTCTGTAAAAAACCTTTGTAAAAAAAAAGCGTCCCTAAATTAGGGACGCTTTTTCATAAAATATTTTAACTCTTATTATTTATCTAAATTAAATGAAAGAGAAAAACGCAATGTGTTTGATAATGGATTACGATTGATACCAGCACCTGAAGGTAAAAGATAAGAAAAGTTTAATCCAAACATGTTGTACATTAAACCTGCACCCACTGTAAAGTACTTACGGTTTCCTTTATCAGGACTTTCGTAGAAATAACCAGCTCTTAAAGCAAATTGCTCTTTGTACCAGTATTCAGCACCAATTGAAGCAGTTACTTCTTTCAATTCTTCGCCACCGCCATCAGGTGCATCACCAAATGAACTGAACCAACTGCTAACAACGCCTTTAGAACGGTAATCAGCCAAACCTGCGCTATCTGATACACTTGGTGGTGTAGGAACCAATAATTTATTTAAATCCAAAGCAAAAGTAATTTTGCTGTCTGCATCAAATACTTTTGTATAAGCACCACCAATACCTAAGTTGGCAGGAATAAAATCTTTTTGGTTGGCATCTTGTGTATAAGAAATTTTTGCACCAAGGTTACTCAAAGTAGCGCCCCAGTTAAAACCAGAACCATCTTCTTTTAAACCATTGTGATAATAGTGTAAATCAGCAGCTACAGAAGTTCCTTTTTTGTAAGTAATACCATTTACAGTACCACCTGCCAAATCTGAACTGATATAACGAAGCCCTAAACCTAAACCAGATTTACCTGATAGTTTTCTTGAATAACCAGCCTCAATTGCAAATTCACGAGGACGGAAATTATTTAATTGATTACCATTAGCATCAGTAAATTGAATGCTACCCAGGCTAAAATACCTAAGACCAAGGGATACTGCTGAATTCTCATCCAATTTATGATAGCCTGCAAGAGAAGCAAGATAAACATCGTTCAAACCAAGGTCAGTTAGCCATGGAGTATAAGTTGCACCAATATTCGTGTTGCTTTTAGCGAAGGTAATTTTGCCTAAATTCCAAAAACCTGAGTAAGCATCTGCAGATGTAGCAATACCTACATCACCCATTCCACCACTGCGGGCATCGGGAGAAATTCTTAAAAAGGGTACAGCTGTTGTAACTACACTAATATCGTTTACAGAAGATTGGGCAAAAGAGTTAGTAATTACACCTGCCGATAACATAGCTAAGGCAGTTAGTTTCAAAGTTGCTTTTTTCATGCGTTTTGTTTGTCTTGGTTAGGTAGACTTACCTCTATAAGCGTTGATTTAAAAGTATTATTATGTTTGTAAAAATAGATGATTTCTTTAAAGGAACAATAAATTTATAATTTATTGTTAAAAAAAGCGTTTAAATTATTTTCAAATATATTTATTTTGGGATAACTGCCATATTTTTTTTGTTTCACCCAATAAACGGAATGCAAATATGTGAAAGAAACGTTGTAACAAAAAAAATATTTTATGAACCTCATGGAATTACGAATATTGATAGCAGACATCTAATTACTTAAAACCGATGCTTTTGAAGAGGACAATTTTTAAAAGTTCTATAAATAAA
>JBBRFX010000004.1:0-52561 GCA_038241275.1 Chitinophagales bacterium
AATCTAAATGTAGAAAACGGTCAGGAATTTGATACTAAAGTTGGGTTTCATGCCGGCTTGTTAGGGCACATTCACATGGCTCCCCAACTGGCTTTGCAACCCGAAGTTGTATATTCTTTGCAGGGTGCAAAATATTCTATAGCTAATGTTGAAACAAAAGCTAACCTCGGATACATTAATGTTCCTGTTATGGTTCAGTACATGTTTGACAATGGTTTTAGATTACAGGCAGGTCCACAGGTTGGATTTTTAATTAATGCAAAGTCTGAAACAAATAATGTAAAAACAGATATCAAAGACCAGTACAATACTGTTGACTTTGGAGTTGGAGCTGGATTAGGTTATGTTCATCCTGCATCAGGTTTTGGTGTTGATGCAAGGTATAATCTTGGTTTATCTGATATTACAAAAAGCGATGTTTCTAAATTGACAAACAGAGGTTTTCAATTAGGCGTGTTTTATTTGTTTAAACACAAGAATTAATTTTTATAAATAAAAAAAAAGGCTAACAAATGTTGGCCTTTTTTTTGTTTTATTTTGCAGCCAATATGTACTAATTTCCTTTGTTTTTATTTACTTATTTAACCAGTGCAGCTATCAAAATTATATGATACATTTTATTATATTTTATACCATTTAAAATAACATATATTTTTAAATGGTATAGTTATTGACTCAATCTGAACAGGGAATTACAAGGATTGCAACGAATGGTATAATAATTTTTTTTAGTATAAATATTACCTTGACAGTTTCTCTCTTTTTATTAAACAAATTACAACTGGCAAAACCAGTTAAAGCTTTTTATAGTTATAGTTTTAATGAACATTAAAATAAAACGCTACTTTCTTTTAATCAATAAAAAAATCAACAATGAAAAAATTATTTGTAATTGCTTTAATCAGCTTGTTTTTTGCGGCATGTTCTGAAACAACCAGCAAAGAAGCAACAACTACTACCGGTAATGATGCGAATGCTACGGAAACAAACCCACCCACCGAAGCACAACGCAGGGAAAAAGAAATAAGTGACAGTACAAAAATGTTGGATAAACAATTGGCAGATCCCAACAGTAAGACCTCTCCCGATAGTCTTTAATATTTTTTAAACTACCAGGTTTAATTTTTAATTTAAGCCGGTAAACCAGATGTTATGAAACAAATTATAGTTAGTCTATTCCTCTTTACAGGTATTTTTTCCTGCAGTCCCAAACTTTCTCCCGATAAAGATTGGGGCAATAATAAAAAATGGGTTTTGTTTGAATTAAACAACACACCGGTGCAACTAAGCGGTACCAATAAAGACGCCCACCTGGTATTTTTACCTGCGGAAAAAACTTTTTCCGGTACCGGCGGCTGCAACCGGATATCTGGCATTTATGAGATCAACAAAAATGACCGTATTGTTTTTAATAATATTGCCGGTACAATGATGAGTTGCCCGGATTTGGCTTTTGAGCAAAAAGTATTGGAAACAATAAGAAATATTGATCATTATGCAATTAAAAATAATGAGTTGCATTTAATGAAGGGGAATGTAGTAATGATGAAATATAAATAATGGCAGGGTTTTGTAACTTTTCACTTATTTCTTATTTTTTGGTAGAATTATATTTAAAAAAAGCAAGTTAACCAGATTTATTCTTTTACTTAAAACCATTTATTTTATAGTATCCTGTATCTTGCAGGATTCTATAGCAAATAAGTATAAATCCAATATGTAACTCCGTTAATGTACCCTATAATGCAAAACATTTGGATAGTATCCATTAAAGTTAAATAACAAAAAGTATGACAACAGTAATCGTTCCGGTAGATTTTTCAGAAACATCACTAAATGCTGCCCAATATGCAACAAAATTTATAGCAGGGAATAAAGATATCAAGATGATTATCTACCATAGCTACTCCAAAGAATCAGAAGCGGAGATGATTAACACACGCCTTGAAGAGTTAAAAACAACATTATTAAAAGAGCACCCGCTACATATAGAAATTTTGGCTCACAAAGAGGATGATTTTGTAACAGGCCTGGAAAGAGCAGTGAGGCATCGTAATGCCGACCTTGTTATTATGGGCATTACCGGTAAGTCTTCTATTGAACAGGTTTTATTTGGAACCAACACCTTAAAAATGGCGGATACCAAAGCATGCCCGGTTTTAATTATTCCGGAAAATGCCAGCTTTAGCAAAATGGAAAATGTTATGCTGGCATCCGATTTTAAGGATACTTTAAACACAACGCCCTCGGTTCCTATCAAAGATTTTTTGAGCCTTTACAAACCCCAGCTACATGTAGTGAATGTGGATAAAGAACATTACATTTCACTGACAGAAAAATACGAAAAACAAAAACAGGATTTGAAAGAGTTACTGGCAGAGTTTCATCCGGAGTTTTACTTTATGAGGTTATTTGATACGCATGAAGCCATTGATTTATTTGCAAAAGACAGGCATATTGATCTTATCATTGCAGTGCAAAAAGATCATTCATTTATGGAGAAATTATTTTCAAACAACAGAACTAAAAAACTTACTTATGAAAGTAAATTACCCATCCTGGTAATTCATCAATAATAAGAAACGATTTTAAAATATTAATCTACTTCTAAAGACTGTTGTAAATAAAAACGGAATTATCATTAAGATAATTCCGTTTGTGTTTTTAGAGGGGATTTAATTATGTTGATTATTTATTTTTTGTAATTGCTACTTCATTTAACCAGGCAGATTCTTTATCGTCTGTATGCTTTACTGCATATTTGCTACGTTCTTTTTCCAGGTTCTTTTCTTTATTATTTCCTATAATGGCTTTTATTTTTGTTCTTCTTTCCAGATTAAGCGCAGTTAACTGCTCTTTCCTTTGAGCCTCAGAAAATTCAACATTTTCAATAATTGCTTTTGCTTTTGCATTATATGAAATGTTTATGGCTTTTACCTGCCTACCCTGGTTGTCGCTCAATTTTGCTGCTTTATTTATTTCAAGCTGGCTTCTTTCAGTGGCATACCACTGATCTTTTTCTTCTGCTTGTTTTTTCCAATTAGCCTGGTTAGTACTGTCCACTTCTTTCAACTTTTGCTCTTTCCATGCTATTCTTTCCATGTCCTTTGTTTGCTCTGCAAGCATTTCATCTGCTCTCCTGGCAGAATCTATTGTAAGGCGTTCTAACCTTTGCAACTCCATCGCTTCTTTTTTCTCCTGCTTAATTTTAGCAATATCTGCATTCAATTTAGCTTCTGAACTAACGGTTGTTTTTGCCTTCTTTTTACCTGTGCTTTTTTTTGTTTGAGCTTCAGATGCCAAAAAGGTAAGTGCTGCTACAGCACATGTAAGAAATATCTTTTTCATAGTTAAATATTTTTAATTAAAGCCTGTTAGACAATATCCGTGCCATTCGTAAAATTTGGTGGATTTCTTTTAATGAACCTCCTTTAACTACCTATTTAATCATCATTTAGAGCATTTTAATATAAACCTTGTGATTTTGTTATGAGTCCAGGGATAATTTGCAATTTTTTTTTAAAAATTGTTAAAAGGAAAATTTGAATACCGGAATAAAAAATATTTTATGTACCTGATGGAAATTTTATTCAGCAATTTTAATCCGGCTTTTGGCACTGGGGTATAGAGCAACGATTGTAAAAATATTAATTACAATCATCCATCTTAATGACGACAATTATTGTTTAGCATTGCTCCCTGTATCATTTTTACATAGGTTTTTCATAGGATATTGGAGATTAAACGGGCTGGATTTTAATCCGGCCTTCTTTTTTTAAATTGATGGAAATTTTATGCAGCTATCGCCCGGGAGATATGGCTTTGCACAATAAGAATGATTTTTTAAGAGCGCCTATGATGCTGATACAGGCTTTAAAATTGATAAAATAAGATTCGGTGCTTTATTTTTTTTAAAACTTTATTAATGCTTCCAACTTTTTGCTCTTTTTTATTTTTTTCATTGCTGGCGCAATTTCAAGCATTCGTTTAGCATAGGCATCGCAGGAATCGCTGAGCGATTTTTTTATGGAGATATTTGTAGCTGCTCCCAAAGAATCGATATCGAAAATAAGAATTACAGTTCCGGAAGTATCCAACACTTTTTTATTTTTTGCAAATTCATTTATTACCCGGTTAAAGTTTTCCCAGCCTGCTTTTGGTATCGCATTTTTAAGGGTAATGATATTATTGCCGTTATTTAAAAAAGCTTCTTTTTTAGTTTGTGTAGCAGCACTTGTAGCAGATCTTTTTTTTGTTTGTCCATAACCCGTTATCACTACCTCACTCAATCCATGGTTATTTTCCTGCAATACAATTTTATTATCATTACTGTTTGAGTTGAGGGCAGTATTAGCCGTTTCAAATCCTACCGCATTTACATCCACCTTTACAGTGGTTGCATTTTGACTGTTCATTAAAGAGAAA
Organism: Chitinophagales bacterium; assembly: GCA_038241275.1. GTDB lineage: Bacteria > Bacteroidota > Bacteroidia > Chitinophagales > Chitinophagaceae > Ferruginibacter. The sequence continues at coordinate 4,426 of JBBRFX010000004.1, forward strand.
TTACCATTTGCATCTGCAGCTATATTTGTTTTATTGGATGGCACCTGTATACTGGCATAAGGTACCGGTTGTCCTTCTGCATCTACTACCCTTCCTTTTATTACATTAACTGCTGTAACATTCATTCCTGGCACTTTACCATTCAATGTTTTGATCCGTTCTTTGCTTTTATCAACTGTTGCCAACTCAGATGCCTTTGCGGTAAGGTCTTTGGTACGTGCAAAGTCTTCATCATCCCTCGTGAGTGCAGCAGCAATTGCCTCCTGCCTGTTATCTGTTATTTTTTTAACATCATTGGATTCAACTATTGGTTCCGGTTTGGGCTGAAGTTTCTCATTTTTTTTACCTGCTGCTGAGGGGGAGGAAACCGTTGTATCCTCAACCGCATCTGCAACGATGGCTTCTTTTGTTTTTACCTCTTCGGTTACCGATGCAATTTCTACAGGTTTATCCGCTTTGTCAGGAAATAACAACCAGGCCAAACCTGCAAACAAAATTAATATTGCCGCAACTCTTAAGAAACCTGCTACACTTTTTTGTTTGTACCATATAACTTTTGAGGATTCCTCTTTAGGTAACAACTGTTTTTTTAACGCTTCAATATCGGCAACCGGTGTTTTAGTAAATGCATATCCTTCTAATGCATCATCTAAAAAAGGATCATCCAATGCGGCTTTTTCCAGGGCATATTTTTCTGCATCCGGCATTTTGCCGGAATGATAGCGCTCAAAATCTTCTACGCCCCATTGTTTGTTATAAAATTGATTTTCTGCCATCAGGATATACTTAATTGTTTATCCATACATATTTTTAAATTCCTTCTTCCGTTTTGTATATAACTTCTCACTTTTTTCCATTCAATACCTGTGAGGGTTGTTATTTCATTGTAACATTTTTCTTCCAGGTAAAACAACGCTACTACCTGTTTTTGTTCGGGCACCAATTGCTCCATACAGAAACTGAGGTGCTTAAAATGTTCTTCCTTCTCCATTACACCGTTCAGATGCACTGTTTCTTCATTTTGCATAAGGGAAATATCTATTTGTGCTTTTGTAAACTTTTTGTCTGACCTCAATTTCATCAGGCAATGGTTTTTTGCCAGTTGGTACACCCATGCCCTAAAATTATTTACTTCGTATTTAAGGAGTTTTGTCACCAGTTCTTCATATATATTCAACACTGCATCTTTGGCATCTTCCTCATTTTTAAAATATTTAAGACAAACACCATATAAAAGATCCATGTAACGCTGGTACAAATCAGACAATACCTTCAGATCGCCGGTTGCTTTATATTTTGCAACCATTTCTTCATCCGGTAATGCAGCAGCAGATATGTTGGTAAGAAATGACACTTTTCAAAAATATGCAAAAAATTACAGGTCATTTATGTAATGTTCAAATCCCGGGCATCTGGTATAAAAATAACGATTATGAAAAAATTTATTGTACTCATGATACCGGTTGTTTTAGCGGTATTAAGTTTTACTATGCCGATTAATATCATTGTTAACGGCAGCATTTCAGATTCCAATGGCAACCCCATCCCATTTGTTTCTATTAATTTAAAAGGGACTAGTACTTCAATCTCATCTGATCAGAACGGATACTATAGTATTTCCGTAGCAGATAAAAATGCTGTGCTGGTTTTTTCTGCAGTTGGATTTACCTCTAAAGAAGAAAAAATTAAAGGAAGAACAGTTGTAAATGTTATCCTGATCAGCCAAAAGACATCGTTAAGCGAAGTGGTAGTAGTGGGCTATGCCGGCAAAAGAAAAATGGTACATGCCGGTGCGGCTGTTTCCCGTGGAATATCGGCCAATGATATGGGTAGAAATAACAGTTATTACCGTGATGAGGAACATAATACGGAAGGTTATGATTTTATAAAAGAAAACATTTTTCTACATTCTGCAGACAACCCGCTTTCTACTTTTTCTATTGATGTAGATGCGGCTTCATACAGCAATGTGCGTCGTATGCTTAATAGTGGACAGTTACCACCTGCAGGTGCTGTACGTATAGAGGAAATGATCAACTATTTTCAATATGATTATCCGCAGCCTAAAAACAACGATCCCTTTTCTTTTACTACAGAAATGAGTGATTGCCCATGGAACAGTCAACATAAACTGGTAATGATAGGAATGCAGGGCAAAAAAATTCCGGTAGAAAATCTGCCTCCATCCAATCTTGTTTTTTTAATTGATGTTTCGGGCTCAATGGGAACGGCCAATAAACTGCCACTGGTAAAAGCATCTTTAAAATTGCTTACCGACCAGTTACGTGAAGAAGATAAAGTTTCTATTGTAGTATATGCAGGCGCAGCAGGCCTTGTGCTGCCTCCCACAAGTGGCAACAACAAAACAGCCATTAAAGATGCATTGGAAAGATTAAATGCCGGCGGTTCTACTGCCGGGGGCGATGGAATACAACTGGCTTATAAAACAGCCCGGGAAAATTATAATAAAGCCGGCAACAACCGGGTGATTCTTTGCAGTGATGGTGATTTTAATATAGGCATGAGCAGCGATGATGAAATGGAAAGGCTGATTGAAAAAGAAAGAAAATCAGGTGTTTTTCTTACAGTATTGGGTTATGGAATGGGAAATTATAAAGACAATAAAATGCAAAAGCTGGCCGATAAAGGCAATGGCAACCATGCATATATTGATGGCATGAGCGAAGCTAAAAAAGTATTGGTAAATGAATTTGGCGGCACATTATTTACCATTGCCAAAGATGTAAAACTGCAGGTAGAATTTAATCCTGCTAAAGTGCAGGGCTATCGCCTGGTAGGGTACGAAAACCGGATGCTGAACAAAGAAGATTTTAACGATGATAATAAAGATGCCGGCGACCTGGGAAGTGGCCATACCGTTACGGCTTTGTATGAGATTATCCCTGTGGGTGTAAAAAGCGATTTTTTAAAAGGAGTTGATCCATTGAAATACCAGCAAAAGACCACGGCATTAAGCCCTTATTCTTTTAATGAAGAAATGATGACCATCAAATTCAGGTACAAAAATCCCGGCAGTGAGGTGAGTAAACTAATTGTTCATCCTGTAATGGATAAAGCAGTGAGCATTTTTAAAACTTCTGAAAACTTTAGGTTTGCTGCTGCTGTTGCTGAGTTTGGCCTGGTACTGCGCCAATCCGATTTTAGGGCGCAGGCATCCTATGCATCCGTTTTACAATCTGCCAATAAAGCGCTGGGTTATGATAAAGAAGGTTATCGCAGAGAATTTATAGGGATGGTGAAAAGTGCGCAGTTATTGGCAAAAAAAACTTTCGAAAACAACAATGAAAAAGATACTGAATAAATAAGTGCAACAAACCGGCAGTATTTTAAATGCTGCTGGTTTGTTAGATTATTCTCCAATCTTAACAAATGATATAGGCTGCTTTCGATAAGCTTCTACCTTTTAACCATACATTAAAGGGGGTAACCATTTAGGACCATTTTTAATAACCCTAATAGCTTCTTCCTTCATACCATATCCAAAATTAGTTTCAGCTTTTATTTCGTCGATACTCCCATCTTTCTTAACCACGAATCGTATTATAACATTATATTGTCCATTTGGGGCATTATTGTCTGAGGGAATATTTGCATTTAAATTCCCTCTAAGGTATTTTGACCATCCTTGCGGACCTCCCGGAAAATTGACCTCTACCAGTTCCCTGGAAAATACGGAATCTGTTTTTATACTTCCGTCTTTATTATAAACTTTTAAAATTCCTTTTGTTCCTTTAAAAAAAGCTTCAAAACTTATATTTCCATTTTCTTTATAACTAATGTTTTGATAAGTATTATTCAGGCTATCTTTTAAGGTATAAAAACTGAGCTGGTTATTATTATGATAGCTGGATACAGCACTCAACATTTTATTTCCTTCCAGGTAAATAATGGAGTCCACTTTTCTGCCGATACTATCCCATCGCTCCCAAAGCCCTTCTTCGTATGCATTCAAATAATTGCCCCGGTTTTCTATTTTCCCATTATAATGATAGCTGATAAATGGTCCATTAAGATCAGAAAGGGAAGAATCTTTATAATGGAATGACATGTATTGAAACAAGAAGGTAATATGTGTATGTATAATTTTGGCTTTTGCAGATGGAGAAAATAAGAAGGCAAAGAGTGCCAATAAGGATTTTTTTTCATTAGTTTAAAACCATTCTTATACCTGTATTGTAATAAAATTATTGAGATTCAATTTTTATTTTTCATAAGAAAAGAGAAATCAAAAAACAGTAGGGCAACTTGTTCTGGCTGTTTTTGGTTTGTATTGATAAATGCGTTGTCTTCCCTTAGGTTGCAGGCTAATCCTCAAACTTAAGCCGGTAAAAATATACCAGTCGTTATTATCCGGATTGCCACGTATGCTTCCATCTGCAGGGTATGGATTGCCATTGGGCAACTCCTGCCCTCTGTATGCAAGACTTACCGCAGTACTTCCTCTTTCCCGTGCCAGCAACACAGGATCAATGTAAGTAGTGCTTACATCATCGAGGTAATCGGTAGAGGTTTTTCTAAGTCCTATTTCTACAGCAAGGCGTTTATTGGGAGATAAAGCCCATTGCACTCCCCCCCCAAAAGGAATCGCTATTTGATTTAATTTATAATCTTTCCTGTCTTTATAAAATCCCTGTCCTTCGGTACTTTGTTCTGCCAGAAAAACGATATCACCATTTTTATTTTTTGTGTAGGGGCTGAATTTAAATGTAGCAATACCCGCAAAGAAATAGGGTGATACTTTGTATTCATACAAATCAAATAACACATATTCAAATAATAATGCAAACTCTGTAACTTTTGAAGTGAAACTTAAATTGCGGCTCCTTGTTTTAATATCATATTTATCAGATCCACTCACTTTGCCATTATTAATTTCTGCCCTAATAAGCATACGGTGGTTTATCTCAAACAAAGCACTGAGGCCAAATACAGCATTGGCATTTTTTGGTAAAAATGTTGCATCTCCCAGGTCTCCTTTATAATTGCCGAGGCCTGCAAAAAAACCGGTATAAAAATGATTTTGCGAAAAACAATTTGTGAGGAAAAATGACAAATATGTACAAATAAATATACGTTTCACCAGGTTTATGGTCATGATTGGATTTTGGGTATTCAAATGTACAAAAAAACGGTCGCTTTACATGGGTGGTTTATATTCAAATACGAGCACTGCATTTTCTACAAGGCTTGCTTTGGAGCGGAGTTCATAACGTTTGTCCCCTGCAGTTACCACAATAAGAGCAGTATTAGGAGGGATCCCCCCAAGGTTTTCGGCATACAAAATAATCTCATGCAATATTACATTTTCATCCAGTTCTAAATTAAATTCTATTGCAGTTTCAGAAAGCCGCTGGTGGCTGAGCAATAATTTGCCATTATAAAAAATAGAAACGGTATCGTCATCTACAATCCCATTGTCGTAAACTTTTAAATTGATCTTTTTTACATTTACCTGCAACCTGTTTTGCTCCGTTCTTTTCCTGGCATTCATTCCTTTTATAATCTCCCTGTCTGCCTGCATCATTGGAAGTTTAGCAGGCGCAGTTACTTTTTTTATAGTATCTGGTTTTACAGGCACCTGTTTGGGTACAGCCGGTTTTACAGCTATGGTCGGCGCTGGCTTTTTAGGAACCGGTTTTGCCGGAACAGTTTTTTCTAAATTTGTTTTTGGAGGTTGTGGTTTGGGTAACGTTTTTACAGGAATTGCTGGTTTTACTGTGAATGGCTGTTTAATAGCCGGCTTAACAGGCGCAGGAAAACAGGGAGGAATAATGTTTCCCATTTTCTGAGGTCGGGAAGAAACCCTCTTTATTTTAATATCATCACCATCCTCAAAAAAATAACTACCGGAAGTTGCTGTGAATACTTTTCCCCGCAAAGTATTTCTACCTTCCTCCTTTTCAAACCATAGGATGATGCGCATCCTTACATGAGATCCAGTATTTTCAATAAAATTTTTTCCGTTTATATACCATAATTTTCTTTCGGAGTCATACCCTCCCTCAAAAGTGGCAACGCAGTGGCTTGCTTTATTATTCAATTCATAATCGTATGTGTACCCACAAAGCTCATTTCCTCTTTGATCTACATTTATTTGAATGAATTCGCCCTTCATTTGGCCTTCCCAAGTACCAGTAATCTTTTGTGCATGCAAAAGAAAACCTGTAAACAGAAAAAAAACGAAAATTATATAACGAATGAAATATTTCATGTAGCAACTAAATTTACTCAATTTTCATCTACTCATCTACAGTCGTTTTTCCTTTAACGTTAGATTATGAACTTGTATCAATCATTACTTATTTCTTGAGATAACCTGATTGACACTTTAATTGATTAATACGCTGCTAGAAGAGGGTAAAATGTAGCATTTTCCATAATGGAAATATCGTTTACCATGCAAAAAGGGCAATATTTGAAAAGAGGAGTTTGCTTTTAGATTTTGAGCAAATGCAATTGGCTGCAAGATTAATTGCGATACTATGTAACAAAATCTTTGTATTAAGGAAGTACTTGCTTTAAAAATTCATTCAATTCTTTAGCCCTGCTCATTATCATTAAATGATTACCACCCGCTACCCTATGTGTAGGATTTGTAAACCTTATGGGCAAAATGCCATCTTTATTTCCGTGAATATGCCAGAGATGTGCAGGTATCACATCATTTTTCCATTGCAGTATTGCGTTCATTGCCCAGCGGATAAAATCAGGATCACTTTCTTTAATAACCTGTTTAAGCAACTGCTGGTCGGTTTTATTATCGGGGGCAAATCCCCGTTTAAGCATCGATATTTTTTTTAATAAGGGAACAGGCAATAATTTATGGAGCCTTAAAAAGTAAGCCCATTTATAATAATAAGGCATTTGGGTGTGAGTAGGCACACTGCAAAATAAGATGCAGGCTTTGGGTTTATATTCTTTGGCAATTTCTGTGGCAATCATACCACCCATAGATAAACCTACTAAAACAAAGGGTTCCTTTTTATCAATAGCTTCTGCCAGCCTCATAGAATAGGCTTTAAGCGTTTCATTATTTAAAGGTTTTATCCAATCCAGGTAAATGGTTTCATATCCTTCGGGCAGTTTAATGTGTTTAAATACCCGGTTATCTGCAGCCAATCCACTAATGAAATAAACATTCATAGTGCAATTTAAGTGATAAAATAAAAAAAGGGCCAGGATAGAAATCCAGCCCTGTTTTAAAATCCAATATCCTATGAAAAACCGATGTAAAAAAACACTTAAATTTTCATTTAAAAAACAGGTTATTTCCTGTTTTTTATTAAATATTTTTTCCGTATATAGCTTTCACTAAATGTTTAAATTATCAAATAACTAAACGTTAAACCATTTTTTATAAAAGGATTCGTAACTTTTGTTTTTAAACCTGTTATATGTTTAGCAACTTCATACAGTATTTTGAAACACTGGAACAACATCCAATTCAAAGAATGGCTTTTTTAGTTGGAGGCTTACTATTTTTCTGGATCATAGAAGGAGCCATTCCTTTATTGAATTTATCATATAAAAAAACAAAACTGAAGCATGCAATTGTAAACTTTGGGTTTACAGTTATCCACCTGGTGATTCATACCTTTTTAGCTTTACTCATTGTGCTGCTGAGCGATTGGTGCCTGCAACAGCAGTTTGGCTTAGTTTACTGGATGAATGCAGGTATTGGTATCACTATATTAATTTCTTTTTTAGCCCTTGATTTCTTTGGGGGCTGGCTGGTACATATTACTGAACACAAGGTTCCTTTTTTATGGCGCTTTCATGTTATTCATCATGCAGATAACAATGTAGATGTTACAACTGGCCTGCGACATCATCCGGGTGAAAGTGTGCTAAGGGGAATATTTTTCTTTATGGGTATTTTTGTGAGTGGCGCTCCAATGTATGCAGTAATGATTTTTCAAACAATAATAATCATTGCTACTGCATTTACACATGCCAATATTAATTTACCTAAATGGCTGGATACGGCATTAAGTTATGTACTGATTTCTCCCAATATGCATAAAGTACATCATCATTGGAAACAACCTTACACAGACAGTAACTATGGCGCCATACTTTCTGTATGGGACCGGTTGCTGGGAACGTTTAAAAAATTAGACCCCTCTCAAATCCGTTATGGATTAGACCGCTATTACCCCAACGAAAAAGATGAAGATTTTATGGCTTTAATGAAGAGTCCTTTTAAGAAACAGGAAAGTAAACTCAATACATAATCATGCAAAAAAAGACCTTACTGCTTTGCTATTTTTGTTCTCCTTAAATTTATTATCCAGTACCAGTTAACAGACCCAATTTATGAATTGCAACTGGACGAGTACCTGCATATAGATCAGGCACTATTTTTTGAGTTAAGTTTTTTTCAGCCTTGTTTGGTGCACTTACATTGGTAATCGTGTGGAAGGCTATTGAAGCAATAAAGGGAAATTAGCTCGCACTGGTACTGTGTTTTGTTTTAATTATCTTTTCGGTGCTGCTCCAAATTAATTTATTATATAAGCCCAATTCATTTTATATCCTGTGCTGGATGTTTTATACAATTGTTTGCTAAAATATATTAATAGCCCACGCCTTACCATAGGATTTTGCATATATGCTTGGTTGGATAGAATAAGCCATGATTGTTGAAAGTACTTACAATACTATACATTATAAAGAAAATACACTCATCCGTTTTTATAATTATGGTCAGGCAGGAGTTATCAATTACTATTCAAAAATTAAAATATAAATACCTTATCCTATAACGCTGATTATATTTCCTGGTCTCAGGAAAATGGAAAAATATAATTATAGTAACGGATAACAATGACGATAAAGAAAGACAAAATGTAAATCGCTATTTTGATACTGTTTACAAATGTAGTTACATGAATAATAATTATGCAAGGGAATATGAAACTGCAGTGCATGTTTTACTGGGAGCAAAACCTGAGGCATTTGAAATAATACGAAAGGAAATTGCTGAAAGAAAGATGTAAATTGCTGAATAATAAAAATATACAAGCTCCATAGAAATGAAACATCTGATTCAAAATATATTTAATCTACGGAAAGATGTAGGGATTAATTTTTATATAGCAGATTTCATTTTTAGAAAAATATTGAGACAAAATTCAAAGACCAGTTGGGCAATTCACCACACAAGTAACATTATGTGCCCGGAAAAAATAAAAAGAGGAAAAGATGTTTACCCCGGAGACTCACCCGGAAATTACATTGAAGCATGCAATGGAATTATTATTGGAGACTACAGCAATATCGGTCCTAATGTAGGTCTGCTTTCAGCCAACCATAATTTAATAGATAATTCGATTCACGATTTTGAGAAACCTATTAAAATAGGTAGCTTTTGCTGGATTGGAATGAATGCAGTAATATTACCCGGTGTGGAACTGGGGGATTTTACAATTGTTGGAGCTGGTGCTGTGGTTACTAAAAGCTTTGCTGATGGATATTGTGTACTTGGAGGCTCCCCTGCTAATATAATTAACCACCTGGATAAAGATGAATGCAAACAATTCAGCAGAACAAAATACGGCCATTAAATTAAATGAGTTCAGGCTTGCCAAAAGGTCATTCCTGCTTATTGGAAGTAACCTGCTTAAATTGTTTGTTCAGCTATCAATAATTTATATTTTTTCACGGCAATTATCTGTTGAAAATTATGCCCTATACCAGTCGGTTTGGCTCTATGTAAATATACTAAGCGTTTTGGGTTTGTTTGGCCTTCCTGCGCTATTGCTTTCGTCTTCTGCAAATGATATAAAACAATGGATTTTTAACAATAAAAAAAACTTTTTATTGTTTTCCTGTCTTCTGAATATTGTACCCATCATCTATTTACTTTTTCTTGCAAAACAATATACAATTAATAATACCCTGTTGTTGATTGCAGTTACACTATTTCAAAACCTGTCAATAATTGCAGAAACAATTGCAATTAAAAACAAACAGGAAACTCGTATTTTGGTTACCAATATCATTTTTGCCGCAGGCTATTTTGTTGTTCATTACAGTATTTTAAAAAATGGCTATTCATTATCACTGATTTTAGCGTGGCTCGTTTTAATCTTTATTATTAAGACTTTATTTTTATGGAATTTCCAGGCAAATAATTTTCCAAAAAACCATCAAATTAATACACCTCATTTAGGTAAGCAATGGTTTTTACTGGGGCTATTTGATGTAATCAGTACTTTATATAAATGGCTCGATAAATGGCTGATATTGTTATTTATTTCTATAACTCAATTTGCCATTTATTTCAATGGTTCATATGAAATACCCATATTTGGTTTGATGCTTGGTACAGTAGGAAATATCATGTTGGTAGAATTATCCGGCAAAAAATTAAACCCGGCTTTAAATTCCAAAATACTTTTTCACCATTCCGCTGTTTTTCTTGGAAGTATCGTTTTCCCGGCTTTTTGTTTTTTACTTTTTTTTCATCATGATTTATTTTTATTGATATTCAGTTCCAAATATGAGGCATCTATTCCTATTTTCTTTGTTAGTATTTTTGTATTGCCGGTAAGGATTACAAACTTTACAGCAGTATTACAGGTGCAGCATAGAAATGATATTATTATTAAAGGCGCTCTTTTAGATTTGGTCCTGGCAATTATTTTGCTGGCTATTCTGTATCCTTTATTGGGCCTTAAAGGGCTTGCACTTGCTTTTGTATTATCAACCTATATGCAGGCATGGTATTACCTTTGGCATACTTCAATATTACTAAAACTACCCATAAAAGAATTACTTCCTTTTAAAAAACTTGGTTTATTAATGTTAGTGTGTTTAGTAATTATGGGGCTTGCAAAATATATTTTTTTAAAAATCTCCTATCCTGCCAATATGATTGCTGGTATAATTATCAGTATATTTTGTGCAGCTTTTTTTTTATATCTTTTTCTAAATAAGGATATACAAAATAAATTTTTTAATTAGCACTCAATTTATTTTGAGACAGCTCATTAATCGTATGTCGTGAAAAATAGAGGCATCCTAAAAATGGCACCCATGTAAAATAATTTATTTCCATCAGGTAGTAATCAAAAAATATAAAAAGACAAAATATAATAATCAGGAAGCGATCGAATTTCTTTGTAAAAAATCCTGCAACAAACAGGAATTCCAAAATAACTGCCAGGAGATAAATAATATAAGATATCTTTTGATTACTAACCAGGAAATTTATAAGCCTGCTAAACAAATTGGTTTCATTAGTTATTAGTAAAGATGTGTGTTGCGAAAATAATATTCCCGACATCTGATCAGAATTAAAAGCTCCTCCACCCCTTATTTTCCATAATGCTGTGGAAAAAAAGAAAAGAATAAACAGAAGCCTCACAGTATGAATTCCAAAATAAAAAGCCCTTGCTGATCTTGCAATAAATATCAATGGAACAAACATCCAGGCAACAAAAACCTCTATACTTACAAATGACATCATCGAAAAAAAATAATTATAGATAATACTTGCTAAGGCAGTAAGAACCGCCAATAAAGTTTGAAACTTTTTTTCGGTATAACAGGCATATACTAGAAGGCAGGGCAACAGTAAATAAATACCGTCAAAAACCATCCGTAGCCATTGATTATGAGTTAACCAAAACTGCAGGTTTGTGAGCATTAGTATATTACCTGTAATATCCAACCTGTTAAGAAAAAAAACAGGTTTTAGAGTGGAAAATAAAAGGCCGTTGGCAATGAACCATGCATAATTTGTTAAGAAACAAATGAGGTAAAAAATTGCATAGTTTTTTATATGTTTCTCAGTTAGCAACAATAAAGATTTCTTTTTTCGGTAAGTTTATGGGTTTAGGTTTATTTTCTTTCCATACATATAACTGACTGTATAATGTTAGCTTTTTAACCGGGTAACCTATTGCTGCTTCTACAACTTTCATAAACCATTTAGTAAAAAACAAATCATTGCAGTCATTTGTAAAAACAACTTCATTCATCAAATGTCTCCATCCCATTTTTGAGAAAAAATAATTCATTGTATGAAAGACTTCGCTATTTCCATTTTTTGAAGCTGTATATTTTTCAAGCGATACAAGCATGATATCTTTTTGGGCAAAACGATATTTGGTTATATCCAATTGCTCATCATTTACATATAATTTGTATACTTTTTGAGTATCTGTCAAATGGATTGGGCCACTAAACATCCCGAATTGATAAACGGGTGTTGCGACCATTCCCCATTTATAATTCAAAAAAAGAAAGCATGATACAAAACATATAAATGCAATAGCAAGTAGTTTATTATAAGTGTATAATTTCTTAATAAACATAGATCGTATTACAAAAGAGTATTAATTTATTTTTTTAAACTATTAATAATGGCTGCAAATTCAGTAGCCACTAAACTTGCACCACCTACTAATCCGCCATCCACATCAGGCTGACCAAAAATCTCAGCAGCATTGGCAGCTTTCACGCTTCCACCATAGAGGATGGAAATAGTATCGGCAATTTCTTTTCCATACTGTGCGGCCATTACAGTTCGGATATGTGCATGCATTTCCTGCGCCTGATCGCTACTGGCTGTTTTTCCTGTACCAATGGCCCAGATGGGTTCGTAGGCAATAATATAATTCCTTATTTGCTCAGTAGTAAGGTGAAACAAACTTTCTTTTAACTGAGTTTCTACATAACTGTTTTGTGTACCCGCTTCCCTTATTGGTAAAGACTCTCCGCAGCAAAAGATGGGTTGCAAATGATGATCCATAGCAATATTTACTTTTTGTGCCAGTTCTGCATTGCTTTCATGATTGTATTCTCTTCTTTCACTGTGGCCAATAATCACATATTTAAGGCCAATGCTTTGCAGCATTTCGGCACTTATCTCACCTGTATAAGCTCCGTTTTTATTGGCAGAGCAATTTTGCGCCGTTACATAAAAATTATTTTTTCCTTCTATCATTTGTTTCACAGGCAGGATATAAGGAAATGGCACTCCCAATAAAGCCAGTTGATTTTCATTTAAAGAAAGATCTGCTTCCAGTAAAGCATTTACTAATTCTTTTGCCTGCAACAGGTTAAGGTTCATTTTCCAGTTGGCTGCTGCTATTTGTTTGCGCATAAATATTATTTTATTAAATGGTTAAATATAATTCTTTTAGTTTTTCTGTTTCTTTGATAGTAAGTTCATGCCCTTTCATTTTTTTCCAGTTACTGATATCTGTTAATGCTTTTTCAAAAATATAACGATCCTGGCCCCACGAAAAATGATGTACATATTTACCTGGCATTCCTTCAAAGATATTACAACAAACTCCTACAACCGTACCTGTGTTAAAAGAAGTGTTAATCGCACAACGGCTGTAATCACCCATTAGCAATCCGGCTTTGTTGCCGGCCACAACAGGATTCATGTCAGCGTCTATAAAGTATTTCACTTCGCCTCCTGTATTCTTTACATTGCTGTTGCTGGTTCCAGCCCCAAGGTTGCACCACTCGCCAATTACACTATCACCAAGGTAACCATCATGTGCCTTATTACTGTAGCCAAACAAAACGGTGTTTTTAATTTCGCCTCCGGCCACACAATAAGGACCTACCGTGGTGGCACCATAAATTTTACTACCCATTTTCAATACGCTTCCTTCTCCTGCACTAAAGGGGCCACGTATTAATGAACCCTCCATTACTTGTGCATTTTTTCCTATGTAAATGGGCCCTGTAGAGGCATTTAAAATACAATGCTCTACTATAGCGCCCTCTTCAATAAAAATATTTTCCTGGTTAATGCATTGGTTGGTAGCCGAAACGGAAAGAGAATTTCTATTGGAAGTTATATTTTCAAAATCCTGCCTGATGGCCCAATCATTAAACTGATAAATTTGCCAGGGGTGATGAAGCATTTTTATTTCTTCATTTTCTAAAATCGGGGTTTGATCCTCTGCTGCTTTTATAATACCGGTTACCGTATTTTTTGCAGGTAAAATATGAGCGGGTATGATGATGCTATCTTTTGTTTTTAATGCAGGGTTGGTAATGACTGGTAATTGGGAAAGCTGTTCCCATTTTTGCCGAATGGTTAAAACACCTACCCTTATATCAGCAACATGCCGGGTATGCGTAAATGGGAATAAAGATTCCCTGCAACTGCTATCGTCTAAGAATAAATTCATTCCGATAAAAATAATGAAAAATGCATCGCTCCAATTATGATATTTATCAGAACCTACAATAAACTGCAAAAAAAATCCCCCCGGAAAACCGAAGGGACTTAAAGTATAGCCATGAAAAACAAACTTCTGATAAAGAACTGATCTATACCAATTATTTAGCTTTCTTTTCGTAACGTTTTTTAAACTTATCAATACGACCTGCAGTATCTACCAACACATTTTTACCAGTGTAAAAAGGATGAGAAGTATTGGAAATCTCCAATTTAATAACAGGGTATTCCTGTCCGTCTTCTTCAAAAACGATGGTTTCTCTACTGTCTGCAGTTGAACGGCTAAGGAAGGTAGTACCGTTACTCATGTCTTTAAAAACTACCATTCTGTAGTTTTTTGGATGAATGTCTTGTTTCATTATGTTTTGTTTATTATACGGATTTTGCCGTATTTCTGTTATTAAAGATGCAAATATACAGGTTTTAACCTTAAAAACAGGCTATTAGCTCTTCATATTTACAAATTGAAGTGCAAGTCCAAGGTCCCAACCCTTGCTTGCCTGTATAACATCCTGGAGGTCGTCAATTTTTTTTCCCGTAACCCTGATGATATCATCCATAATGGCCACCTGAACTTTTAAACCACTGTCTTTTATCAGTTTAACGATTTTCTTTGCATCTTCCTGTTTAATACCATTTCTTACCAGCACTTCCTGCTTGGTTATTTTTCCGCTTGGATATGCTTCTTTACTAAGGTCATATACTTCTGCTGCCAATCCCTGTTTCATACTGCGGCTGATGAGAACATCTATAATCTGTTGCAGTTTCATTTCACTATCTGCTTCCAGAGTTAATTTAAAATCCTTTTTATTTAAATCAATCACAACATGTGATCCTTTAAAATCGAAACGATTGGTAACTTCTTTTTTTACCACATTAATGGCATTGTCAAGAGTTTGAAGATCTACTTTGCTTACTAAATCAAATGATGGCATACAATATTTTTTACAAATATAAAAAACGCAACCGATAAAGGTTGCGTTTTACAATAGTTGTAGTAATTATTAATTAGCTCCTTTAATTCTGTTTTGTTCTTCGCCTGCCCCGCCGGTCTTTCTGCTTTTAATCCCTTTGATAGGTTTACCAAAACGATAATTAAAGCTAAGTGTAGCTACCCTGCTATCCCGGTAGTTTTTAAAATAGGCTTCTGTATTCTGAAATTTTATATCGCCTTGCGGCACCATGGTGAGGAAAATATCCCTTACGGCTAATTTTACAGTAGCTTTTTTCTTTAATACCTGTTTTTGAATGCCTGCATTTAACTGACCCATTGCCTTTATTTCAATTTGCCCTTCTATTCCTTTGGTTCTGTAAAAACCCGACACTTCTGCAGACCATCCTTTTTTAAACGTAAACTGGTTGTTTAAATTTACCAGGTAAGTGGTAGCATCTACATCTACTATATCTCCATATAATGTTCCTTTAAATTGTTGATAGCGTCCTTCTGTATAAACCATCATACTCCACCATTTAGCTGGTTTTAATTGAGCATTAAACGAAAGGCTGGCATTGTTCATCTTACCATAATTACCCTGTCTCAATATGGTTGCAAAACCTTTTTCTTCAAATGTTTCACTAAAGATATCTTTTGTGTGACTGTAATTTAAAGTAGTAGTTAACCATTGATTATAAGTATGTGATGCTTCCATGGTATTGCTAAACATTGGTTTAAGGAATGGATTGCCCGATCCGTAAGTATATTTATCCAGGAAAAATAAGAATGGGTTCAGGTCTTCGTAATCGGGCCGGTTGATGCGGCGGCCAAAGGATAACCCCAATTGATTTTTCTTATTGGCTTCGTAGCTGATATAGGCTGTAGGAAAAGCACTGGTATAAGATCTTTTGAATGATGAATCCGGGCGCTGTGGATTGCCAAACTGGTTACCCTCATATACGGTGTTCTCTACCCGTAAGCCGGTTTGAAAGCCCCATTTTTTAACAGTCCTGCTAAAGTTAATATACCCCGCATTAATGTTTTCTTTGTAAGTAAACTGGTTTGTTTTTTCGTAATCAACTAACTGTACCCCGTTTACCAAATTAAAATATCCGGCAGTATTATCTGTATTCACATAACTGTATTTTAATCCGGCTTCCATTTTCAACCCTTTTTTAAATGGATGTACATAATCTACTTTGGCAGAATAAATCTTTATATCAGAAGGCAATGAACCTATTAACTGGTCAGATGATTTTTTTGTCCAATCTGGCTGATAACTGCTGTTGGTAAATAACTGATCCCTGTCTGATACATAATTGATATAATCAAAATCTGCAGTTATTTCCCTTCCGGCAGAATCCAAAGAACGGCGGAAGTTAAAGTTTACACCTCCGTTCTTCCAAATACCTTCTTCTTCTCCCAATGCTGTAACGATAGAATCCGTTACTCCTGCATTGCTTTTTAAGTAACTGGTATTAGTATTACGGTCACTGTTTGGATTGTAATAGCCGGTAAGCACAATACCTAACGTAGTATTTTTGCTTGCATAATAATCCATACCAAGTTTAGCATTGTAACTATTCCTGTACTTTTTTTGAAAAGAATTTTGTTCAAATATTGCTTTTAAAGAACCATCATCATTTTTATAATTTCTTTTTATATCCAGTTCCTGGTAATCTTCCCGGTAGTTTCCGCTAATCGTAGAAAACAGGTTTACTTTATTTTTACGATAATTAAGATTTATGCTATTGTTGGTTTTTGCATAACTCCCCTGGCCATATGCTATACTTGCATTTCCATTAAACCCTTTTTGCTTGTTCTTTTTGGTTTTAATATTAATGATACCTGAATTACCGGAAGCATCATATTTGGCAGAAGGATTGGTCATAATCTCAATTTGATCTATCGTGGAAGATGCCATGCTGCGCAAATAATTAGCAAGATCTGCAGGGGTCATATAACTGGGTTTACCATCCAGCATTACAACCACGCCCTGCTTTCCTTTTAGGCTGATGTTTCCGTCTTTATCAACCGTTACACCAGGTGCTTTTTCCAATACTTCCAATGCTGTGGTACCAGTATTGGAGATCAGAGCTTCCGGATTTAAGATCAACTTGTCTATCTTTCTTTCAACAAATTGTTTTTTGGCAGTTACTACCACGGCATCCATATTTTTAGAAACCGGTTGCAATTGAAGTACTCCTGCATTTACAGTTTGGTTGATGTCTGAAATTAAAAGGGGTTGGCTGTAAACTTTACTGTGACCAACAGAATTGGCTACAACCAGGTAGTTCCCTTTTTTAATATTTTCAAAACTAAAATTGCCTTCTTTGTCTGTTACAGATGTTTTTATCAAAGAAGTATCCTGAGCATTGAACAAAGAAATGCTGGCAGCATCAATAATTTTTTGATTGCCCCCATCTTTTATTACTCCTGAAATTTTTCCGCCACCCTGGGCGAAACTGCATAATGAGATACCGGCCATGGCCAGTGTTGTAAAAAGTTTTTTCATGACTATACTTTGTTTTTTATCTCCTTCCGTGGCTGGCGGAATTGGAGGGTTGACTAATTAATAGCAGTTATATACTTTGATAACTACTTCACAAAAGTGAGTACTTTGTTTTACATAGTACATGGTTTTGTAATGGAAGGCAAAATAAAAGGATAACCGGTTAGACATATATCTAACGGTTATCCTTTATAATAAGTTACAAGTAAATAATCTACAGGCGGTGGGCGTTCTTTTTGGCCAATAAAATGGTCATTAATCCTGTAAGAATCAATAGTATAGCTATAATTTGAGCCTGGGAAGGGTGCATTCCAAATATCGCATAGGTTTTATTTACCCTGATAGATTCTACTAAAAAACGCTCTGCCCCATTAATGGTAAGGTAAATTCCAAAGATTACAAATGGAGTTTTTACACGCTTTCTAATAGCCCATAAAAACAGGAAAAGCAGGGTACATATGATAATTTCATATAATGGTGTAGGAAAAACGGGTTGTGGCAAAACCCTGTTATGCTCATCGGTAATCCCTGGCATAAGGATACCATCTTTATTTACATTTTGTGGGTAACTGTAGGCAAATAACCAGTTTGGTAAAAAAGAAGGGCCTTTAAAAGGGATATGAGGCACTGCTTCAATAGATCCATAAATGCGATCCGTTACGTATAATGTGCGGCCACTGGTATCAGGAACCCTCCCTTCAATAAAATAAGAAGCATTTTTTTGCAATTGTTTATTAAAATCTCCGGGTGCAGCTACTATTACCTTACCATTTTCATCACTAATATAGGCACTGTTGTAAACTCCCCAATCGCCATCACCGGAAACCTGGCAACCTATGCGGCCAACCGCATAAGCAATCATTAAGGCTGGAGCGGCTGCATCTACCAGGTGTTTTATTTTAATCCCTTTTTTATACGCATACCAACAGATGGCAATGGCGGCTAAAATTAATCCTCCATAAAAAGTTAGGCCGCTTTGAGAAAATATTCTTCCTATAGGATCCTGAACAAACTCATCCCAGTGTTCAAAATTATCAAAAAGTTTTGCTCCCAAAATTCCAAATATAAGCCCAAGGATAATGATATCTCCTACCCTGTCGTGAGGCCAAATGCGTACTGCCCGGCGCTCCGGCGTTTTTAATTTTTGTTTATTTTTTTCCCACCACTTTAATGCTACCAATGCAGCGGCTGCAACCAACCCTCCAAAAAAATGTCCCTGTGATGAAAAAATATATTCCTGTGCATTTACATCTGCCGGTTTGCTCAAAAACAATCCAAATAATTTGTATCCAAATATGAATCCAGTAATACCATTTAAAAATAAATCCAGTATGGACGCTGGTTTTCCTACTGTAATCATTTCTTCCCTGGGTAAAAGCAAACCCAGTTTTTCTTTTCTTTTCAACTCAGATGTAAGCACTATTGCCGCCACCATAAATGCGATGGCTACAAACAAACCAAAGCTGTTTAAAAATGCCAGCCCATGCCATTCTACACCAAACCAATCTTTAAAAACATAATATAAGTTGGGATACATATCAATCGTTTAAAATAAAAATTATTGTGCAATATATCCTTTACCTGCGGCAATAAAAAATCCTCCTGTACTTATTCGCTACAAGAGGATCTATTTAAAATATCTGTGTACTTAATTGCAATGTGTTTCAAATGCACCGATTAGATTATCAGCAATCATTTGAGCACTTCTTCCTTCTATCATGTGGCGTTCTATCATGTGCACCAACTGGCCATCTTTAAACAATGCAATAGCGGGAGAAGATGGTGGATAAGGCATTAAATGTTTTCTTACCTGGTTCACAGCTTCTACATCAAAACCTGCGAAACTGGTTGTAATCTGATCTGGTTTTTTGGCACTTTTATTTACAGCCAGTAAAACACCCGGCCTTGCGGTACCTGCACTGCAACCACATACAGAATTAATCATTACCAATGCGGTTCCTTTTTGGCTCAAAGTATTATCTACTTCCGCTGCTGTAAGCATTTCTCTAAAACCATTTTCTGTCAGTTCCTCTTTCATAGGAATTACTATTTCTGCTGGATACATAATTTTATCGTTTTTAAATGAAGAGGCAAAATTACAATGTTCTTCTTAAAAATAAATCGAAAAATTTCAATCTATAATTTAACTATATCAGCAATATTGGCACATATTTAATTATATTTTGCCAGTAAGGCAGATATATCTAACCAATTATCCTCTTTTGTCCAAATAATTGGGTTGGAACATCTTTTGAATAACTGTTATCAAACAATTTATTCTAAAAATTTAAAAGTATAACTACAATGACACTCGTAAAAGTAAACAACAACCTAAGATCCTTTGATGGATTAATGAAAGACATTTTCAACGAATTTCCTTCTACTGTGGCTAAAACATTCAGGGAAGATGTTCTAAATTTTCCCCCGGTAAACATTATAGAAAAACCATCCCTGTTCCAGATAGAACTGGCAGCTCCGGGATTTGAAAAATCTGATTTTATAATAAAACTGGATGGTAATATTTTAAATATCAGCACAGAAAAGAAAGAAGAAAAAAATGAGGAGTCAGACAAATTAATTCGCAAAGAATTTACCAGCAAATCCTTTAAGCGCAGTTTTACCATCGATGAAAAAATTGATGCAGAAAAAATTGTGGCCAAATATGAAAATGGAATTTTAAAACTGGAACTTCCTAAAAAAGAAATTTTAAAAGCTGCTGCAAAAGACATCAGCATTTCATAAAAACAGTAGAGTACATACAGTTGGTTAATCTTATTTTTAAATAAGAGCAAAACCTCCCCGTTCCCGGGGAGGTTTGTTATTTATAAACAATTATCTTTTCGCCTTGTATCAATAACGTACTGAATCTTCCAGCCGCTGTTAGTAAGGATAAGCAGCAATACATTTACTCCGCAATGGTTGAATTTATTATTGTAATAAAAGGAATAAGGCGTCCACACAGAAGCCAATGCGCCATCAATTTTTATCATATCAAAA
This sequence comes from Chitinophagales bacterium, assembly GCA_038241275.1. Classification (GTDB taxonomy): domain Bacteria; phylum Bacteroidota; class Bacteroidia; order Chitinophagales; family Chitinophagaceae; genus Ferruginibacter. The sequence goes on from JBBRFX010000004.1 coordinate 25,105, forward strand.
CGGATGCGTTCGTCTAATGCAGCTTTTGGGGCAGAATTGATAGAAGTAGCAAAGTTTTGTATTGATTCATTTTTTACACTCATTTCGCCTTCTTTATTCCTTGTGATTGTTTGAAGCAATGCACTATCTGCAAAGCAGGAAAGCAGCAAAGCCCCGTCGCTGGTTTTCATTGCAGTAAATAATTGGTTTACGGCAGCTTTTACAGAATCTTCTGCTGGCTGACATTTGGCAGTAAAGCTGGAAGCAATCACAAAAATAAAAATGAAAAAATATTTCATATTAAAATTTTTTGTAGATATTAAAGTTAAGAATAGCCATTATAAGATTCATCATAAATAAAACAATGGTTATATATGGCTATAAATGGTTTTAAATGAATGAAGAATTTTTTTATTGAAAGAATTATCTTCGCCCGTAATTCTTAAATCAATATTAGATGCCAAGGAAAATATTAGTTTCTTTTTGTTGTATGTTAGCAATTTCATTTTCTGGTAATGCTCAGGTATTTACTGATACTATTTTGCCTGTTATAAAATCTACCGATACTATTTTAAGAATCAAAAACCTGAATCCCTATTTTACGCTACATGTAGATTCCACATTAAAGTATCAACTTGATATCAATAAAAAATTATCGGATTATTATTGGTTTCTAAAAAATTCTCCGGTAGGATTAAAGATTAATAAAGACAATGGATTGCTTACTTTTAAGGCAGAAAAATCTTACTTCTTATCGGGCCGCTTAAAGTATGATGTGGAGTATAAGGTAAACCTAAGTGTGCAAAACCTTGATGTCCCCTCAGAAAAAGTAGATACATCTTTTATTCTCCTTTTTTACAGTACAGAAATCATTGCTTCCAAAGTAAAACCCACAGTAACCAAAACTTTGTATTTGGATGAAGGCGATACTTTAAGTTTTAAAATACAATGTGATAATGGAAGTTTCCCCATTGAAGAGCTTACTTACATCAGTAATTACCCAATAAAATCTTCTACATCCATTACCCGCTGTGGAGATGATTTTACGTGGAATGCCCCTTTTGATTTTATAAAAGAATCAGATAAAGAAAAAACAAAAAGGCTGGAGATTTATTTCATTGGCAGTACAAAATTTCATACCACTGATACTGCTAAAATTGAAATTATAGTTAAAGAAAATATCAACTATCCACAGCAGGTGATAGAATTTGAAAGACTTCAGCAGGATACCCGAAAATATGTAACCTCTTTAAAAAGCAGTTTCCGGCTGGTAGATAGAAAGATTAAAAAAGTAAAACGCACCCGTACCGGATTTGATCTGGGATCTGCTACCACTACGCTTAGCGGCACTATTATGTCTTCTCTGCCTGGCGAAAGCCAAAAAACAGCCGGTAAAATATTACCAAGTGTGGGTGTGGCCCTTGTACCAGTAAAGGAAGCTGCAGCACCTAACAGTACCTACGAGCAAAATACCGCCACCCTAATCCGCAGCAGTATTAAGAGGTTAGAATATCTTTTGCAGGATAATCAATTGACCGGAACAAGAGATCCTGATATTTTAAATAAGGCCCGAAAACTGAGAGACGAATTAAAACAGATGCAGATTCAGTTAATTGATATTCCTTATACCGAAGAGTTTGCCAATGAACAAGAACTGGATGCCTATTTTAATAATCCTAAGGTTACAAAAAAATATAAACCCAAAAAACGGAAGTAATTTTTAACATCATTTCCATTTGGTAGCATTATTGCTTAGGAATGTAAAATTGATTTCATGAAAAAATATCTTTTTGCCATTTCCATTTTAGCTGGGATGATGCTTATGCAGAGTTGCAGCCGTAAAACCACTCCTGCAAAAGCTGTAGTAGAAGAAGAAGTGGCTCCGAAAAAAGTTGTTCTATATAAACCGCCTGTTAAAACGCCTGTTCCCAAATCGATTATTGTTAATGATAAAGCCGCCACTAAAACTATTGAGGGCCGGTATTATTATGATCTGGAAGGCAAACGCTACTGGCGCAATAAAAAAGATGGCAAATATTATTTGTATTTTAAAGGAATTTTTGACAAACCTGAGTTCCAATAGCAATTAAAAATTCAAAAGTAAAAATTCAAAATGAGAAGTCTCCTGTTTTTCACTTTTGAATTTTTACTTTTAAGTTTTGATTTACTTATATCCTAATATTTTAAGCATACTCTGTGATGTTTGCTCCTTTGCATATACCCACTCTACCAGTTTACCATTTTTATCTTTCTCAATGATCACATGTTTAGGAGAAGGAATTAAACAATGTTTGATACCACCATACCCACTTATCTGATCCTGGTATGCCCCGGTATGAAAAAACCCTACATACAAAGGTTCTTTGTTAGATTCCAGGTCATCTTCATGTGTTGTTTTTACTTTTGGTAAAAATACTTCATTGATATGTTCTTCAGAATCGTAATAGTCGTGCCCGTCGCAGGTAATGCCGCCTAATACAATCCGTTGGTATTCGTTGTTCCATTTATTAATGGGCAGCATCAAAAACTTTTCTCCTATGCCCCAGGTATCCGGCAAGGTGGTGATAAAGGAAGAATCTATCATATACCATGTTTCACGATCGTTTTGAACCTTTTCGCCAATAACACTAAAAATGTGAGCCATACTTTCACCCACGGTAAAACTTCCGAATTCTGTATAAATATTCGGCATCTGCACTTTGGCTTTTTTACAGGCGTTTTTAATATTCCCTACAATTTCATTGATCATAAACTGGTAATCGTAATCAAAACCAAGGGAGTGTTTTATAGGAAACCCACCGCCAATATTGATAGAATCCAGTTCCGGACAAATCTTTTTTAGCTGGCAATAAAGCGTAATACTTTTTTGTAATTCACTCCAGTAATAAATATCATCCTTTATACCCTTGTTTAAAAAGATGTGCAGCATTTTAAGCTGAAACTTATCTTCGTATCCTTCTATTTCATCTACATAAAATCCTAATACATCTTTTGCTTTCATGCCCAGCCTTGAGGTATAAAAAGGAAAGGAAGGTTCTTCTTCAGCCGCTATTCTAATACCCAGTTTAAAGGGCTCACCTGTACGGATATTGCGCTTATACATATTCAACTCTTCCTTATTATCAAGGATAGGTATTACATTTTTAAAACCATCGTTAATCAGTTTTGCAATGCGGGAAGTATAATTTTTTTGTTTAAACCCATTGCATACAATGTGTATGTCTTTATTTATTTTTTTACGCTTATACAAGGAGTTGATAATGTCGATATCATAAGCGTAAGAGGTCTCTAATTGTATATTATGTTTTAAAGTTTCCTCTACAATAAAACTAAAATGCGAACTTTTTGTGCAATAGCAATAAAAATATTCGCCTTCATATTTATGCTTTTTAATGGCATTGGCAAACATTTGTTTGGCTTTATTAATCTGCATCCCAATCTTGGGTAAATAACTTAATTTAAGAGGAGTGCCATGTTTATCAATGAGTGCTTTTATATCCACATCATTGTATTGCAAATAATCGTCCTTTAACTTAAATCCTTCCTGTGGAAAATTAAAAGTTTGCTGAACAAGGCTGTTGTAGGTATTATTCATTTGCGTAAAATGCTTATTTAAAATAAATTATAAAAAAAATAGCGGTGCAAAGATATTATATAGCTAACTATATTAAGTATAAAAAAACCGTCCTGAAAAAACAGGACGGCTATCAAAATATTTAATATTTCATATTTACTTTACAGATGCAACCAAAGCTGTAAAAGCTGCTGGCTCATTCATAGCTAAATCAGCCAAAACCTTACGGTTAAGATCGATATTTTTTGAAGCCAATTTATGGATGAATTCACTGTAAGTGATTCCTTCTGCTCTTACAGCAGCGTTGATACGTGCAATCCACAAAGTGCGGTATTCACGCTTTTTTAATTTACGGCCAACGTAGCTGTACGTTAAACCTTTTTCCATTACGTTTTTGGCAACGGTATATACATTTTTACGCTTACCATAATAACCTTTGGCAGCTTTTAAAACTCTTTTGCGGCGGGCCCTGCTGGCTACTGCATTTTTTGAACGTGGCATATCTTAATTTTTTTTAAAGTTAATAGTTGATTCCTCATTGTTTATTGAGGCCGGGTGTTATTTGGCTTATTTTAAACCTAATAAACGCTTTACAAAATGCATATTACTATCAGCTACTACGCCATCTTTACGCATAGCACGCTTACGCTTGGTTGATTTTTTTGTAAGAATGTGACGTTTAAAAGCTTTTTGAAAAGTAATTTTACCGGAACCGGTGACTTTGAAGCGCTTTTTTGCGCTGCTGTTGGTTTTAACCTTTGGCATTATATAACTAATTATGAGTTACTCCCTGCTGGCGCCCCAAACAGATGGGAACTTTTTGAGCCATGTGGGAAATGAATAAAACAAAAAGATTGCTCTTTTCGGGCGGCGAAGGTAAGGGAATTTACCAGTTTATCAAGGATTAATACTGATTAATTTATATAAATGCTTAAAATACCTGTCGCTTTTGCCCAAGCGGTTAACAGCATATGGGATGAATATTGCAATTTCAGCAATACTAAATTCAAAACAGCATGATGTGCGGCAAAAATTTTTAAGCCGGATCAACATTGACCTCAATTGTTTTTGTAACAAACAGGGATACTTTTTTGCAGGGTAAGTATTTTAACAGCCTATAAATATTATATTGTGCCACAATATTCTATACAATGGAAATAATAGAACAATCAAATAAAAAAAGCAAACTTACCCTCTACATACTGATTGCGATGGTCCTTGGCATAATTGCCGGTTATTACGTACACGAATACTATCCTCCCGCAACTCAAAAAATTTTTTCAGACAATGTTAAGTTGCTTACAACTATTTTTTTAAGGATGGTGCAAATGATAATCGCACCGATAGTTTTTGCAACCCTCGTGGTAGGTATAGCCAAATTGGGTGATATGAAAACGGTGGGCAGGGTTGGCGGAAAAGCGATGCTTTGGTTTATTACCGCATCCCTTGTTTCACTGGGCCTGGGATTGATTTTAGTAAATCTTTTTGAACCCGGTGTAGGTGTGGATATTACAAACACCGATATAAGTGCAGTAAATGATCTGTTGGAAAAATCAAAGGGATTTTCTTTACAGAAATTTGTAGAGCATGTAGTACCCCGCAGTGTTGTGGAAGCAATGGCTACCAATGAAATACTGCAATTGGTTGTTTTTTCTGTTTTTTTTGGCGTAGCCCTTACCGCAATTGGCAAAAAAGGGGAGCCCATTATCAATGCATTAGACTCTCTGGCACATGTAGTGCTAAAAATGGTTACTTATGTTATGTATGTTGCTCCGCTGGGTGTGTTTGGCGCCATGGCCGCTGCCATTGCCAAAAACGGACTGGGAATATTGGTAACTTTTGGAAAATATATTGGTGAATTTTATTTAGGGCTGGCTATTCTTTGGGCTTTGTTATTATTTGTAGGTTATCTTTTTTTAAAGCAACGCTTACCCGTTTTACTCAGGAGAATCAGTATACCAATGTCCATTGCTTTTAGCACTGCCAGCAGTGAGGCTGTTTATCCAAAGTTGGTAGAAGAGATGGAACGTTTTGGTTGTAACAATAAAATTGTAAGTTTTGTATTGCCCTTAGGCTATTCGTTTAATTTAGACGGCAGTATGATGTATATGACATTTGCCAGCATGTTTATTGCCCAAGCTTATAACATTACTTCTATTACCGGCGATGTGGGGCAACAGGTACTAATGCTCCTTGTATTTTTAATTACCAGTAAAGGAATTGCAGGCGTGCCCAGGGCATCGTTGGTGGTTGTGCTGGCTACTGGTGCAATGTTTGGTTTGCCTGCAGAAGGCGTGGGATTAATTTTAGCGATAGATGTATTTTGTGATATGGGCAGAACCATGACCAATGTTTTAGGAAACGCATTGGCCACTGCAGCAGTAAGTAAATGGGAAGGGCAATTGGAGCATGGGTAATCTCAGTACTGAGTACTAAGACGGGGCTGTAAATTTTGCTATTTTCTTTACTGCAGTTTTATTTTCCGGGTGAATAAAAATAAAATCTACTACCTGTTCTGCATGACCGGCAGCAGCAGAAATTAGCCATTCATTTTCAAGGTAATATTGATTATATCCTATGCCCAATAAAAAATCTTCTACTACTTTTTTATGTGGCCCCCATGTTTCTACCTGTATGATGGGTTTATGTTTTACCAATACCTCCTTCAATTCCGGCAACACATATTCTTCATATCCCTCAATATCACATTTTACAAAATCAAGTTTTTCAAGATGTTTAAACAGGTCGCTCCCCTTTTTCATTTTTGCATTAAACTTAAACCCGTAATCCTCCAGGTTACCGTGTGTATCACTGTCATACACATTTGGAAGACCGGTAGAAAGATAACTCAGGTTTTTAGGTATTACTAAAGTGATATCTTTTTCTTCTGTACCCAGTGCATATGGCAATATTGTTACCTGTTTTTTATGGCCCAGTTTCCATTGAAGTATTTCATTAAAAGGAATCACCGGTTCTACAGCATACAATTTTCCCTGTGGCCCCACCCATTGCTGAAAAAGATTAGAATAATATCCGAGGTTGGCGCCTAAATCAATAACGGTATCACCCGGTGCCACCAGGTTTTTAGCAAAATAATGATAATGATATTTTGGATTACTTTTCAACAATCCTAGTTTATACAAGGAAAGAAAAGAACTATTTAAAAACTTTAAATAGTTGCGCTGGCTTAAAGTCTTGTATAAAATTTTATTGATGGCGCCCATTAGAAATATTGGTTAAAAATAATGATTGGATGCAAATGTATTGTAAAACCTATGAATGCAGATGACAGAAAAAAACTGAATTAATAGTCTTTTAAAAGTTTATCCAGTTTTTTATTGATCTGTGTGAGCAGCACAAATTGCGTAGCCTGGCTTTCAAACAATGTTTTTATCTGCTCCTGTTCCAGCAAATCTATTTTTTGATGCAGACTTCTAATTTGCATTTCTGCTTTTAGATTGATGAGATAATCATTTTCATTTTGCTTGCGGTCTTTTTCCTCCTGTCGATTTTGGCTCATCATAATAACAGGAGCCTGCAACGCTGCAATACTGGACAATACAAGGTTCATTAAAATAAAAGGAAAGGGATCAAAGCGCCATCGTTTTATGGCCAGCACATTAAATAAAATCCATATCAAAAGAATGATAGAAAAAATAATAATAAATTTCCAGCTGCCGCCAAAGCGGGCCACTTTATCAGAAATTTTTTGCCCTGCAGTAACCTGTTCCATGGGTGGGTGAAGCAAATTTTGAACAATCAATTTCTCTTCATCAATCGAATCATTTACAATTTGCTGTAACTTTTTTAAATGAACATTTTCTTCTGATAATAAATGAGTGATATCATTATTCTTCATGAGTGCATATTTTTATAAATATAACAATCAAAAAGATGCAATATCATAATAAAATTGCAAGCAGGAATTTTACAACAATGGTAGCTTTGTCTTTGCTTATTCGCCCATACCCTCAGCATCATCGGTTTTGCTGCTGTGTTTTAGCATATCGTTGATAGTACTCATTTCCTGTGGAGTAAAATAGCGCCACTTACCCGGTTGTAGCCCGCTGATACTGATATTCATTATACGAATTCTTTTTAGCGAAGTAACCCTGAATCCAAGCGCTTCGCACATGCGGCGTATCTGTCGGTTAAGGCCCTGTGTTAATATGATACGAAAACGTGTTTCGCCTTCCTGCTTCACAAAACATTTTAAGGTTGTGGCTCCGGGAATTTTCACACCATTACGCATTTTATTAATGAAGTCTGCATTAATAGGTTTATCTACCGTAACAATATATTCCTTTTCGTGCCTATTGCCGGCACGAAGAATTTTATTAACGATATCACCATCGTTGGTTAAAAAAATCAACCCTTCTGATAATTTATCCAATCTTCCTATTGGAAAAATGCGTGTCTTATAATTTACAAAATCAACAATATTGGTTTTGTCTTTAAGATCAGTAGTACAGGTAATTCCTTTGGGTTTATTTAATAATAAGTAAACGGCTGTTTTTTTCTTCTTAATAGATTCTCCATCTATTTTAACCACATCCCCTTCAGATACCCGATTGCCTTTTTGTGCATCCTTATCATTAATGGTAACCCGGCATTCTTCGATATAACGATCTGCTTCCCGCCGGCTGGAAAAACCACTATCACTTATGTATTTATTTAAACTTATATCCATTTAACTATTTATTGTTGCGAATTACCGCAAATTATTTGACATGCTTTATAATATTTTATACGTTAACACATAGCAGTCTGCCCACTCCACAATTGCGTATTGCATTTTGCAACTCCAAACACTACTTTAGCTTTCTAAAATAATTGATTATGCTACGACTAATAATTTTAATGTTCGTTTTTATGAACTGCTCCTCTTCTCATGCTCAGTTGGGCAACCTGCTGGAAAAGGCCAAACAAAAAACAAAAAGCAAAGTAAACCAAAGGGTAGATCAAAAAATGGACAAAGCCATTGACCAATCACTGGACAAGGCAGAGAATGCTCCCAAAAAAGCCAAACAGGATGAAAGTGGAAACAAAGAAGAAAACGCTCCCGCCAGTCAAGACGCTATCTCTGCTAAAAAAAACAAAATTGACAACTCCCTGAGAAGTTACAGCAAATTTGATTTTGTGCCCGGAGAAAAACTGGTAGCTGCCGAAGATTTTTCTCAGGATGCTATAGGCGATTTTCCGGCGGGTTGGAATGCAAATGGCAGTGGAGAAATTGTAACTACCAACAAGAGCGAAGGTAAATTCCTGATGACACAAAAGGAAGTAACCTTTTACCCGGAGGGAATAAATAACCTGCCTGATAATTTTACCCTGGAGTTTGACCTGATGTGCAGTGATGAATTTAATTTTTACAGTGGCCATTTTGTGGCAGGCTTTACCTCCGCTTCTGATATTGGCAAAGACTTTAACAGGTTTGCCCGCTTTGGTGAAGGACGTATTAGTGATGGTGGAGGCTTTGAAGTGTCCTTTCATCCGCAGAATGCAGGCGGACAAATGGGATTGACTGAATTTTACTCCACTTACGACCATAAAGAAGTGATTAAAAATAATGCTGACCAGGACAAACTAAGCGAACCCAATAAAACAAAAACTCATATTTCTATCTGGCGCCAGAAAACGAGGGTGCGGGTTTATATGGATGAAAAAAAGGTTTGGGATATGCCGAGGGGGCTAGCCGACGATCTGAAACTAAACGCTCTTTATTTTAGAAACAATGCAGCCAACAATACCAATGATGCATATTATCTTGGCAATATACGATTGGCAGTAGGTGCGCCCGATACAAGGAATAAGCTTTTAACAGAAGGAAAATTTGTAACTCATGGAATTCTTTTTGACGTAAACAGCGACCAGATAAAACCAAACAGTTACGGGGCTTTGAAAGATATTGCGCAGGTACTTACAGAAAATACAGGTTTGAAGGTTTTGATAGTAGGCCATACGGATACCGATGGCGAACCCTCTGCCAACCTTGAACTTTCTAAGAAAAGGGCACAAGCTGTTAAAACTTTCATTTCAAAAGAGTTTAGCATAGACAGCGGCCGGCTGCAAACAGACGGCAAGGGAGAAACCCAACCCATAGAAAAAAATACGACTGATGAAGGCAAGGCAAACAACCGCAGGGTTGAGTTTATAAGACAGTAAGAAACCTGGTTGCAGGCAATTAAAAACGGGAAACATTTGTTTCCCGTTTTACTTTATTTACTTTATATACTTTATCCCTTCTACTCTCCTTTCGGTTCTTCCTTTTCCTCCACCGGTGCTTCCTTTACTTCCGGAGCTGGTTCTGCAGGTACTTTATCTTCTTTTATCAACCTGCCCAACTCAGAACCTTTTTTAGGTTTCTGCGTTCTTGGTGCAAACATTACCAGCATTCTTTTACCTTCCATTTTTGGCATTCCTTCAAGGGCACCAACATCTTTCAGGCTGTCTGCAAATTTTAAAAGCAGCAACTCTCCTCTTTCTTTAAACATAATAGCACGGCCTTTAAACTGCACATGTGCTTTTACTTTATCACCATCCTTTAAAAATTTCTCAGCATGTTTTACTTTAAAGTCAAAATCATGATCATCTGTATTGGGAGTAAAACGAATTTCCTTAACCTCACTGGTTTTGGCTTTCGCTTTCATTTCTTTTTTTCTCTTTTTCTCTTCGTACAAAAATTTATTGTAATCAATAATTTTGCATACGGGAGGCGTAGCGCCGGGAGAAATTTCTACAAGATCCAGGCTTTGGCCCTGGGCAATTTTCATTGCTTCCATGGTTGGATAAATACCGGGTTCCAGATTTTCTCCTACTAACCTAACTTCGGGTACCTTAATCATGTGATTGGTACGATGTTCCTGTTGTTGTTCTTTTTTAAAACGAGGGTTAAATGTGCCCCTCGGTTGTCTGGGTGGAAATGCCATTTACTTTTATTAGTTTACAATGTTGTTTTTTATTATCCAAGCAAACACATCGCTTTTCAGCTTTTGTTGTGTCACTCACTTGTACTTTTAGTTCTTAAAGGAGCAAAAAATCAGCATCCCTTTTTTCAGACTCAACTCTCTTCTCTTCTTTCTTTAATTTCCAGAACCAGGTTTTGGGTAAATTCTTCCAATCCTTTTACACCTAAATCACCCTTACCCTGCCTGCGAACGGCCACCTGCTGCTCATTCATTTCTTTTTCTCCCACTACCAGCATATAAGGTACCCTGGCCAATTCTGTATCCCTTATCTTTTTCCCAATCTTTTCATTCCTGTCGTCAATCTCAGCACGAATATCTGCATTTTTCAGCGTTTTCAAAATTGTATTTGCGTAATCCATGAATTTATCGCTGATGGGCAGGATTTTTACCTGCAGTGGTGCCAGCCAGCTTGGAAACTTACCGGCATAATGTTCCAGCAAAAATCCGATAAATCTTTCATGAGTACCCAATGGTGCCCTGTGAATAATTAGTGGCACATCAGTACTATTATCCTGGGTAGTATAACTCAGTTTAAACTTATTGCCACTATTAAAATCTACCTGGTTTGTTGCCAATGTAAATTCCCTTCCAATGGCACTCCAAATCTGAACGTCAATTTTAGGTCCATAAAATGCTGCTTCATCCTGCACTTCAATGAATGGAATGTTGGAACTGATTAAAACTTCTCTCACCATTGCCTCTGTTTCTATCCACAGTTCGGGCTCGTTTACATATTTCTGACCAAGTTTGGCGGGGTCGTGAAGGCTCAGTCTCATCACATATTTATCTACACCAAATATTTTAAAATATTTTATATACATATCATTTACTGCACGAAATTCCTGTGCAAACTGTTCTTTGCTACAGTAGATATGGGCATCGTTCATATGCAAACAACGAACTCTCATCAAGCCAAATAATTCTCCACTCTGTTCATAACGATAGCAGGTTCCGTATTCTGCAATACGAAAAGGAAGGTCTTTGTAGCTTTTAGGTTCTGCATCAAAAATTTTATGGTGATGCGGACAGTTCATGGCTTTCAGGTAGTATTTGGTACCATCCAGTTCCATTGGTGGAAACATACTATCTGCATAATAAGGCAAATGCCCACTTGTAATGTACATGCTTTCTTTAGCAATATGCGGTGTAACTACACGCTTATACCCTGCTGCATTTTCTGTTTCTTTGGCTAATTTTTCCAACTCTTCTATAATGATGGTTCCGTTTGGCAACCATAAAGGCAAACCCTGGCCCACATCATCATCCATGGTATAAATACCCAGCTCTTTACCCAACTTGCGGTGATCTCTTTTTTTGGCTTCCTCCAGCATTACCAGGTATTCGTCCAGCTCTTTTTGAGCAGGAAAAGTAATGCCATATACACGGGTTAATTGTTTATTTTTTTCATCCCCTTTCCAATAGGCTCCTGCAACGCTGGTTAGTTTAATGGCTTTAATAAAACCGGTATGAGGAATATGGGGCCCACGGCAGAGATCTGTAAATTGCCCTTGTGTATAGAAAGTAATTTCTCCATCCGTTAAATTTTGCAACAAATCCAATTTGTATTCATCTCCTTTGCCGGTAAAATATTCCAGCGCTTCCGCCTTGGGTACTGCTTTTCTAACAAATGCACTGTTGTGTTTTGCCAGTTCGTTCATCTTTTTTTCAAGCATTCCAAGATCATCTTCAGTAATTTTTTGATCGTTCAGGTCCATATCGTAATAAAAACCTCGGTCAATTGCCGGGCCTACCCAAAACTTAACTCCCGGAAAAGTAGCTTCCACTGCCTCTGCCATCAAATGTGCAGACGAATGCCAAAAAGTAGATTTGGCATCGGTGTCATCCCAGGTGAGTAATTGTAGTGTAGCATCAGTATTGATGGGCCTTGTGGCATCCCACACTTCTTTATTTACGCTGGCTGCCAATACTTTTCTGGCAAGTCCTTCGCTGATAGATTTTGCAATCTCAAGTGCCGATGTTCCTTGTGGGTATTCTCTCACCGATCCGTCTGGTAAAGTAATTTTTATCATATTTTTTTATCTTCAATCTAAATTAAGAGTGGCAAATTTAACTAATCCTTAGCTAACGAACGGGTTAATTGATCATTTAAGGCTATAATAACATATATTTTTGCAGTTACACAAATCAGTATTTTATTCATGAATCGATTTTTACTTTCAACCTTAGCTATTTTATTCAGTTTTACAATTGCAGCTCAAAACTTTAGCGGCCAATGGAAAGGCGAGTTCGTAGATAATAGTTCTAAACGTATGGGATGGGGCGGCGAAAAATGTGAGTATGTGCTGGATCTTGAATGTAAAAACAAAATAGTGACCGGTTTTTCTTATACCTATTTTGAGGATGGGGGTAAAAGGTATTATACCATATGCAAACTGGTGGGATTCTATGATACCCGTAAAAAATATGTGGAAATTACAGAGACTGAAAGAACTAAAACCAATGTTCCGGTTCAGGTAAGAAACTGTTTCCAGGTGCATAAACTTACTTTTTTTAAAAGCACCAATGGAGACCAAACACTGGAGGGCAATTGGATTCCTGCACCAAACCAAGAGGGCAATTGCGGCCTTGGACTTACCACCTTAAGCAGGCGTGCTTTAAAAAACAGTTTTCCTGGTTTTAAGAATCCAGTTGTAAAAGCCAATGTAAAAACAGCAACTCCCGCTATGGGTACAAAAAAATTACCTAACCTGGCTGATAAAAATAAATCGATAACATCTACCCAAAAAAAGCCGGCAGTAAAACCCAACCCATCCACTGTTATTACGGTTTTACCTAAAAAGGATTACCCGGCAAAAGTTCCTGAAATGATAAAGGAACCTGCTGTAATATTAATTCCTAAAACTATTATAACATCTGGTTTAAGATTTGAAAAAAGGAATAACACTGTTTTAAAAACAATTGAAATAGAAAACGAAAATATTAAAATAGACCTGTATGATAATGGAGAAATAGATGGCGACAGTGTTTCACTTTTCCTGAATGGCAAACTGTTGTTGGCCAGAAAAAAATTAACCACCCAACCATTAACCATACGTATCCCATTTGATGAACTGGATAATGAAAACGAATTGGTAATGTATGCTGAAAACCTTGGAACCATTCCTCCAAATACCGCACTAATGATAGTAACCGATGGCAATAAGCGTTATGAAGTGCGCATTACTTCTGATTTGCAAAAAAGCGGAACGATAAAGTTCGTAAAGAAAAAGTAATTCAAAAACCAGGTATTAATGTAAACTAATGATCCGGGTCATTTGCTATTGCCCGTTTTTATTTTGCCATGTGGTAACAAACTTACCTGGCCTTGATGGCACAGTTGGATCTTCCAGCTTATTATAAAAACGATGCTGGCCCATTTGCACTGCACCATATCCTTTAATGGAGTACACTTCAATACTTCCTTTTACTATTTCCCGTGTTACTTTATTACAAATATTTTGCCGGATAGCATTTAGTATATCCGTTTTTGATGTAGAAAGTCCACCCTTGTCATGATAAAACTCAATATCCTCAGCAAACATGACCGTCATTACATCCATCCGGCAATGATTGTATGCCTCAAAAAAAATACTATCCATATACACAATGGTATCATACAATTCTTTAGACTCAGGAATATAATTACCTGTGATTTCTTTTGCATTTTTTTTGCTGGAAGAGCAGGAAATAATGAGCAGGCTGCTAACAGAGAAAATGAAAGAAAGTATAAATGATTTTTTCATGCAGGAAAGATAACATAATAAGAAAATGATCATCCAGCATTGGTATTTCTATGTTTTTTAAAAATGAAAACTGGTTAGCGCTGATATTAAAATAATTTAAACAGCATTAACAGCTTCATTAGATAATATAACATTTATGTGTCTTTTGCGCCATCTGTTTATTTTAATTTGCAGTACAAGCAAAATAGCTGTCAGAAAAATAACACACATCCAAATAAGTGCACCTGTTTCGGTTTTTACATCACTTAAATTTCCTCCATAAATAGCAATTTTTTTAAAACCTTTTAAAAAATGAGTAATGGGTAATGCATTACCGATTACCTGTAATGCAGCAGGCATACCAGATCCGGGCCAGGTAAAACCGCTAAGCACAAAACTGGGTGTAGCTATTACCATTAGCAGTTCAGTAGCCTTAAGTTGATTGGGTATAATTACACTTACCAACATACCCAACAATATACAGGCAGTGCTGAAAAGAAATACCATCACAATCATGTCATAACTCATCACATTCCAGGTTAAATTAAAGTAAATATGAATGAGTAATACGGCTGCCCAAATAATGGCCCCTAACAGGTAAAACGGAATTGCTTTTAATGCAACATGGTAAAAGCTAAACCTGCTTTTTTGTATAAGGACAGAAAAATAACCATCTTCAAAATCCCTGGCAAAAACCAAAGCCAGGCCAAGCAAAAATACCTGCTGCATAATGGCGGCTATCAGTCCCGGCCACATGAAATCTATATAGTTACTACCGGTATTGAATAACCGGTTATAATTAGTTTTAAAAGCCTCAAATCTGGTAGCAGCCAATTCCGGAACAAGACCTTGTTTTTTTAACGTTTCTATTTCTATCCCTGCATTTAAAGTACCCAAAACCGATTGCAAACCCCTGCTTGCAAAATTGGCCGTTAAAATATTTCCTACATTCAGATCTATTTGAATTTCAGGATAACGGCGTTGGTTAATATCAGCTTCAAATCCCTTTGGAATGGTAATAATGGCCTGAAAATTATTATGGATGATTTCCTGTTTTAATTCCACATTATCCACCAATACTGCTGCCACCTGCAGGTATTCATTATCATTAAAGGCATCAATGAATTTATCAGAAGTGTTGGTTCTATCCATGTCCACTACAGCGATAGGCAACTCACCAATTTTTCCTTTTTCATAAGTCAATCCAAATAATATTCCAAAGCCGATGGGGGCAGCAAAGAAGATGGTCATAACAATACTGTTAGAAAATATGCGCCTGAACTCAGTACCCATTAATTTAAAAAATGATTTCATAATAAATGTCTATAGGGAAATTTAATTATTTGAGATTCTGCAATAACACTGTTGAATTTTGGTACAAGCTTCCAGAAACTACTGCATCATCGGCTATCACTTTTAATTCATAGGTCGTTTGCCCCAGTTCAGTATTAGGTGATGTAGAAGTATTGTCAGCATAGCGGGCCAGTTGTTTTACTGCTACAATTTTTGCAGCAATTTTTAAATCCGTATTGGGAACATTCACTATAACACGCTGCCCCGTTTTATAGGCATTTACCTTAAACTCATTTATAGTAAAACGAAAATAAACGGTCTCTTTTTTTATTCCACTAAACATGGCATAACCCGGCAATGCCAGTTCACCTTCTTTAAGCGCAATGGTTTCAATACTCATATCTGCAGGTGCCAGTAAATACTTTTCATTCAATGCGATCAATGTTTCATTTTTTGCCCCCACCGCTCTTTCTACCTGGCCTTTGGCCGATTTTTTGTTTTCTGACCGGGCGCCATTCAGTACTTCTGCTCTTTTTGCATTGAATACATTTACCTGCGCTTTGGCGCCTTCAAGCTTCATCCTTGTTTCATCAAACTGCTGTGTCGGGATCAATGAATCCTTGTACATATTACTAACCCGTGAAAAACTTTTTTCAGCAAAAATCAATTGCTCCTTTGCTCCGGTTAACTGGCTTTCTATTTGTTGTACCTGCTCTGCCGTAGCACCATTGATGGCGAGGTCCAGTTGCCCCTGTGCTGCAATGAGTGCACCATCCGCCTGCTGAAGTTTAGCGGCTATTTCAGGAATATCCAACACTGCAAGAGTATCGCCTTTTTTTACGAGGTCTCCTTCTGCTACATACATTTTAAGAATACGTCCTGCAAGTTTTGGAGCTATAGAAATAGTCTCAAATTTTACCCTGCCCTGTAATTGTTCGGCTTCAGTATTTTTTTTGCTGCTGCAGGAGCTGGCAATGGTTGCCATAAGAGCCAATGATAATATCTGTTTGTTCATAAATTTTAAATAATAAGTGGTTATTGTAAGATGTTTAATAATTGTCCTTTTGCCTGCAGCAAATTAGCCATTGCGATGCGTTGTTCGTAATTAGAAATGAGTACTTCCTGTTTTGCTTTTTCCAATCCTGCCATAGCATCCAGCCATTCTGTAATGTTGGTTAAACCATTTTTGTATTGCTTATCCGTTAAATCAGTAATTTTTTCTGCAAGGCGCAAAGCTTCTGTATTGGTTACAATTTTGGCCTCCGCAGTTTCCTTATCAATGGATGTTTTTATTATTGTCAATGAGCTGTTTTTTTCTGCTTCTATCCTTTGGTGGACAAGTATTTCTTTTTCTATACTCACTTTTTTTGCTTCATTTTTTGCATTAAAGCCATCAAATAAATTCCATTGCAACCTGATGCCTGCAAACCATCTGGGATCAAATAATGACAAATCATTTTTCCGCCATTCATACTGACCAAAAGCTGCCAACTTGGGGATATATTCTGTAAGTTCAATTTTCCTTTTTAGTTCCAGTGCTTTTATTCCTTCATCTATAGCCAATAACTCCGGCCTTATTTGCGCCGGCTCATCTGCCGCTAAAAGAACTTCCAGCGTTGGGTTTAAACCTGATAGATTACCTACCTCCTGCCCGGTGAGCATTGCCAGTTTTTCGAGCAGCATTTTTTTATTCCCCTGTAATTCTATTTTTTTTAATACCAGTTTTTGGCGGGCAAGGTTTATTTTTTCTCTTTCCAATGGAGTGGCCAATCCATTACTGATAGCTTTTTCCACAAAACGATTTTGTGCATGTAGGTAATCATCCATTGCTTCAATTACTTTATCAGATGAATTAACGAGGGCTAGTTTGTCGTAGGTTTCCCAAATATCTTTTACGATGGCTACCTGCGCCACAGAAGCCTGATATTGCAATGCATTTTCTTGCCGAAGTGTAGCTTTTTGTGACAATGCAGACTTGAAGCCACTGAATAATATCACTTGTGTATTGCTTGTAATCTTAAAAATATTGTTATCCTGAATAGGTGGAACCGGCTTTAATGTGATAGAGGCGGGTAAGGCTGCATTAAATGGAACTCCAATTTTTTCTTTGATGAGCAAACGTTGGGTACCCAATAATAGTTGTTGTGTTTGAGGCGGAAAAACAATATCATCATTCAGATGAGTATAGGTAGCAGCAGTCGATATTTTTGGCAGAAAGAATTGTTTAGCCATAGTACGGTTCACTTTTACCTGTGCCGTTTTTAACTGGTTAATATGCAAGGAGTGGCTTTCGTTAAATGCTTGTTTGATTAAAAGTTTTAACGCCGGATCTACCTGTTGCGCAGGAGCTGTAGCCACAATCAACATGGATGCAGAGCCAAGAAATAATAATTTAATGTTCATTAATGTTATTTTCAAAATCAAGAATAGTATGTGTGTTAAATTGATAGTGCAAAGTTGTAGTAATGGCTTTGCGCATTTTTTAATCTATCTTAAAAAAGGAGAGATGAATATTTTTTTCTTCGATCCCCAAAAAAATAAGATGATTTTTGATGGCATAAAACCCATCATCTTCTGTCATGATAATAAAGTTCATCTCATCACATATGTTACTGTTTATAATAGACTGCAAGATTTCATTTTCTATAAATTCGTCTATAGCCAGATTAAAATTTTCAAAATACAGCATCAATCGGTTGGGATAATGCCTGCTCAAAATATCCAGTTCTCTTTGAAAGATATATCGGCCGTTAGAAGAGATATTAATAAACGAAATATCAGAGGATGTGTTTTTTAGCACGGTCTTTAGTTGCGGAAAACTGATATTCATTGCCTGTTCATCTGCAATAAAAATATGGTGGGTGGATACTTTTTTAGAAATTGCCTGCATACTTATATATTTATAATGCAAAGCAACGATGAAGTATTCTGTGAATTTTTAAGATAGATTAAAAAATCAACATCCTGTGCCGGGATATTTTTGTGCACGAATTACACTCAGCGTTTGCTGGGTAATACCAAGATAAGAAGCTATATGACCCAGCGGTGCTCTAAGCAGAATATCAGGATAATAGGCTATCAGGGTTTGATAGCGTTCCTGCGCCGATTGAAATTGTAATGAATACAGGCGTTTAGAAAAAGAACTTAACACATCTATTAAAAGCAAACGGGCTACTTTTTGTAAACCAATAGACTGATCAAAATATTTTTCTGCTTCGGGATAGGTAATAGTACGAATAACGGTTTTTTCCAATAACTCCAACCCATAAGGTGATGCATTGTTATAAAAAATACTTTCAATGGGCATATTAAAAGTATTTTCCAAATAAAAATAATGCGTTATATCCTTATCATGTTTTATATAAAAACTTCTGGCAAGGCCATGCTCAAAAAAGAAAACCTTATTGGAATGATTGCCGGGCAACAAAAGTTTGTGGCCTTTGGGTAGAATTTCCATCTTAAATGCTCTATCCAGTTCAATCTCCTGTTCAGAAGAAATTTGTACATGCTGCCGGAGAAAGGGAATAAGTTCCATAAATTATTTTATAAAAGAAATTCAATCATAAAGATAGTCATGAACCCATCATACATATACCATATTATCTGCTGAACTATTAAAACTTAAAATTCCAGGTTACCGCCGGTATAATAGGAAAGATAGAAACCTGCTTTGCCTGCACCTGTAGGCTGCCATCAAGGGGGCTACCACTTTGATCAAAATAAATAAAATAAGGATTTTGGCGGCTGTAAGTATTGTATAAACTAAATACCCATTCTGTTTTTAATTTTCTGCGGTCATTTTTCTTACCCTGCAGGATGGCGCTTAAATCCATGCGATGGTATGCAGGAAGGCGGTATTGATTGATGCGGCTATACTCCTGCGTTAGTACGCCTCCCACTATATAAAAACGTTGTGGCAAGGTGGCTGCATTGCCCGTGCCATATACAAAAGTAGCAGCCAGTTTCCAGCGATCATTTAGTTTATACATAGCCACTACACTAAGGTCATTGCGGCGGTCATATTTTGCCGGATATTTTTCACCAAAATTAAGTGCAGGAAATTTTCTCCATGTCCAGCTCAAAGTATATCCTACCCAACCGGTTAGTTTTCCTTTTATTTTATTAATAAAAAATTCAGACCCATAGCTCCAGCCTTTGCCAAATGTAAAATCATCTTCGGTATCTGAAATGGTATTTGGTGTATAACCTTCCCTGTATTCTATCTGGTTTTGCATATCCTTAAAATATACTTCCACCGAAGTTTCATAGGTATTGTTCTTGAAATTTTTAAACAATCCTGCTGCATATAACAAGCTAATCTGCGGCTTTACTTTATAGGTACTGGGCACCCAAAGATCAGTTGGCAATGTGGTACCCGCATTACTCACCAGGTGAATATATTGCAGGTTTCGGGTAACAGATGCCTTTAAAGATGTTTCTTCATTGACACTGTACCTAATGGTAAGCCTTGGCTCCAGGCCTCCATAAGTTTTTACATTGGCGCCCTTTTTAAATACGGTGCTGTCTGTGCGGTTTCCGTTTACATCCGTTTCGTAAATTTTATAAGCTCCAATTTGCTGAAAACCGCTGTAGCGAAGGCCTGCATTGATATTCCATTTGTCGCTAATCTCCCAATCATCCTGCAGATAAACGGCCCCTTCATGTGCAAATTTTACCTGTGCATTTAATGGATTAAATTCAATTGAATCCTGTCTTCCGGTAACAACCGATGGAGTAAAACGGTGATAAGTGTACAATGCCCCAAACTTAATTTTATGTTTGGAAAAAGGATAAAAATCAAAATCCTGTTTTAAGCTTACATCCCTGATACCACTTGCCAGTTTTACAGCAAAATTATTTTGGGCTGCACTAAAAGAAAAATTATAATCGTTGTAAACTGCCGTGGTATTTGCAAACAGTTTATTATTAAACACATGGTTCCAACGAAGGGTTCCTGTGGCATTTCCCCATGGGATATTCACATCCAGGCTTTGCCTGCCATTTACAAAATCAAACACATCCCGGCCAAAATAACCGCTAAGGTAAAGGCGATCCTTTTCGCTAAACTTATAATTAAGTTTTGCATTAAGATCATAGAAATAATATCCTGATCCGTAAAACTGGCTGGTCTTGCTGATAAAAGGTTTTGCCACAGCATCTACATAAGTTCTTCTTGCAGAAACGATGAAAGATGATTTATCTTTTTTAATAGGGCCCTGTACAGAAAACCTGGAAGCTATCAAACCTATCCCACCTTCCATCTGAAATTGCTGGTTATTTCCTTCTTTCATAGAAATATCCAGCACACTGCTAAGCCGCCCGCCATATTGTGCCGGCATGCCTCCTTTTATCAATGATACATTTTTGATGGCATCAGAATTAAAAATAGAAAAGAAACCAAACAGGTGACCGGTGTTGTAAACGACTGCATCATCCAGCATAATTAAATTCTGATCGGGCCCGCCGCCTCTTACATAAATACCGGCACTACCCTCCCCTGCATTGCGTATACCCGGAAGCAACTGCACTACTTTTAGCAAATCTACTTCGCCCAAAAAAGCAGGGATAGATTTTATTTGCTCAATGGGCAGGGTTACTTTCCCCATCTGTGCATTTTTTATATTATTGTCTCTTCGGCGGGCAGTAACAATTACTTCTTCACTCAGGGCAATACCAGATAAGAGGGAAATATTGAGCAGGCTGTCTGCTTTAAGATTTATATTAAACACCTGTGGTTGATATCCAACAAATGAACTTACGAATGTGTAAGTGTCTTCAGCTAAAGTGATAGAATAAAATCCATACTGATTGCTGTTAATGCCCTTTGATTTACCCTTTACTGAAATGCTTGCACCAATAAGCGTTTCGCCGGTAGAAGCATCCTTGATATAACCGCTAAGTGTATATTTTTTTTGTGCAGATAAAGTTGTGGCTGTAATAACCAATATCAAAAGAATAAATATTTTTTTCATGGGTATTTACCTGCCTTTGTTTAATTGTGTGTTACAATGCTGTCTTTTACTTCGCCACAATGAAGCATAGTAGCTTTATATTTTGGATGATTATTTCCCAAATATGGATTGACTACTTCATTACTGTTGCTTATCCAGTTGGCATCTTTATCGCCATCAAAAGCCATAGGACAATTTTGCAGAAACAAAGCAGGGCCTTCGTAATTAATTACTTTAAAGAATCCCGGATAAAGCATATCTGAAACCGTTCTAAAATCCTGGCGCATTTCGGTAATATCTGTTTGTTGCAATATTGATAAAGCATTCGCTTTTAAATCCTCAATATTTAATTTGGCTGTTTCAGAAATCATCGAAGATTCTTTACTCAGTTCTGCCAATGGAATACTATCCAGCAGACTAATGAACAATTTAGTATGCTGTTTGGCTTTGGCTGTATCCCCTTCTACAAATGCATCTTTTAAATTAAAGTAGGCATTCATCAGGTTATCTATAGAAGCATTAAAAGCGTTTGTATGTTTTTTTACAGTGATGGCTTCTTGTTTTTCTTCGGTTGGTTTGGATTCTTTTGTGCGCAGCAAAAACCAATAAATGGTAAAAGCAGCCAGCACAAGCACAAGGAAAGCAATAATCTTCTTCATATTTCTCAATTTTCCACAAAGTTAAGCCATTAATTTTCTCCAAAAAACCACAGAGAGAAAGGATTGGATAGATGGTAATATTTAGTACCAGGGGATAATGACCATCTATACAAAAGGTAATGATCGTTGCTATTGCTACATGATATCCTTCCTTGTCTATTTTAAAATAATATAACACGCTTTCAACATGAATTACAGCTCACCTTCTTAAAAAATAAATTATAACAATAAACAAAGCCAATAGTTTTGGGTTTAAGTTAGATTTGCAAAAAAAACATATTAAAATAAATTAGTAAAGATGTTATTAGGTTTACAGAATGTGACTTTTGAATTTGGGGCAAGAACGATTGTAGAAGATGCCACCTGGCATATACAACCCAATGAACGTATAGGTTTGATAGGATATAACGGTACCGGAAAATCAACACTTTTAAAAGTTTTAACCGGGCAGTATTCGCCTGCAAAAGGCACAGTTGAAAAAGGAAAAGAAACTACCATTGGTTTTTTGCACCAGGATTTATTGGGTTTTGATACAGAAGATTCAATTCTTGAAGTGGCATTGGGCGCTTTTGAAAGAATAAAAGAACTGGAAAAAGAGCTGGAAATAGTAGGAAAAGAATTAGAAAAAACCGGGGATGAAGACCTGGCTAATGACTATGCTGATTTATTGCACGAAATGGATGTATTGGACGGGTACAGCATTCATCACAGAACTGAAGAAATATTACAGGGCCTGGGCTTTAGTAATGCAGAAATACATAAACCTTACAAAAACTTTAGTGGTGGCTGGCGAATGAGGGTATTATTGGCAAAAATGATTTTGCAGCATCCCGATGTTTTATTGATGGATGAACCTACGAATCACCTGGATTTGCCGAGTATAGAATGGCTGGAAAAATATTTGTTACACTACCCCGGTGCGGTGGTAATTGTATCACATGATCGTTTCTTTTTGGATAGAATGGTAACTAAAGTGGTAGAACTGTACCAGCAGAAATTGCATTTTTTTACCGGCAATTATTCTTATTACGAGCAGGAAAAAGAAATAAGAATTGATATGCAGAAAAAGGCTTTTGATAATCAACAGGATTATATAAGGCAAAATGAAAAATTTGTAGAACGCTTTAAAGCCAAGGCAAGTAAAGCTGCTGCAGCCCAAAGTATAGTTAAACGCCTGGAAAAACTGGATAGAATTGAAGATGTGGAAATTGAAAGGCCGAACATGAAAATTAATTTTGCAGTAGAGAAACAACCAGGAAGAACCATCGTTACTTTAAAAAATATCAGCAAAAGTTTTAAGGATATAGATATTGTAGAAAACACCGGGGCAGAAATAGAACGGGGTGATAAAATTGCATTGATAGGTGCCAACGGTAAAGGTAAATCTACCTTGTTGCGCATTATTGCAGATACAGAACCATTTGAAGGCGAAAGAATTTGGGGACACAATGTGCAGGAATCATTTTATGCCCAGCACCAACTGGAGGCATTGAATCAAAATAATAATGTACTGGAAGAATTAAAAGATGCAGGCAGTGGAAAAAACGACCTTGAGATCAGAAGTTTATTGGGTGCCTTTTTATTTAGCGGTGAAGCCGTAGAAAAAAAGATTAAAGTTTTAAGCGGTGGTGAAAAAGCAAGGGTGGCTTTGGCAAAAACCATTGCCAGTAAAGCTAATTTTTTAATGCTGGATGAACCTACGAATCACCTGGATATACATTCTGTAGATCTGCTGGTACAATCCCTGATAAAATATGAGGGCAGCATAGTGTTGGTAAGTCACGACCGGTATTTCATCAGCCGCCTGGCAAATAAAATTTGGGAAATAGAAGATCATAAGATTCGTGAATTTAAAGGAACCTATGCAGAGTGGGAAGACTGGAAAGAAAGAAAACTGAAGGCTGAAGCAGAAGCAAAAAAAGCCGAAAAGCCGGAGCCAAAAGTTCATTTAAAAGTGGTAGAGCAGCCTAAAGTAAAAGTGGTAACCAATGATGAAAAGAAGGAACTGCAAAAAATAAAAAGCCGCTTTGGTCAATTAGAAACAAAACTGGTAGAGTTAAATCAAAATAAAACTACGCTGGAAGCAGCCCTTGCCGATCCAACAATTTATGGAGATAAAACTAAATTTTTGCAGGCAGAGTCAGAATATAATAAAGCGACAAAGGAACTGTCAGACGCCAATGCGGAATATGAAAAAGTATTTGAGAAGATGATGGAGATGGAGGGGTGATTTGTTTTTCGTTTTTCGTTTCTCGTTTCTCGTTTCTCGTTTCTCGTTGGCGCTGCAAGAGGCCAAGTGTATTTGTCTCTTGTTGGTTCGTTTTTATGAAAACTTCAAATGATATAGGCTTTAACCATTCACAATTCACCATTCACAATTCACCATTCACAATTCACAATTCACCATTCACAATTCACAATTCACAATTCACCATTCACCATTCACAATTCACAATTCACAATTCACAATACATCATTCACAATACATCATTCACAATTCACAATTCACAATTCACCTTATCATCTTTTAAATAAACAAACCGGGCATGAAAAAAATAGCAATCATTGGAGGCGGTAACCTTGGCACAGCAATGGCATTAGGGCTTATTAAAAGTGAATTTGTATCTGCCAATGCCATTACCATTACCAAACGCAATACACTTACATTGGCTGGATTAGAATCTGTGGGTGTAAATGTTTCTGCGGATAATGTGCAGGCTGTAAAAAATGCTGAAATCATCATACTGGCTGTAAAGCCTTTTCAAATAAAGGAAGTATTAGAAACCATTGCTCCTGAGCTAACCTCCAATCATATTGTAATTTCAGTTGTTACAGGTATCAACCTGGAAGAAATGAGATCAGTGATTCAAAAAGATATTCCGCTTTTCAGGGCTATGCCCAATACCGCTATTGCCATCCAGGAAAGTATCACCTGCATCAGCAGCATCAACAGCACTACTGAAGAAAAAAATTATGTAAACAGTTTATTTTCTACCCTTGGTAAAATTGCTTTGATAGATGAAAAGCTTATGAATGCCGCTACGGTGTTGGGTGCGTGTGGCACTGCATTTGCCATGCGTTATATCCGTGCAAACATACAAGGCGGCATAGAAATAGGTTTTGATGCTGCCACTGCCAGCCTCATTGCTGCACAAACCGTAAAAGGCGCTGCAGAATTATTACTCACTACACATACACATCCCGAACAGGAAATTGATAAAGTAACCACACCTAAAGGCTGCACCATTGCCGGCTTAAACGAAATGGAACACCAGGGATTTAGTTCTTCATTGATAAAAGGGATAGCTGCGAGCTTTGCGAAGATTGGGTGAAAATTGTAAAACACAATGAACAACTTAAAAAAAATAAATGCCTCTGCCGATTATAAAAAAGTGATGGCTAAGGTTGATAAGCTAATGAGTAAAGGAAGTAGCAATGTTACAAAAAAAGAATTAGCAGAAATAAAAGCACTGGCACAATCTGCGCAGGCATTTGAGCAAAATAAATATATTATTGAAGCCCCCACTACCCTGACCGGAATTATTGAAATGAGGATGTTTGAACTTCAGTTAAAACAAAAAGACCTTGCAAAAAAACTGAATGTAAGTGATGCTAAATTGTCATTTATAATGAGCGGCAAACAAAAAACCGGATATTCAGATTTTAAAGACTGTTCATAAAGAATTAAAGGTAAGCGGAGACTTTTTATTGGAGGCTATCTAAGGGTCGTCCGTTAGTATTGTTACCAATATCTTACATCGGCAAAAGATTTTAGAGCCGTTTCAAAATAATTTTACACAGTTCATGGGTTGAAATAAGCTTATCCCATTGTATGCTTCTAAATCAACCTATTTATGAACTTAATATGTGTATCAGGATATCTTCACGTTACATTGTAAGCCAGGCCACAGAATTTAATACCCACCCTGCCAGAATGAAAATGATTCGTGGCTCCTCGCCCGTCCTGTCATGCGGAAGTCGAGGCTGGGTAGGTTGTATATGCGGGGTAAGGAATGAGCCGACCGGGACAACGACGCCATTTAAGGTGTCAGTCTAAGGAGGAACTTGTAATTCAAAGGTTTTTATTTATTATGCGGCAAACTTCCGGGCAATACGATTCCATTCTCTAACGCCCATAGGGCAAGGCCGGTGCGGCTTTTTACCTGAAATCTTATAAATAGATCTTCTTTCATCTTTTCTGCCACACTTAGGGAAATATGCAGCTTCGGGTATATCTCAATAAATTTTAGATCAGAACATATTAATTGTAAAAATTCAATTTCCTTATTAGAAAGCAACGGGCGCTGTTTTTTATCATTATTTCCAACAGCAAATAAACTATACAAGATAGCTTCCATTTCGTGCACTTCTATATCTTTTGAAGCAAAGCCATCTGCTCCGTAAAACATTGCCATTTGCCTGGCTGCATCTGAATTAAAAACAGTTAACACCAATATTTTAATTTCCGGAAAATTTGTCTTCACCAACTCTATCAGCTTGTATCCATTCATACTGGGCATATCAAGGTCTGTGATTAAGATCTCAGGCATTGAGTTATGCTGTAAAAATTGCATTACCTCCACCCCATCTTTACACTGCTCCACTACTACAAAATCTTTTAAAAGGTTTATATAATTACTGATTGCTTGCCGTATTAAAATATGGTCATCCGCAAACACAATGCTATACTTATTTACGGGAGTGATAATGTTTTCAATTTTTTGGGACGGTTTCATGAGGCTGTTTATTTTGTTAAGATTTTTTTATACGGAGAAATATTTCGTCTTTTATTTTTTGCCAATATAAAGATTTCTTTTTACAAAAACGGCTTTTAAAAATATGGCTTACCATATTTTTTGTATTGAAATAAAATTCATCTTTAGATTCTAAAAAAAATATAGCGGAATTTGAAGCAATTGGAATTCCAAAATTTTTAGAAGTGAATATTTGAAATAGAATATAAGAAAACAATAAGATAATTATGTTTAGTCTATTTGAACCAAATGTAAAAGCAACCATTGCCTTTTTAAAATTGTTGAACGTAAACGTTAATAAAGCAACGGTAAACGAAACATTACAAAACCATCCCGACTGGCCAAGCCTGCTTTGCGTGAGTGATTCATTAAACTCATGGAATATACCTAATGCAGCAGGAAAAATTGAGGTAGCAGCAATTGATGGGCTTCCCACGCCTTTTATGGCTCATACTAATGATAAAGAACATCCTCTATCCGTTGTTTCAGTGGTTACAGAAAATACCGTTCAGCTATATTCAAAAAATTACCATCAGCCTGTATTAAAAAGTAAAGAA
>JBBRFX010000005.1:0-49772 GCA_038241275.1 Chitinophagales bacterium
CTGAGGACGACTGGACAAACACAAACTGATTTTGAAATATTAAGTTTATACATTTTTAGCCACTGCCTGTTCAGTGGTTTTTTTTGTAAAAATGGCAGTAACTTTAGCTGGCACCATATTTGATGTTTAAACATCAATTAAATTATTTATTATGAAAATGACCATTCAAAAAGCCACTGAAAGAGGCAGCGCCGATTATGGCTGGTTAAAACCAAATTACTATTTCAGTTTCAGTAATTACCATGATCCATCAAAAGTAAGGTTTGGGTTATTGAGAGTTTTAAACGACGATTTTATTGCAGGAGGCGGTGCATTTCCTACCCATCCACATGACAATATGGAAATAGTGACAATACCTTTTACCGGTGCCCTTAAACATAAAGACAGCACAGGTGGCGAAGGTGTGATTAAAGCAGGCGATGTGCAAATCATGAGTGCCGGTTCGGGTGTACAACATTCTGAAGCCAATGCATCGGCTACAGACCCTGTCACACTTTTCCAGGTTTGGATTTTTCCGAAAGAAAGGAATATTCAACCAAGGTATGATCAACGCAGTTTTGATGTAGAAGAAAGAACCAATCAATGGCAATATGTAGTTTCTCCCATAGATGCTGATGGCGGCTTATGGATTAACCAGGATGCCAGGTTTGCAATGACCAAACTGGAAGCCGGCAAAACCTTGACATACGAAAATGCTTTTAAGGGCAATGGCGTTTACCTGGTGGTGATTAATGGTTCTGTAGTAGTTGATGGCAAAATATTAAATAAAAGAGATGCTGCCGGAATTGTGGGTGTAGATATTTTTAGCATTACGGCCAGTGAAGATGCTGAGTTGCTGGCAATAGAAGTGCCAATGGATTAATAGATGTAAAACACATTTAACAGCCCTGCACGCAATTCGGGGCTTTGTTTTATTAACGGGTTTGTGAATATGGTTTATGAATATTATCTTTACTTTCCATCCCCTTGAAAGATTTACCTAAGCCACATTTATAGAACACTAAATTTTTTAAATGAAACATTCCAGGGTAATATCCATTTCCTTTCTGCTCTTATTTTTTTTTAACTCACTGACGGGATTTTCCCAAAAACGTATAGCGGTGATAGGCTCTTCGTCTGCTTATGGTTATTTCCCCTCTGCCTCTGGCATTCCAAGAGATAGTGCATGGGCATCTAAAATAAAGAAGCATTTTAAAGATCTTAACATCATTGACACACTTTTTAACCTGGGGCAAAGCAGTACCGATTGTTTTGAGGGCATGCCAAGTAGCTACACACCGCCCTCGGGATTTAACTACAGGTTGCCTAATCCTAATATTAATATTACAAGGGCTGTTAACTTACTTCCAAAGCCTGATGTAATCATTGTAAATTATCCGACCAATAACTACGACTGGATACCCAACGCTCAAATAATTGCATGCCTGCAAACCATAAAGGATAGCGCCAATGCAAACAATATAAAGTGTTTTATAACTACAACCCAACCCAGGGAAGGATTCAGCCCCACAGAAAGACTTAAATTAAAAACACTGCGTGATCTCATATTGAATCAATTTGGTGAATGGGCAATAGATTTTTATACAGACATTGTACAAGAACCAGCGCTTAATATAAAAACAATTTATTCTATAGGCGATGGTGTTCATTTAAACCCCGCAGGCCATACAATATGCAAAGGAAAAGTGTTGGAGAAAAATTTATTCTTTGTATTAGTTCCCGTAAGATTTGGCGAGCTTAGGGCCACAGCACAGGCTGAAACTATATTACTACAGTGGCAAACTTTAAATCAATATAACAACAAACATTTTATTATTCAAAACAGCAGAGATGGTTTAAACTTTCTTCCACTGGCTACCCTAAAGGGCACATTAAATTCTGCAGTTTCGCTTCCCTATTCTTATAAAGATATTCATCCTTTAGAAGGTCAAAATTATTACCGTGTGGTAGCAGTTTCTACACAGGATCAGAAAGAATTCTCCAATATTATTTCAGTTAAATTTAAAAAGCAGACCACAGGAGTTGTTT
The DNA here is from genome assembly GCA_038241275.1 of Chitinophagales bacterium. Taxonomy (GTDB): domain Bacteria; phylum Bacteroidota; class Bacteroidia; order Chitinophagales; family Chitinophagaceae; genus Ferruginibacter. Next base: position 2,029 of record JBBRFX010000005.1, read on the forward strand.
CAATTAAAAATACCAGTACACTTATACAATTAAGTTTTGCAGAAACACCTGAAAAACCTATATGGGCAGGTCTTTACAATATGCAGGGTAAGCTTATTTTAACATGTACATTGCCAGCAAACAATTCAAATTTTCATTCTATCAACATTGCGGGTCTTCCTTCGGGAAAATATATTTTGCAACTACAGTTGAAAGACCACAAAGAAACATTCCAGCTAATGAAGTTGTAAGCTGAATATTAAGACTATTTAATTATTTGTAAATCTCCAATAAAACCGGCTTGCCGGATGCGTCGATATAACCGGCAAGTTTTTTTAAAAATTCTGGTGCCACAGTAGGGCAGCCAAGGCTGGGGCAAATGGGAAGCGGATACACTTCGTCTGCAGGCACGCAACTGTGCCCATGTAATACTACAAAGCGCTCAAATGCTTTGCTGTTGGTTTTATCCAATCCATGCAGTTTGTAGGCAAGGCCAAAGCGGCCCTGGTAAGCATTGCCAATTTTATATTTGCCAAGGGAAGTACAACTGCTGCCAGGTACATTGGAAAAATACAATTCATCGCCGCCTGTGATGGAGCCTGCCCCATGGGTTACAAGTCCGGCATTTTCTACTTTACCAGTTTCAAAACTATAGATAAAAAAACGTTGCCTGCCAGAGGGTACACTCATATCTATCATAAAACAACGATCATTGTTAAAACCATTTTTTACTGCGTAATCTTTTAAACCCAGTGCCTTTGATTGTACTTTTTTCAGGCCCGCATTTTCGTCTGCCCTGCTGCTGTGTTTGATATAATTTAAATTGCCTTGTGCGGTTTTAAATATTGGCTTGTGCCAAAAAAAATTAACTAATACAATAAATGTAAAAATCAGGCAACAGGTAAGAATGGAAACCCTGAGCAACGTTTGCATAAAAAATTTTGTGTAGAGATGCTAAACGATGCTGTTTCCATAGATATTGAATGAAGAAAGTTAATTAAAATAAAAAGCCTTTCCGTTTTTCCGGAAAGGATATTTAGTTCTCAAATGCTTTTCAGCCCCTTAGAGGCTAAAGCTTTGTAGAAAAATAATGTTGATGTTATTTTTGCTCCGTAGGTGCAATGCATTTTTGATAATTGTAAGCATGGTATTGCACCTAAGGATCAATTGAAAACGCCTTTTGATTGTTGCTACAAAACTGTTGCTTCTATGGAGCAAATACACGCTGGAGAATAAGATGCGAATTAAATATATAATTCTATAAATGAAATTATTTAATCAGCACTTTTACTTCTGACATTGATCTTAATGTATTGGCAATTGCTTCTGCATCTAATCCTATTTCATGATACAGTTCTTTAGGCGAACCATGTTCTACCAACCTGTCTGGTATGCCCATAATTTTCACATCTGCTTTATAGCCATGTTCATTCATAAACTCCAGTACCGCACTGCCAAATCCTCCAACCACCGTTCCGTCTTCAATGGTAATAACCTTGCTGAATTTACCAAAAACCTCATGCAGCATTTCTTCGTCAATCGGTTTGGCAAAACGCATATCGTAATGTGCAGGATTAATTCCTTCGGCTTTTACATCCCTGATGGCGCTTGCAGCAAAATTTCCGGGATGTCCAAAAGAAAGCACCGCTATTTGTTCTCCATCTTTTAATTTACGCCCTTTGCCAATTTTAATTTCTTCAAAAGGATACCTTGTTGCCATGGTATCTTTTTGCAAATCAGGATTTACGCCCTCGCCTCTCGGATAACGTATAACAATAGGAAGATTGGTAGAATCCAGTTGTGCAGTGTACATAAGATTACGCAATTCCTTTTCGTTCATCGGTGCGCTCACTATTAAATTGGGTATGCAACGCATAAAGGCAATATCATAACATCCATGATGCGTTGGGCCATCTTCTCCTACAAGCCCGGCCCTGTCTAAACAAAACACTACCGGTAGTTTCTGAATGGCTACATCATGCACAACCATATCGTATGCCCTTTGCATAAAGGATGAATAAATATTGCAAAACACTTTCATGCCTTGTGTAGCCATACCGGCACTTAATGTTACTGCATGCTGCTCGGCAATGCCCACATCAAAAGCCCTGTCTGGCATAGCGGCCATCATGTATTTTAATGAAGATCCTGAGGGCATAGCAGGGGTGATACCAAATATTTTATTGTTTTTTTCTGCCAGCTCAATAATGGAATAACCAAACACATCCTGATATTTCATGGGCTGGGGCAAGTCAAATTTTTTCTTTTGTATTACACCGGTTACTTTATCAAACAGGCCCGGTGCATGCCATAATGTTTGATCTTTTTCTGCCAGGTCGTAACCTTTTCCTTTCACTGTTTTAATGTGAAGGATCTTAGGTCCGGCAATATCTTTTAAATCAGAAAGGGTGTCTACCAGTTTACTGATATTGTGACCGTCTATCGGGCCAAAATAACGCAGGTTCAATGCTTCAAACAAATTACTGCTTTTGCTTACCATTCCTTTGAGGCTTGCTTCCAGCTTGCTGGCCATATCCCTGGTAAAATTTTTACCAACGGGCAATTTGCCCAAGGCTTTCCACACATTATCCCTTAAATCATTATAAGTATGAGAAGTAGTAATATCTGTTAAATATTCTTTGAGTGCCCCTACGTTAGGATCAATACTCATACAATTATCATTGAGGATAATCAGCACATTGCTTTTTTCAATCCCTGCATGATTCATTGCTTCAAAAGCAAGGCCTGCCGTCATGGCACCATCGCCAATAACTGCAATATGTTGCCTGTCTTTTTCTCCTTTATAGTGAGAAGCCATGGCCATACCCAACGCCGCAGAAATAGAAGTAGAAGAATGTCCTACACCAAATGTATCGTATTCACTTTCGGTTCTTTTTGGAAAGCCACTGAGCCCATGATATTTTCTATTGCTGGGAAAATTATCCCTGCGGCCAGTAAGAATTTTATGTCCATAAGCCTGGTGGCCAACATCCCATACCAGTTGATCATATGGAGTATCAAAAACAAAATGCAATGCAACGCTTAGTTCTACTACTCCAAGGCTGGCACCAAAGTGGCCACCATGCACACTTACCACATCAATAATATATTGACGCAATTCGTTTACCACCTGTTGCAATTGATCTTTGCTGATACGTTTTAAATCTTCGGGGCTGTTTATTTGCTGAAGAAGTGGACCTGCTTTGATTTCCATGTAGAATTTTTTCTTAATATATGGCTGTAAAAGTACATTTATTACACTTACGCTTATCTATAAACGCATATTTCATCAAAACTGTTTAACAACTGCTATATTTTTTTATACAGATTGAGAACAGGCTCAGGATTGGGGCAAATCGAAAGATAATGTTGCGCCTCACTTACCTTGCAAACCCCCGGGAAATCCCCTTCATAAAGTCCCATATCTGTAATCAATTGAAAATGAAGATGCGGTGGCCAGTTACCATTTTCTTCCTCGCTGCCAAAATGAGCAAAATTTTCTCCCCGGGTAATGAATTGTCCAGAACGGATATTGCCCAGATCTTTCAATGCCAGATGCCCGTATAAAGTATAAAAATTAAACATATCTATCTGGTGCTGTAAAATAATCGTCGCACCATAATCTCCATAATTATTATTGTAGGCAAAACTATGCACCATACCACCCAATGGAGCATATACTCTGGTGCCGGCCGGCCCCCACACATCTATACCCAGGTGCAGGCTTCGGGGTTCTGCCAAATCTTCAAAACCGCCTGGTAAATTTTTGTCAAATAAAATGCTGCGGCGATACATGTTCCGCATTTCATTATATCCACCTACGAGGTAAGTTGCATGAGATGCCGCCATTTTTGAATTGATAAACTCAGCCAGTGATTCTGTAGTTTGATAAACTTTTTCGGTTATTTCCGGATTGTGTTTAGACAGATCTAAAGCCACTACTTTATCGGTTGCATCATTAAACGGTACAACGGGATGGAAATCATAAGCAGCTTTTTCTAATGCTTCTAAAAAAGAAAAATTTGGAGTCATACCACAAATTTAATGTAATAAATGCGGCCCTGCTTTTTAAGTCTTCTTTTTTAAATATACCATCTATTGAATTCTATATTTAATGGCAAAAGCAATTTTTTGTTCGCCTATGCCATAACAACCTTTTGGCGCTTTTGTTTTTTTAATGGCAAAATTAATTTATCCAGGTTCACATCAATCTGTAACAACCATTTTTCCTGCAACAGATTTGCAAATGCCTCAAAATAAGCAATGGCATCTTCCCTGTTGTTGCGCTGCAGCCAACGGAAACCGCCTGGCAAATTATTCAGCACATCCCGGTCTGTAAGGTATTCTATATGATGAATGTCTGTTGGGGTTAGCCCAATCTCCACCAATTTTGAAATAATGAGATCAATGGGCGCTTTGGTAATGGGGCAAAATTCCTGTGCCAGTTCTGTCCACTCTCCTATACCCTGGTGCGCATATCGCAGAATTTCTCCCTGGGTAAAATTAGTAACTACCTGCACCAGGTTGCCGCAATTGCAGGCGCCATGATTGCCCCATGCATACTGGGACCCATTACGTAAACGGTTGGCTGTTTCATTTAATGCATCTATCAGTTGGATAGTAGGTTGTGCCATTTTTACTTTTTTTTAAATAACAGGCCAACTTATTTTTTGTTCAAAAAAAAAGGCTTTTTCCTTTTTCTCTTAAAAGAGAAAATAGAAAAAGCCTGTTGAAATAATATGAAATAAATATTGCCTGTAAAAAATCTACATCACTACATTTATCATTTTATTTTTTACATAAATAATCTTGGTTGGTTCTTTTCCTTCCAGCCATTTCTGTACGATTTCATTTTGCAACACCAGTTTTTCTACTTCCGCCTGCTGAAGATCCAGTGAAAGATTGAGGTTGGTGCGCACTTTACCATTAATGGAAACCGGGTATTCTTTGGTGCTTTCTACAAGTAATGCCGCATTAAAAACTGGATAGTTTGCATCGAGGATAGAAGCCCCCTCTAAATCTCCCCCGATAGGGGAGACTTGCGAAGATCTCAACTGCTGGTACAGTTCCTCTGTAATATGTGGTGCATAAGGTGCTAATAAAATTAACAGCGGTTCTAAAATTTCCTTTTTATGGCATTTAATATCTGCCAGTTCATTTACAGCAATCATAAAGGCACTTACTGCGGTATTGAAAGAAAATTTTTCTGTGTCTTCTTCAATCTTTTTGATGGTTCGGTGTAAAATTTTTAGTTCTGCATCCGTAACCTCACCCCCCGCCCTCTCCGAAGGAGAGGGAGCCGCCGTCGTCCATATCGGACCCTTTATGTCATCATTAAACAAGCGCCACAGCTTTCTTAAAAAACGATGCACCCCTTCTATGCCTTTGGTATCCCAGGGCTTGCTGGCTTCTACCGGGCCGAGGAACATTTCATACATGCGGAAGGTATCGGCGCCATATTTTTCGCATAGGTCGTCAGGATTCACTACGTTTAACCATCTCTTAGACATCTTTTCGACTACTGGCCTAGTTATAAAATCAATTTTACTCTCAAGCTTATCTCCTAAGTAATTATAGTAATTACCTTCCTTCCAATAACCGTTCTTAAAAATCAAAATTGACGGCAAATACTCAGGTTCTTCCTTCATCCATTCCTCTATTTTCAATATAGATTTTTCCGAACGTTGGTCTATGAATTTTATTTTAGCGTGATTTTCCTGAGTTTCAATCTCAGGTTTAAACTTTTCTTGAGTTACTGGATTTATAACTTCAAATTCGATATCAAAGTCAACATCTTTACTAATAAAAAAATGTGCTCCTTCTGGATTTTCTGTTGAGATTTTAAGTTGAACTAATTTTCCATCAACTTCAAACGAAATTTCCTTATGGTAATTTGCATATTTTGTAATAAGCTCTCTATGAACCCTTATCTCTTTTATCATTTCTGAAACACCTGTTATCATTCCCTGATTAAGAAGTTTCTTAAACGGCTCATCAAATCCAATCAATCCAAGATCAAACAATACTTTCGTCCACATCCGGCTGTATAGTAAATGCCCAACGGCGTGCTCTGTACCGCCAATGTAAAGATCTACCTGGTTCCAGTAATCGCTGGCTTTTCGGTCGCAAAATGTTTCGCTGTTGTGCGGATCCATGTAGCGAAGGAAATACCAGGAGGAGCCGGCGTAGCCAGGCATGGTACTCGTTTCTCTTTTGACCTCACCCCCAACCCCTCTCCCAAGGAGAGGGGAGTCAGTCTCTACTTCGTTTGCACTTCTTTTCTTTTTCGAAAGTCCCTCTGCAATTTTATTCAGGACCGCAGGTAAGTACTTATTCACCTCGAGATTGGTGAATCTTATCATATCAAAACCATTCTCATTCAACCACTCCTGTCTTGCAACATCAAATTCTTGTTGTTCTTTATCATTATGATATTCACCATCTATTTCAACTATCAGTTTGGCTTCCAGGCAAACAAAATCAGGAATATAGCCGGCAATTGGATGTTGCCTGCGGAATTTAAATCCATTAATCTGCCGGTTCCTTAATTCCTGCCAAATTATATTTTCTTCTTCTGTAGGTTCTTTCCTGTTTTGTTTTGCATATTCCAATGTCTTCCTCCATTCATCCACAGTACTGTTTATGTAGCCATAAGTAGTGGGGTCTTGCGTTCCCCTCTCCTTTGGAGAGGGGTTAGGGGTGAGGTCAACCCATGAGGTAATATTCGCTAGCGGCCCTTCTCCATTTGGCCCCGGGCCATATTTATCTACATGCGGTAATTCCAAAGGCAACTCTTCTGCATCCAATGGAAGCGCAATGCCGTCCGTCCAGATGATTGGGAAAGGCTCACCCCAATAGCGTTGGCGACTAAAGCCTGCATCCCGCATCCGGTAATTTACTTTGCGTTGGCCTATGCCCAACTCCTCTATTTTATCATTGGCCACAATGATGGCATCTTTCATCAGCAAGCCATTTAAAAAACCGGAGTTTTCTAAAATGGCTTCCTTGGTTGCATTAGCTTCTTCGCCATTGAAATGGCTGCCTATTATGTTTGTGATAGGAATATTAAAATGTTTTGCAAATGCAAAATCCCGCTGATCGCCACAAGGCACAGCCATGATAGCGCCGGTGCCATAACCAGCCAGTACATATTCTGCAATCCAGATGGGTATTTCTTTTCCGTCAAAAGGATTGATAGCATAGGCACCCGTAAAGCAACCGGTAATTTGTTTTACTTCAGCCTGTCTTTCACGGTCGCTGCGGCTTTTTACATAAGTCAGGTACTCGTCAATTGCCCCTGCCTGTTCCTCACTCACAATATCTTTCACCATTTCATGTTCAGGCGCCACAACCATAAAGTCCACACCAAAAATTGTGTCAGGTCTTGTGGTGTAAACCTTCAAGGAAGCCCCCTCTAAATCTCCCCCGGCAGGGGAGACTTGCCCAACTGAAGGTTTGCTATTCAGCTTTTGAACAATTTTTTCAACTACAGTATCAATATCATTCTTAACCTCTGCATTTGTAAATCTGATTTCTTCAAATCCAAGCCCTGTTAAAAATTCAGTTCGCTGTTGATCGTTTTCTTTTTGTTCTACGCCTTCGTGGTAAATTCCATCCACTTCAATAGTTACCCTTTTATCAAGACAAACAAAGTCTACTATGTATTGATCGATGATGTGTTGCCTTCTTATATGATATCCTGCCTGGTGGGCTCTTAATCGCTGCCACAAAATTTTCTCCTCTTCAGTAGGATTTTGTTTGAGTTCCTTACCCAGTTCTTTTAGCAATCCATATGTTGATGGTCTTGCTGTTTCCCGGCTTTGTACCAATGCTGACTTATCCTCCCCCTTCGGGGGAGTTAGAGGAGGCTTAACTTCGAAATTTACTTCTGCTCCCTCACTTTTACCAATCCAGTTGCGTTGCATTTCTTTCATGCTGTCGCTGAACTCTACAGTTTCCAGTCCTTCCAGTAAACGATCCGCATAAGCAGTAATGCGCAGGTACCATTGGCGCATTTTCTTTTTTTCTACAGGGTGGCCACCACGTTCGCTCACACCATTTACCACTTCGTCATTTGCCAATACGGTGCCCAAAGCTTCGCACCAGTTCACTTCACCGTAGGCACAAAATGCCAGGCGGCGCTTCATTAAAATATCTTCCTGTTGTTTTTTTGTATAACCGTTCCATTCTTCTGCAGTAAAATGTGTTCCTGCAATGGGTTCGCCTTTTAAAGGCATAGCGCCTTTTGTTTCGTATTTTTTTACCAGTAAGGAAATGGGCAATGCTTTTTTCTCTGTATTGCAGAAATAACTATGAAACAATTGTAAAAAAATCCACTGCGTCCATTTGTAATAATTTGGATCGCTGGTGCGCACTTCACGGCTCCAGTCGTAGCAAAATCCTATTTTATCTAACTGGCTTTTAAAAGTGTCGATGTTCTTTTCTGTTGTGTCTGCGGGATGCTGGCCGGTTTCTATAGCATACTGTTCTGCCGGTAAACCAAAACTATCAAAACCCATTGGATGTAATACATTAAAACCTTTCAGTCTTTTATAGCGGCTGTAAATATCGCTGGCTATATAACCCAACGGATGCCCCACATGCAGGCCTGCTCCGCTTGGGTATGGAAACATATCCAGCACATAACATTTTGGTTTATCGCTTTCGTTAGAAACTTTATAAACATTTTTTTCTTTCCAGTTTAGCTGCCACTTTTGTTCCAGCTCTTTAAAATTGTATTCCATTTATTTTTTTTTTTTGAGCCGGGCTTTTGAGTTTCTATTTAACTTCATTGGCGTCGCACTCTTGTACATTTATTTTTTATGCAGCTTTAAGGAATTTTATTTTAACAAATTTATAAGCCAACCTTAAGCCACTTTAAAAATATATTTACCGGGCATTCGTTTTTAAGCAGTTGGCAAATTTAAAGTAAAGCAGGTAAAAACCTTTATTTTTGCCGATTAGGGCAAAAGAGCATCTGTAAAAACAATGTGCTTGCCGGTTCTGCCGGTAGTTGTTTAAATGTTCAATGGCTGCCGGATAGCAGCGGAAAGCGAAACGCAGTGCAGCTTGCAGCGGATAGCCGGAACAAAAGTTGAAAATAGTATGTGGCACAAAGCCCCAAAATAAAACACTGATAAACTAATTAATCATTATGTCTCAATTTGGAAAAAAATCAGCCGGTAAAAGAGGAAAGCCTACATATGCTTATGCTATCATTGGTGTAGCGCTTGTATTATTTTTATTTGGTATTGTAGGTTGGTTTTTTTTAAACCTTCGTAAAACAGGCGACTATTTTAAGGAGAGCATACAGGTGCATGCATTCCTGAGCCCTACGGCTGCTAAAAAACAAATTGACAGTCTTACCAATTTTATTTCGGCCATGCCATATGCCAACAGAGTGCAATATGTAACCAAAGAAATGGCTATAAAAAATTATACCACAGAAAATGACAGTAGCTGGAAAATGATTATTGATGCCAACCCGCTTCCGGAGAGTATAGACTTTTATGTAAAAGCAGATTATGTAGAAGAAGACAGCCTGAATAACCTGGCTAGCTTACTGCAAACTACCTATCCCGGGGTGATTGCAGATTTTCAATTTCCAACAGAAACGGTGTCCAAAGTGAGTAGTTATGTGAAAACAGCCGGCATTGTATTTTTAATAGTAGCTGTTTTGCTTACGATATTAGTGGTGTTTTCTATAGATAATACCATCAGGTTGGCCATGTATAGCAATCGCTTTTTAATAAAGACTATGCAAATGGTAGGCGCCACCCGTGGATTTATAACAAAACCGATTAATCAACGGGCTGTTATCAACGGATTGATATCAGCCGGCATTGCCATTGCGGCCGTGTGGGGCAGTGTGATTGTACTGGAAAATATGATTCCCGGTTTTCAATCGCTGCACGATACACAGGGATTGCTCGTGTTATTTTTAATTATCATTATACTGGGTGTTACCATTTCGCTGGTAAGCACTCATAGGTCGGTGATTAAGTATTTGCGAATGAAACTGGATGATTTGTATTAAGAGGTTTCAAAGGTTTGAGAGGTTTCAAAGGTTCAAAAGTTCAAAGGTTTAATGGTTTGAGAGGTTTAAGGGTTAATTGAAGCGCCTTAATGTTTTTTAAAACTTTGCATTATATTGCACACCAATAATAAAAAATATGGCAAAAGATACTAATAAGAAAATAGTGGTTACCAACACGGCACTGTTTAGTAAAGAAAATTATATTTGGATGCTTGCAGGACTGGCGGTTCTGGCTCTTGGTTTCTTTTTGATGGCTGGTGGTAAAAGTACCAACCCCAATGTGTTTAATGAAAAAGAAGTGTACAGTACCACCCGTATTACTATTGCCCCGCTACTGATTATTGCAGGTTTTATTATAGAGATTATTGCTATAATGAAAAAGCCTAAAGTGGTTGAATAGATGAATGTATAAATTGTTTAATAGCTAAATTGATTACTTATTAATAAACTGTCTTAAAAAATGCGCTGTTTCTTACAGTGCATTTTTTTTACCTTAAACTTTTGCTGAATGACCACCTACCAATCTATTATCATTGCCATTGTAGAAGGACTCACAGAATTTATCCCTATTTCTTCTACAGGTCATATGATCATTGCTTCCAAAGCTTTGAATGTGCCGGACAATGATTTTACTAAAATGTTTACGGTGGCAATTCAACTGGGAGCCATCCTTGCAGTGGTAGTACTTTATTGGAAAAAGTTTTTTGACTTTAAGAACATCCGTTTTTACTTAAAGTTGATAGTGGGTGTAATACCAGCCCTGATCTTAGGTTTTTTATTATCAGATAAAATAGATGCATTGCTGGAAAGCACTACTACAGTAGCCATTGCATTATTGTTAGGAGGCATCTTTCTTTTATTTGTAGATAATATGTTTAAGCATCCTGTTGTGCACGAAGAAAAAGAGATTTCCTTTCTCCGTGCTTTTATAATTGGCATTTGGCAGTGCCTGGCCATGGTACCCGGTGTGAGCAGAAGTGCTGCCTCTATCATTGGCGGTATGCAGCAAAAATTAACCCGCAGCATGGCTGCAGAATTTTCTTTTTTCCTTGCAGTACCTACTATGATGGCTGCTACGGGTTATAAATTATTAAAACATTATACTACTACAGGTAGCTTTACCATCGAAGAAATACAACTGTTGGCTGCAGGCAACCTGGTAGCCTTTATAGTGGCATTGCTGGCCATTAAATTTTTTATTGGCTTTCTTAAAAAATATGGTTTCAGGGTTTGGGGTATTTACAGAATTATAGTGGGAATATTGTTACTGATCCTTATTCAAACGGGATACCTGAAGCCATAAAGTTTTATGGCTTACAATAAAACAGTATATTCAATTCTTATTTTTATATAACCATGCAGACTGCTTCCAAAAAAGTAATTAACGGATGGGCCATGTACGACTGGGCCAATTCAGTATATAACCTGGTAATTACCACCACATTTTTTCCGGCGTATTATGCTGCAGTAACCGGCACTCACAACCCGGAATTTAAAAACGGCATTCATTTTCTTGGAAGAAATTTTGTAAATACAGAACTCAAGGATTATGTATTGTCTTTTGGTTTTTTGATTATTGCTTTTTTATCGCCGGTACTTTCTTCCATTGCCGATTACAAGGGTAATAAGAAAAACTTTATGCGCTTTTTTTGTTACCTGGGTGCTGCCAGTTGCTCGCTCATGTTTTTCTTTGATAAAAATAACGTAACCCTGGGGCTGCTTTCTTTTATGATGGCAGGCATTGGTTTTTATGGCAGCCAGGTTTTTTACAACTCTTATTTACCGGAAATAGCTGCAGAAAAAGATATGGACCGCATTAGTGCCAGGGGGTATACCATGGGTTATATAGGTAGTGTGCTGATGCAGATGATTGGATTTGGTTTGGTAATAGCCATGCCCGACAATCCTCTTCCCTTAAAAATTACCTTTTTATTAGTAGGTATCTGGTGGGTGGCATTTGCACAAATTACTTTCAGCAGGTTGCCCATGAGCCCCAAAACGGAAAGGAAATCTAAAAAACATGCATTGGTCAATGGTTTTCACGAACTGAAAATTGTTTGGAACCAGGTGAAGCATATGCCAACACTGAAACGGTATTTAACTGCCTTCTTTTTTTACAGCATGGGTGTGCAAACAGTTATGCTCATAGCCATTGATTTTGGCATTAAAGAATTAAAACTGGAGAATAGCAAACTGATTATTACTGCCGTTCTCATTCAACTGGTAGCTATTGCAGGTGCTTTTGCCATGAGTCGTTTGTCGGCCATATTTGGTAATATCAAAGTATTGATTATTACAGTAATGATGTGGATTGGCGTTTGTATCGCCGGATATTTTATGCAAACAGAAATGCATTTCTATATAATTGCCTCTTTAGTGGGTTTGGTTATGGGTGGCATTCAATCACTCAGTCGGTCTACCTATAGTAAAATGATGCCGGAAACAAAAGACACTGCTTCTTTTTTCAGCTTTTACGACGTAACAGAAAAACTGGCCATTGTGATTGGTTTATTTAGTTTTGGATTTATAGAAGGCCTGACGCATAATATGCGTAATTCTATATTAGCATTAATTATATTTTTTATTCTTGGATTATTATTTTTAATGCTTACTTACCGGGCACAGGCAAAACAGGTGGCTGCTACATAAAATTTAATAGTAATTTTAAGGTATGGATACAATTATTGTAAAACCAAGAAATAAGGAAGAGTTGGAACTTGTGTACACATTCCTTAAGCATAAAAACATTAGATCTTCAGTTCAAAAGAAAGCGCATATAAAAAAGAAGAAAGCCAAAGCTGATTTTTTAGATAGCCTTGAAGGAAGGCTGAAGGAAGTGCAGCAGCATATGGAAGGGAAAATAGAACTGAAAGATGCAAGAGCACTTTTAAATGAGCTATAATCTTAAAACAATTCCCTCTTTTGATAATGAATTAAAACTATTATCAAAAAAATATCCCTCATTAAAAAATGAGTATGGCAATTTACTGGATTTATTGGAGCAAAATCCAGCTTCTGGCATTCCTTTAGGAAAAGATTGTTTTAAAATCAGATTAGCTATAAAGAGCAAATAAAAAGGCAAGAGTGGCGGAGCAAGAGTAATTACCTGCGTTAAGCTCATAAAAAAAACTGTTTATTTACTTTCCATTTACGACAAATCTTCTCTGGATAATATTTCAGATGAAGCCTTGATGAAAAGACTCAACGAAATAAAATTATAAATGAAACTTTATACTATCAATACCGGATATTTTAAATTAGATGGCGGGGCTATGTTTGGTGTGGTTCCCAAAACGATGTGGAACAAAATAAACCCTGCAGATGAAAACAATATGTGCAGTTGGGCATTGCGTTGTTTACTTATAGAAGACGGCAACAGGTTAATATTAGTAGACAATGGTATGGGAGTTAAACAGGATGCAAAATTCTTTGGGCATTATTACCTGCATGGCGATGATACACTGGATAAATCATTGGCTGCTCATGGCTTTAGTAAAGATGACATTACCGATGTGCTGCTCACCCATCTTCATTTTGATCATTGCGGTGGAAGCATTATAAGGGATGGGGAGAAACTGGTGCCGGCATTTAAAAATGCTGCTTTCTGGAGTAATGCCCGCCACTGGAAATGGGCCATAGAACCCAACGATCGTGAAAAAGCTTCTTTCTTAAAAGAAAATATTCTTCCAATACAGGAAAGTGGTCAGTTAAAATTTATTGAAACTCATCAAAAAGATTTTCCCGACGGAATTATGATACGCCAGGTATTTGGCCACACAGATGCTATGATGTTGCCCCAATTAAATTATAAAGGAAAAACAATTGTATTTATGGCAGACCTGCTGCCATCTGCAGGACATATTCCCCTGCCTTATGTGATGGCTTATGATATGTTTCCATTAACTACTCTTAATGAGAAAAAAAATTTCCTTACAGAAGCTGTTCAAAATAACTACGTATTATTTTTTGAACATGATCCCATCATAGAATGTTGCACACTGCAACTAACAGAAAAGGGTATCCGCAGTAAAGACAGTTTTAAGCTGAGTGAATTATAATTTACCTGACACTCAGCAATGAAGTAAGCGGGTAACGCAGATTTTTATAACTCATCATATCTACTTTTATACTGCCTACAGAAATGGGGCTTTCTACCCTTAGCAATAAATGGTTGGGATCATCACTTATCCAGGCAGTCATTTTTTCGCCGCCTTCAAACATGGTACCTTTTACCAATAGGGGTTTAAATTTAATGGCATTAAATTTACCATACTTGGTCTTTATTTTTTCTTTGCCCATGTAGCGGATATACAAATGATATATTTCATCATCCAGAAACATATCAAAAGGAATTTTATCGCCTGGCTTGTATTTTTTAAAATTAATATTGCGGGCATAATACATAGAGCTTACCACATCCTGCATACAATCTGTTATTTTAAAAACTCCATTGGTGCTTACGGCCGTATTTGTATTCTGGTTAAAGGTTACATTATTATAAATTTTGTGTCCCCCTTCATCTACATTACGAATAAATTTCATGGGCAAAAGCGTAGCCGTATCTACATAACTTTCGTATCGGTCTCTTACTTTAAAAAAATTATCAAAAAAGGAATAGGATTTTCCTTCGCCCACAAAATGATAGACAGGTTTACCATTATACCTCTCCAGTGTAGTGCTAAAAGTGGCCTCCCCTGCAGCGATATAAGCACCCAGGGTATAATATACTTTCATTGTAACCAACTCTCCGGCTTTAAAAGCCGTGTTTCGTATACCACAAAAATCGCTTGAAGTGGATGTAGGGGTGGGTGTAAAGCTGGCAAAAAATAAAATTGCTAACGGTAAAAAGGGTCTAAGGATTTTCTTCATTTTCCTTTGTAATTTTTATTCCTAAAATTAATATACTTCCAATAATAGCAGGAAGCACAAGATTAATTAACCAAATTCCTAATGCTGCTGCCTGAATTCCCAGGATATTTGAACTATATAGTTTAAATATTTCAACTGTTGCTGTTGCTCTTAAAGGAAGCTCTGTAAAGCCAATTGTTGGAGCCAGCACCATTACCAGGTAAAATATGGTTAAGAGCCAAAAACTCAACAAATAGGTGATGTTCACTTCCATCATGTTGAGCAGCAACATATATTGCAAGATAAATGCCATGTATCTTAAAAAGGATAAAAACACTATTCTTAACAATTGTTTACCGCTAAATTGATCTAGGAGCCGCACATATTTTAAGGGTTTTGCAAGAAATTTTACTTTCTCCATCAAATGAATAAGCCAGCCTATACGCAAATAAAACAGCAGCAGAAAAATACTTAAAAAGATGCAGGTAAACAAAAGCGTATTGCTAATTACCTTAGGTATAAATGTAAAAGCCTGTGTTTCCTTGTCAGAAAAAAAGGTAAGCACAATTAATCCAATAGTGCCCATCACTATTGTAATCAGCAACTGGCTGATACTTCCCAGGATGGTGAGTGAGATAGCCCGCAAGCGGTTGTGCTCTTGCACAAATAAAATACGCCCTCCATATTCTCCAATACGATTGGGCGTAAGCATGGTAATACTACATCCCGCCATTACTGATTTAAACGCTTTTAAAAGCGAAAATTTTTCCAGCGGCTTTATCAGTAATTGCCACTTTCGTGCCTCCAGTCCATAGTTTACAAACATGAGCAATAAAACCAGCCAGAAAACTGGATTATGCCAACTGCTCTTAATATGTTCCCACCGCTGAGGAAGATCGGGCTGCTGGGCAATTTGTTTATACAGGCTGTAGCAAAGAACAATAAAGAGAATAGGACCCAGCAGGTAGTTGACTAATATTTTGATATTTTTGCTCAGTTAGAAAATATTTTAGCGGTAAAAATAGGTGCATTGCAAAATAAATCAAAAATCATTTTAGGAATAGACCCCGGCACCATCATAATGGGCTTTGGATTGATAGCTATTAAAAATAAAGATATCAGGTTACTGGACATGGGCGTATTAAAATTATCTGCTAAAATGGATGCCTATGAACGGCTGGAAAATATTTATAAAAAAGTATCCGAACTCATCATTACGCACCATCCACAAAGTTTTGCTATTGAAGCCCCCTTTTTTGGAAAAAATGTGCAGAGTATGCTTAAACTGGGCAGGGCACAGGGCGTGGCCATTGCTGCTGCCATGCAGGCAGGCCTTGCCGTGAGTGAGTATTCTCCTAAAAAAGTAAAACAATCCATTACAGGAAATGGGAATGCCTCTAAAGAACAGGTACTAAAAATGCTTCAGCGAATGCTGAACTTTACGGATGAACCTAAATATTTTGATGCTACCGATGCTTTGTCAGTGGCGGTGTGTCATCATTTTCAGGACAATCCATTATTACAGTCGCAGGGTAAAAAAGTAAAAGACTGGAAAGATTTTATTTCCCAAAACCCGGGGAGGGTTGGGTAAAGAGGTTTAATAGGTTTAAGAGGTTTGAGAGGTTCAAGAGGTTTAAAGGTTTAACGTTTAAAGGTTTAAAGTTCTTCCTTCTAAAAGTTCATTTATTAACTTTAGCGAACTCATAATTCATAACTCATAACGCTGCCACAATTTTCTCCCTTATCAACTCCATCTCTTCTTTTGATACCGTAATCTTTGGTTGAGTAAAATTCAAATCATTAGCAGTGTTGATGGGCAGCAGGTGCAGGTGAGCATGTGGTACTTCAAGCCCTACAACGCTGATGCCGCAACGCTTACAATCCATCGTTTTTTCTATTGCATGTGCAATGGGTTTTGCAAACAACAGCATGGCAGCAAGGTAGTGATCGGGCAAATCAAATATTTTATCTACTTCTATTTTTGGCACCACCAGTACATGACCTTTTACCAGCGGAAAAACATCCAGGAAAGCGAAAAAATTTTCATCTTCTGCAATTTTATAAGAGGGAATTTCGCCGGCAATAATTTTAGAGAATATCGTCATGGTTTTTTTGTAAATATATGTAACAAAAAAGCCCATCCAAAAAAGGTGGGCTTTCTTAAAAAATACTCATTTAGTTATACTGTAATTTCTTCAACCGTAAATTTTAAAATACCTGCAGGTACCGTTACTTCTGCCACATCCCCTTTTACCTTCCCCAACAGTCCTTTGCCAATAGGAGAAGTGACTGATATCTTACCAATTTTAAGGTCTGCTTCACTTTCGGATACAATCTGGTAGGTTACCTTTTTTTTAGTAGCCATATTGGTGAGTGTAACTTTAGTGAGTATGCTTACCCTACTGGTATCAATGGTTTTTTCATCAATAATGCGGGCATTAGCCATCGCACCTTCCAGTTGGTTAATTTTTGCTTCCAGCATACCCTGTGCTTCTTTGGCAGCATCGTATTCTGCGTTCTCTTTCAGGTCGCCTTTTTCTCTTGCTTCTGCAATGGCTGCACTGGCAGCCGGCCTGTCCACTGATTTTAAAGTATGCAGCTCGATTTGCATTTTGTCAAATGTTTCCTGCGTTACATAATTTATTTCTGCCATAAAATTCTTTTAAGTATATAGAAAAAAAATACAACGCCCTAGATAGCCTAAGGCGTTGCATATATTACAAATATAGTAAAATATATTTGGGTAAAATTGGTGAGAGTGGTTATATGCCTAATTTTTCTAATAAAACGGTACTCATCTTAAAGAATGCTTCGTTACTGTAACCGGCTATATGGGGAGTTAGCAGCACATTGGACATAGCATTTAGTAAGGCAAGCTGGCTGGATTCTTCCTGCGTATATGAATCTAATTTTTCATTTTCCAAAACATCCAATGCAGCACCGGATATTTTTTCATTTAATAATGCCTGGATAAGCGCCGGCGTGTCTACCACTTTACCCCTTGAGGTATTAATGATATAAGGCTTTTGTTGCAGGCTGTTAAAAAACTGCTCGTTGGCTATATGATTGGTTTCGCCGGTAAGTGGCAAATGAAAACTGATTACATCAGCATACCTGCATAGTTGCTCCAGGTTAGCCTCTCTTACATATCCTGTTGCAAAATCTGTTTTGTACTTATCATATGCAAGTACCGTAACATCAAATGCACTTAATAGTTTTGAAAATGCTGCCCCGGTATTTCCATATCCAATAATACCCACGGTTTTTCCACTTAGCTCTATCCCCCTGTTTTCGTCACGCAGCCAAATACCTTTGCTTATTTCATTGGCACTTTTATGTATGTTGTTCATCAGGCTCAGCAACATACCCAGTGAATGTTCTGCCACTGCGTTCCGGTTACCTTCCGGGCTGCTTACGCATTTAATATTTTTTTGAGCCGCATATTCAATATCAATTAATTCCAGCCCACTGCCCAGCCGGCCTATCCATTGCAGTTGTGTTGCTGCATCAATCATTATTTTATCAATAGCTAACCTTGTAGTAACAACCAGGCCTGCAGCATCGCCAATGATGGATAATAAAGCTTCATACTTTATTTCCGGATCGTACAAAACCTCATAGCCTGCATTTTGGAGACTTTCCAATAAAAATGGATGCGCTTTTGCTGTAATGATAACTTTCATATAGATGCAATCATGCTTATTTCTACGTTCACATTTTTGGGTAACCCTTTTACAGCTACTGTTTCCCTCGCAGGATAATCAGATGTAAAATATTGGCCATACACTTCATTTACTGCAGCAAACAAACTCATATCACTTAAAAAAATAGTTGTTTTTACCACATTCCCAAAATTGATACCGGCCTCAGTCAAAATAGCCTGCAGGTTTTTCATTACATAATGTGTTTCATCAGTTATGTTTTCCATTTGCAGTTCGCCGGTTTCTGGTATCATTGCTATCTGCCCGGAAATAAACATTATGTTGCCAGCTCTTACAGCCTGGTTATAAGGCCCAATAGGTGCAGGAGCTTTATCTGTATTAATGATTTCTTTAGCCATTTTTATTATTATTTTTTCAATAGCAAATATATCTTTTATCAACCACGTATTTTTGCCAAAAATTAAAACGGATGAAATTAGTTGTGTTGGGCAATGATGATTCATACAATGAACTTATAAATGGTTTAGATCATATTGAATTGATAAGAGTAAATGATACTTCATCATTTAATACATATGAAGAAATAGATGCCTTTTTTAATCTGAATGAAGATGCCGGCCAATTGGATTATTCTGCTTTGTTATTCCCGGTATTCATTAACAGTGTTATACATCCCATTGGTGAAAATAAAAACATAATCCGTATCAACGGATGGAAAGGATTTTTGGAAAAAACTACCTGGGAAATAGCAGGCAATATAAATACAAAAGCAATAGCAGTTTTATCAGTGATGAATAAAAAATTTATTCTTACTGCAGATGAGCCCGGGTTTATCAGTGCCAGAATTATTGCAATGATTATTAACGAGGCTTATTTTGCAAAAGGAGAAAATGTGAGCAGCGAAGAAGAGATTGACATTGCAATGAAACTTGGCACGAACTATCCATATGGCCCTTTTGAATGGGGTGAAAAAATAGGATTAAAAAATATTTACAACCTGCTGATTCAACTATCTATACATGATAAAAAATATTCTCCTGCTCCTGCATTATTAAATTTAATAAACCAATAGTGAGTATTATATTAAATATCGACACCTCTTCATCCATTGCGGCTGTAAGCATAAGCAGGGATGGAAAAGGGATAGGCATCATACAAAATGAAGAACAAAATGAACATGCTTCTTTTTTACAGCCTGCTATTAATAAATTGTTGGCAGCACAACAAATATTGTTGAAAGATATTGATGCTGTGGCAGTTGTAAATGGCCCTGGATCCTATACTGGTTTAAGGGTAGGACTAGCAAGTGCCAAAGGGATTTGTTATGCTTTAAACAAACCATTAATTACCATCGGCAGTTTACCATTAATGGCAATGGCGGCTATTAAAAATTACGGGAGTGACAATAAAACGGTTCCATTGTTTTGCCCAATGATAGATGCCAGGAGAATGGAAGTGTTTACTGCGGTATATAATTCATCATTAAATGAAATATTTCCTGCCCAGGCTGTGATATTAAATCACGAATCTTTTGTAGCTACTTTACTACAAAACAAAATTGTGTTTTTTGGAAATGGTGCGCTTAAATTTCAAACATTAACCAATCACCCAAATGCCCTGTTTTCAACCATTTACAACAATTATCAAGCCCTATGCGAAGGCGCTTATCTAATGTTTATGCAAAAGGAATTTACTGATCTTGCCTACAGCGAACCTCTTTATCTTAAAGAATTTTACTCAGCATGATGTCTTTATTCTATTACGTTTCACAGACTTTAACATTCTCAAAAAATAATAAATATTTAATAGTACGTATATTTGCTTTTTAATTAATTGTTCAAGCATTCTTAAATTTACTTCCTATGACGGTAGCAACTCTAATCGAAGAGCAGACCATCGTGTCTGCAACAGAAATCCCTGATACCCTAAAAATAAATTATCACAACTTAAAGAAAGCTGCGTTAGTTCTAAGAGCACTGAATCACAAATTAAGACAGCAAATTTTAACTCTGATAGAAACAGAGAAAAAAATTACTGTTACAGAAATTTATGTTCGTTTGCGTTTGGAACAATCTGTTGCTTCACAACATCTTGCTATTTTGCGCAGGGCCGGAATTGTAACTACGCAACGTGACGGAAAGTTCATTTACTACACGGTTAATTACAAACGTATTGAAGAGATCAATGGTGTAATTGAAGACCTTGTTTCTTAACCTTAGCCCTGGATAATTTTATTTTAAAAAAGCGATTGTTATACAATCGCTTTTTTATTTTTGCAGCAGATCATAAAAATCAAATATGCATATACAACAACTTTATACCGATTGCTTAAGCGAAGCGGCTTATTTTATAGAAAGCAATGGAGAATCGGCCGTTATTGATCCCATGAGGGATATTGATGTTTACCTGGAACTGGCAAAATCAAGAAATGCCCCAATCAAATATATTTTTGAAACACATTTTCATGCAGACTTTGTAAGTGGACACCTGGATTTGAGCAAACAAACAGGAGCTACTATCATTTATGGCCCTGGTGCCAATACCAGTTTTAAAGTGCATAACGCTGCTGATGGAGAGCTATTTAAACTGGGAGACATCAGCATTGAAGTAATGCATACTCCGGGCCATACCATGGAGAGCAGTTGCTATTTACTTAGAGATGAAAATAATAAGGCACATGCAATCTTTACCGGCGACACGCTTTTTGTAGGCGATGTGGGCAGGCCTGACCTAAGCAGTGGCAATATGAGCAGCGAAGAACTGGCAGGCATTATGTACGATACTATTCAAAATAAAATATTACCTCTTGCCGATGATGTGCTGATATATCCGGGACATGGGCCCGGCAGCAGTTGTGGCAAAAACCTTGGCCCTAATACAAGCAGCACTATTGCAGAAGAAAAGAAAAATAATTATGCATTAAAAGCTCAAACTAAAGAAGCATTTATAGAGGCTGTTACAAGCGGGTTGACCAATGCACCGGTATATTTTGCTATTAATGCACAGATTAATAAAGCAGGATATAATGCCATAGATAAAGTGATAGAAAGGGGCACACAGCCATTAAACCTGCAGGCGTTTAAAGAAAAAATAAAAGAAGATGTGATTTTACTGGACAGCAGGCCTGCCAGCGAATTTACAGAAGGTTTTATTCCGGGTGCTGTATTTATTGGCCTGGAAGGACGTTTTGCCGAATGGGCAGGAAGTTTACTTCCGTTTGATAAACCTATTGTACTGGTAACTCCCGCAGGCAAGGAAAAAGAAACGGTTACCAGGTTGAGCCGTGTAGGATTTGATAAAATGGCCGGATTTTTAAAAGGAGGTTTTGATACATGGAAAAATGCAGGTGAAAAAACCGACCTTATCATAAATGTAGAAGCCGATGAATTAATGATGGATATACCACATGACCCTAATTTAACGGTAGTGGATGTACGCAGAGAAACAGAATACGCAGATGGTCATTTACCAGATGCGCTTAACCTGCCGCTTAGCGAAATGACAGATATTGCAGAACTGGCCCAATTTGAAGACAACCAGAATTTGTACGTGCATTGCGCAGGCGGATACCGAAGTGTTATTGCAACCTCTTTATTAAAGCGCCAGGGCGTGCACAATCTTAGAAACGTACTGGGCGGCTGGGAAAAAATAAAGGAACAGGAAAAGGTGAGAATAATAAAAGAAGCGAGAGTTTTAAACTAGCGTTAAGTGAATGGTGAAAGGTCAAAGGTGAAAGGTCAATATTTAACCACTCACTAATTGATACGTCATTTTATTCTTAACATAGCACTTACTTTTTTTACAATTTATAATTTTACAAAGCCGTGTTTAACTGCGTACAAAGCCAGTCCAACACGGCTTTTTACATGCAGTTTATCAAACAAACTATTTCTATAGCCATCAATTGTTTTGGGGCTCAGAAACATTTCATTGGCAATATCAATATAGGTCAAATCTGAACATGCCAATTGCATAAATTTAGTTTCATTTTCATTGAGAGATAACAGGCTCAGCGCATTGGATTTCTCCTCTTCATTTTGCAGGGTATGCACCAGTTTGCCGGTAATAAAATCAGTATAATAAAACCCACGGCTGTTAATAGCTGCAAGTGCATTGCTCAGTTCCTGCGGCTCTACATCTTTAGATAAATATCCTTTTACGCCCAGCTTGAGCATTTTGATAATACTCTGCTCATTCTCTACCATTGATATTACCAATACTTTTATTTTGGGATAGTTTTTTTTAAGCCACTTCACACTTGCAAAACCATCCATCTCTGGCATATTGATATCCATTAAAATAATATCAGGCAAGCGGTCTGCATCCAGCTTTTGCTGCATATCAATACCATTATCAGCTTCAAATAAAATTTTAATATCTCCGCCTATCATTTCAATAAGGCTTATCATTCCTTTTCGGAAAAGGGTATGATCATCTACCAATGCTATGGATAATTGTAAACCGGGGTTCATAAAATATTTTAGTTATAATGGTACAACGATGGAAATTTCTGTCCCCATTCCTGGATTTGAAATAAAAGATATTGTTGCTTTAATTACCTTAGCTCTTTTCTGCAAATTTATTAACCCATTGCCGTTATCATTTATATCAGCCAGCTTTTCTTCTGCATTAAAACCTTTGCCATCATCTATAACTGTCAAAATAAATCTATTATTATCATAATAAGCATTAATAATTATTTCTTTTGCTTCAGAATGTTTTAATGCATTGTTTAAAATTTCCTGCACCATTCTGAAGAGGATAATGGATTTTTCATAATTTACAGGTGGCACATGGTCATGCTGTATAAACCGGGCATTAAAAGCTCCGGTGCTATTAATCTTGTCTGCTTCATTCTGTAGCGCCTTCATCAAACCTACCTTATGCACTTTGTCGCCATTTAAACCAGACGAAAGCATTTTAATATCTGTTATCAATTGCTTTACCAATTCCCTGGTATTGGCAATTTTAGTTTCAGCAGCCTCGATATTTTGAAGCTGCAGTGTAGTTAAATTAATCTTTACAAGGGATACTACCTGGCCAATATTATCATGCAGTTCCCGGGACACATGTTGAAGTGTTTGCTCCTGTATCTCTAATTGAGATTTAAGCAATTGTTCTGAAAATTCAATTTTCATCATTTCATTCTCTTTTTTCTTTCTCCTGTACCTGATTGCCATTGCCAGCATTACAAAAAAAACCAATAGGAAAAAGAAAAAGAAATTTATAATGATAAAGATGATATCACTATTGAATTTTTCTTGCATGAGCGGGGAATCTATTGGGTAAAAAAAAGGTTACTATTAACAAAACGTAATACACATAGTTAGAAAAAAAATGTAGTACCCGCATATTAACTGTTGATATTTTATTAATAATCATATAAGCCAGTAATAAAAAAAACAAAAAAGACAACAGGTTAAACCATAAAATGGCTACGGATGTTACAAAAACAGGTTCTTTAAAAATATTAATTCCCGATGGCAATTCTAATTGCTGAATAAAAAGATAAGCACCTGAAATAATTAACAACATTGTTTCCATCTTAATAAAATTATCCGGAAATGTTTTAATTGGTTGAATGAAAAGTGTATTAAAAATACTGAACAAAATCATAGCAATAGTAACCCACTTTATTATTTTTTTAGCCTTAATATTGGAAAAATTTTTATAAAAAAAATAACCCCATACCGATAACTGAATTGGATTAAAAATATGGGCAACAGGCATGTTATTCCTGTAATATTTGCCGGTATAGTAGGATAGTATTTCTGCCAAAAAAGTAACTGCAAATAATATAACAACAGGTCGTATTTTTACTTTTTTTTTGTAATTTATAATGCCTGCTACTATGCCAAAAAATAAAATCGCAAAAAAAAACCAGGAATAATATTTAGTACTCAATTTAAAATATGTTTAGTTTTTTTTACTAATCGCCATCATTATCCGGGCAAATTTCGGGGCAGGGAGTTGTATTATCAAAATTGCTGGATGCATCTCCCTCAATGGATTTTGACTGCACATTATTTTTTTGAAGAATATTACCAACGCTATCCGTCCCCAGTATCATTATAGTGTAAGCCCCATCTCCTTTGCGACCTAAACGAAGGTATAAGCCTTTAATATTGGAGTTGCCTGCAATCATTGAATATCCCCGGGGATCTACACTAAATCCCTTATATGCCATTTTTTCAGGATTGAATAACAGGGGTGCTTTATCATAATAATTTTGATAACTTAATACAGTGTCCCATGTAATAGGTTCCACACCCTTTCCCGCCAAAGTTCTTGCCTTTAAAGGGGAATCCTGTTTGGGGCTCAGCAAACTCCCATCGTTTGCGTATTTCTGCATGATCTCCCTGGCAAAATTCAATGAATCTTCTTTGTTGTTTAATTGTTTTCCGGAATTGCCGGTATTACAACTGAATAAAAAAATGACTGAAAATAAAAAGGCGGCTGCCAGTTTAGAAGTTAAATGAAGCATGATAGTTTGGTATTAAGATTAAATAATTAAGAAATTTCAATTTAGTAAAAATTCCTGAAAAAAGTTACTACGGAAAATAATCGAATAAAAAAACAGGAAAAACCCCTTTTTTTTACAAGCATTTTCCTGTGCAAACTATCCCAGAAGTTGATGAAATTTACATTTCAAATATGAAAGGCACAAAAGAACCTTTGATATTTTAAGAATCTTTGACACAGTTTAATCAAAATAATTTCGGCCACATTGGGGAAAAAATAAAATTGCTTGTTTACCCGTTTTTAATCCCCACCTTTTTGCAATTTTAGTTTTATACAAAACATCCATTGTGTGCCGTTATTTCTTTTCTCATAGTTTCAGGTTAGTTACATTTTAATCCGTACCCAAATTTTACATCCCTGCTACTTTAGGTGGTTTTCTTTTTTATATCAAATATTGCTTACCCTCTTCCATTTTTAATTCATTTTAAAGATGGAGGAGGCACAATATCTATCCATCTTTCTTTATACTCCGGCTTGTATTCCCATTTCCATCTCCGGTGGCTCCATAAATAATTATCAGGATTCATACGAATTGTTTTTTCAAGAAAGTCTCTGTATATCAACGTAAGTTCCCCCTCTTTCAGGCTGCTGCCATGCTTTGCTATTTCTTCGGTATCAAAACGATAATGCCCTCTTTTTAATTTTACAAACCGTACAAAAACTACTGCAGCATCATTTTTACGGGCGCCTTTATCGGGCCCTGTTACAAATGGCGCAGGCTTGCTAAAAAAATTAAGCCAGTAAGCATTGGCCGGCACTCCGGGATTTTGGTCTGCAGCAAGGCCTATTGTATACTGGCTTTTAAAACAGGTATGCGCCCTGGATTTAAATTCATTTGCAGCAATTAAAACTGTTTTTTCTTTGTTACGCAGTTTATAAAAAATACGATCAAGTGCTTTGTTATTTATCCGCATATAAATCCCAATCCATGGTACTGGTACCTGATTGGCTACTGCCCAATTTGCATACTCCCAGTTCATTTGATGGCCGCTGTGTAATTGCACATTCTTTCCTTCATCCAATAATTTTTTTACAACAGTAAAATCCATACTGGCACGTTTATTAAATTGTTTTTCGGAAATGCTTAATAATTTAATGGCTTCTAAAAAAGTATCAATTAGATTTCGATAGAATTTTTTTGCTATACTTTTTTTTTCTGATATTGACTTTTCAGGAAAAGCAATATTTAAATTAGAAAAGACTATTTTTTTTCTATACCCGACTAAATAATAAATAATGATAAATATAAAATCGCTTATGCCATATAAAATAAAAAATGGCAGCAATGAAATGCTGTATAATAACCCGTAAATAATATAGTACATGCTTTCAATTAAATATCCATGAAAAGTTTAATGCTTATTTATAAAATATTCAGTTACAAAATGGTATTCTGCAAAATGTCACTTCTTTCAATATGATCCGTATTGTAATGCAGCCCCCGGCTTTCTTTGCGAAGCTCAGCACATTTTACAATAAGATAACCTACCGTTATCATATTCCTCAATTCGCAAAGCTGCGGAGACAGCTCAGTTTTTTCATACAATTGCTCCGTTTCTTCATGCAGCAGATCCAGTCTTCTGTTTGCTCTTTGCAAACGTTTATCATTTCTAACAATACCTACATAATCACTCATCAAAAGTTTAAGTTCTTTAAGGCTTTGGGTAATCAGGATCATCTCACCGGGTGCAGCCGTTCCGGCTGCATTCCAATCGGGTATGGGGTTGCCTGTGTTTAAAGAAAATATTGCTGGTTCATTAAAATTAGCAACAGCATTTTTATAGGCCCTGTGTGCAAAAACCATTGCTTCCAGCAAAGAATTACTGGCCAGCCTGTTGGCACCATGAAGCCCCGTACTGGCACATTCGCCGGCAGCATACAGGTTATGAATGGAAGTGCGCCCCCACTCATCCGTTTTTACTCCACCGCAGCTATAGTGCGCTGCAGGAGAAACCGGGATCATATCTTTTGACACATCTACTCCTATATTAAGGCATTTGGCATGAATGTTTGGAAAATGCTCCATAAACTTTTCGGGATCCATATGCCTGCAATCCAGGTACACATGCTCGGTACCATTTATTTTCATTTCATTATCAATAGCCCTTGCCACAATATCCCTGGGCGCAAGGTCTTTTCGGCTATCGTAGCGTTCCATAAAAGCCTCGCCATTGATATTACGCAAAATTCCACCATCACCCCTCACCGCTTCTGTTATAAGAAAGGAGTGGCCTCTTATTCCAGGTTCATATAATGCTGTTGGATGAAACTGGATGAACTCCATATTTTCAATTCTGCCTTTTGCCCTGTAAACCATCGCTACCCCATCTCCTGTGGCAATGGCAGGATTGGTAGTACTTCTATATACCTGCCCGTTACCACCGGCAGCAAGCATCGTTATGTTTGCTATAATTTTTTCAATTTTTTTTGTTGAGAGATTTAATATATACACACCATAACACTCAATATCGGGTGTAGATTTAGTTACAAGGTATCCCAAATGGTGCTGGGTAATTATATCTACTACAAAACAATGGCTGATGAGTTCTATATTGGGGCATTTTTTTATTGCTTCCAGTAAAGCCCTTTCCATTTCTGCTCCGGTAACATCTTTATGGTGCAGAATACGACTTTCGCTATGCCCACCTTCTTTTCCCAATTTATAATCTCCATCGGGCTCTTTATCAAACAGGGCACCCCACTCTATTAATTCATTTATACGATCAACTCCTTCCTTTACAACAATTTCAACAATTTTTTTATTGCATAGCCCATCGCCTGCCACAAGCGTATCTTCTATATGCTTGTAAAAACTATCGTTATCAAAATCCATTACACCTGCTATGCCTCCCTGGGCATATTTGGTATTGGTTTCATCACTTTGTGTTTTAGTAAGAATCGTTACTTTTTTATCGGGGCATTCCTGCGCCACTTTTAGTGCATACGTAAGTCCTGCAATACCTGAGCCTATCACTAAATAATTTGTTTGCATAATAACATTATCATTACCTGAACTTCAAAATTAACTGATAATTCTACAAATACTTTGAATGTTAAGTAAATAAAAATACCACAATTGGGTATTGCAAAAAGAAAATGTGCAATGTAGGTTTACAATGCTTTTAATTTTATAAAACACTGGCCCCCTGATATTCCCTCAAGTTTGCACCCAAGTCTTAAGAAAAGCTTTTACTATTTACAGTAAATAAAATTTACCCTGCATCAATCTTTAATGATTGTAAGGGGGAAACTATGCCGTTGCTACATTAACACCAATTTCATAAACTAAAAAAACACCATTTATGGCAAACATTAAAGAATCAGGTTTACCCTGCTGCCCGGAGTTACTCAAAGATGATCATTGTGATGTGATCAATTTCAGCAGGGTGCTTAATTACCCAACTACACTATCCGGCAATAACCGCAGAAGGGTAATGGTAGAAGTGATCCTTCATTTTAAATTTTCAAGATGTACGCTTGGGCTTACATTAGGAGATCCTGCATACAGTACTACCCTGTTACCGGGAGAAAAAGTGCGGCTATCCACTACCGATAGAAGAAGCCGGTTTACTTTCGATAGTGAATCCAAACTTAGCTACCGGAGTGAACAGATATCGGAAGAGCAATATTTTATGACGGCCACCCAAAAATATATGGCCGATGCGTCTGCTGCACAGTCTGGGCATGCAGAAAGTTCTTCGGAGGGGCAATGGGATTTTCATGGAGATGCTGAAGGTAGTATTGGCATATTTAGTTTAAGCGCCAGCGCAAGTACGAGCGCAGGCGGCAGCCACAACAACCATTCTGTGGCCGACTATTTAAACCAGCAAAAAACCCATATGCAAAGCTCAGCCTCACAGGCGGTGAATGCCACCAGGAAAGCTCATTCAGTTTCCATTGGCGAAGTGAGCAGCCGCACACATGTTGAAGGAGAGTCAGAAGATCATTTTGAAGCATCTTCAAGAGAATTTAGTAACTATAATAAGTGCCACGCTGTTACTTATATGTTTTACAGGCTCAATAAAAAACAGAAAATAAAATTTGAATTGGTATCCATTGAAAGAAGGGTGCTGGATGATAATGCACCCGTTGGAGGAATATTGCAACCCGGCAAAAGAAAAGTTCCCATCGCATTGGTACCACAGGATTTACCGGCAACTGTTACTTTAAAAAGAACAACTGTAATGGCTAGTGCTGCCACAGGATTTTCAAGCATAGATACATCTGCTATTTCAATGGCGGCTGCACCCTTATTGAACAAAGTAGTCTTTAACAATGATATCAATGTGGGTACGGCTTTAGAAGGAGAAACCCGAATAAAAGCACTGAAAGAAGTAGACGAACAATTGATGAACAGAAACCTGATAGACAAAGCCGGTAATGTAGCACCGGAAACAAAACAAAAAATAGATTTCGAAATGGAGTTCTCATTGCCCACACCAGGTATAATTGTAAAAGGATGCCTTGATGATTGCGATGTATGCGAACCATTTTTAAAAGAAAGAATGCAGCTTGAAAATGATTTGCTGCGCAAACAAATAGAACTGCTGGAAAAATCTCAGGACTACAGGTGTTGCCCTCCTGCACCGGTTTTAAACAGCGACTAAAATAAATCATCAAAAAAAAATATTTTCTTAAACATCTTCAAAAATCATTTTATGGAAAAAAACAGCATCTTATCTTTTGACGTAAGCTTTGAACAGCCGCCAAAAGAAGAAGTTTTAATGGCAGGTTTTCTTTTTTACTGCAACGGAAAATTTTTGCAACAGCAGTTTGTAAAAAATAATACGCTGCAATTTGACTTATCAAATTTTAGATCAGAAAAAGATAATGCCGCAAGGAATATCAACAGCAGGGAACTGAGATTATTTATTGTACCTGTTTCAGATAAAAAAATACATAACATCAGCAGCATAGAAGCACTGGAAAAGTTTAAGCCTTACGAACCGGTTTTAAAACGCAATGCAGATGGTGCATTATCCATCTTACCAATACCGGGAAATATTTCTGCCTTTTGGCCAAGATGCAGTTGCAGGGTAACCGGAAAAGTATCCAAATGGTTTCAGGTGGGCAATGCATGGGAAAACCGGGCTGTGTGCAGGGCAAAAGTACATATTTGTGATGTGGACAGTATCCGCTACTGGATATATAAAATACCAGATCAAATTATTGCAAAAATTCCTGATGCAATTTTAAATCCCAAAGAACTCGTAAGGTATCCAATACCCATACCCGACCCTCCGCCATTTTTTCAACAGGGCCGTTTACCAATAAAATTTCAACAGCCGGTTATTTTTAAAAAAGCCACTTCCGAAACTAAAATAATGGCACAGGCAGCGGCATTGCCAGAATTAAGTTTAGATATAAGGCAAAGTTTAGCTTCCCACAACCTGGATAGTATAAGAGAAACCATCATCGGCAATTATACCATTCTGCATCCCTGGTTTTGTCTTTGGCCGTGGTGGTGGCCTTATTTTTATCATCTGCAGGAACTTGCGGTAGATTATACTGATGCCAATGGCCGTTATGATGCTACAGTATTTTATCATTGCTTTAGAGACAAGCCGGATATTTATATCTGGGTAGAATATCTTATCAATGGTTCCTGGGAAATTATTTATCATCCACCTATCCCTTGCAATACCCGCTGGGATTATGCCTGCGCCACACCCATCAATATCCAGATTACAGACCCAAGGGTTCCCGGCAACTGCTGCTGCGATTGCAATTTGCCCGGCGATTTGGTTTGGATAAGAAGCGTGGGACATACAAGTGTATCGCACATTAAGCAATTAACTGAAGTGCTGCCACCTCCGGGTCAATCAATAGGTTATGACCGGATTGGTTTAACGGATGCCGGAGCTGCCGGAGATCCCTCCTATTTGCCAATAGTAACAGGTGATTTTAAACGGCCATTTGGTGGGAGCCCATATTTAAACATGGGCTTTGGCAGCAGTCTTCCAAACAATGCTATCTATCATTACCGCTGGAGTTACAGGCAGGTAAAAGATGCCGGGTTAAATAATGTTGCAGATAGTTTTAAACCTATCGAACCCATTGGTGGCGCAATCAATAAGGGGTACCAGTTTGAATATACAGATTCAAATGGCGATACCCAATCTGCTCCTAACAGTGTGAAGCTTGGGCCATTTACCGTGGGGCCAAATGACAATCTTTATATCATACCACCAGAACGGCCAAATATGGCACCATTTAGTGTTACTGAATTTAGCCCCGACTGGCACCAGCCAACAGATAACATGGTTACCATGTTCTTTAATTCTGAAACATTAAAAAATGGAACAGTGCCTGGCGGCGATGGCTTGTATGAATTTTTATTAGAGTTGTTTGATCAGGGCGGCAACCTGCTTGTAAATATCCCCAAGTCTACTTATAAAGTGCCTGATTATGATAATGCAGGCTATAGTGTAAATGCACCAGACATCCTGCTGCAAAACGCCACAACAGCTACAGCAAGCGGATTTAAAATGCTTATGAGAGTTGACAATAGCCAGTGCCTTGGAGAAATATTTACGGTAGAAGTAAATGGGGCACCCGCTTCTTTAGATTGCTGTGGATTTGCGCAATATAAACCCGGTGGCGTGGAAGCAGATCTGTCATTATCATTCCAGGCTGTGCACCCCAACAATTTTGCAGTATTTAGTTTTGGTGTGGTTAGGGGTACCTGTGATGAAGTATTAACTCCAGCCAATGCAAACGGAATGGTAATAGATGATGCGATGGGCTATGTGCTCACAAGTGCTGTTTACGAAAAGCATTTTACCCCTTCGCAATTACTGGGAGATTGTTATCTTAATGGCACAGGCAAAGCAGCTTTTGCAGAAAACCTGTATGTGGCAGCAATGGCCACAGATGGTTACAGCAGGCTTTCTGCTAAGGATGCAGGCGATTTAGCAGCATTTGCATTAGAGCCTTAAAAAAACAAAAAACATTAAACAATGGATTTCTTTTTCTTATTAATACTGAGCCTTGTATGCTGGAGGGTTACTCATTTATTAAATAAAGAAGATGGGCCGTTTGATGTAATTTATCTGTTAAGAAAAAAAGCAGGAGCAGGCTTCTTCGGGAGCCTGCTCGACTGCTTTTATTGTGTGAGTATATGGATTGCCCTGCCATTGGGTATTTGGATGGGCAATGGCTGGATAGAAAAAATATTGTTTTGGTGGGCCATATCCGGTGCAGCCTGTTTATTGGAACAAGCCACTACTGCCAAAAAAAATAATGAAGAAGATATTCCTGATTATAAAGAAGATTAAATTTTTACAATTATGTGTAACTGCAGAAATAAAAGAGAAGCATTTTCTTCTCAGCAATCGCTTGCTTTAAGCAATCCTAACAAAATTTCAAAACAGGAAACTAAGATGTGGCCTGATGCTAATTTTGAATACACAGGAAAAACGGCATTATCTGTAAAAGGAAATATCAGTGGAAAAAATTACCGTTTTTCTAAACAAGGTGATGTGCAACCGGTAGATTACCGGGATGCATCCTCCCTGATGGCGGTACCTGTATTAAAAAGATTGAAGTAAGTTTTTAAAGCGCTTTGCTAATATTTATTTTGTTGAAGTTATTCTGCTATCGGAGCAATTATATTTCTGTTATTGTTAATCAGCAGCCTCAATCCAAACATCATTTTCTTTAAGGAGATTTATCAATTCATCTACTGCTACTTCGCTATTGATATTTTTTTTCATTATTTCTTTACCACGGTATAAAGTGATTTTACCGGGGCCGCTACCTACATATCCAAAATCGGCATCGGCCATTTCGCCCGGGCCATTTACGATGCAACCCATGATAGCAATCTTTAATCCCTTTAAATGATTGGTCACATTCCTGATCTTTGCAGTTGTTTCCTGAAGGTCGAATAAAGTACGGCCGCAGCTTGGGCAACTGATATATTCTGTTTTAGAAATGCGGGTACGCACCGCCTGTAAAATTGAGAAAGAAGTGTTATTTAAAAACTGTTGATTGTTTTTTGTGGGCAGATAAGTTCTTCCACTTACTTTTTGATCTTTTAAAAGCGTAGGGTCATTGATGAGCCAGATACCATCACCCATTCCATCTAAAAATAAAGCACCTGCGCCAATACTAAAATGAATCAGTTGTTCATCAATATGGGTATGCATACTTTCTACTGCAATAATAACAGGACAATTAATATCGTTGCTCATTAAACCGGCAATAAAAGAGCGCAGTTGCTGCATGGCATTTTTTGCATCGGAATAAATACATAAAATAACTGTAGCATCTTTCTTAATCAAATCCAATAGTTCAGAATGATCTTCAGATACATCCAGCGTTATAAAATTTATTTTGCCAGACTTATTTTCTGCAGACCTAAAGTTATTCTTATCAAATAAAGGAAAATATTTTTCAGGTTCATTTGTGGTAATCCATGTTTGATAATCGCAAATCACCTGTAAAGTACCAGGCAGATTAAAATCAATTGTTTTATTGGATGTGTAAATATAATCGGCTGCTGCATCTGCAATATTCCACTTATCGGTTTGTTCATTATAAGTGTAACCAATTGTTTGCAAATCGGCAGGAATAATATTTTCCTGCAACATAAAATCTGCAATCACTACAGGCACATTTTTTCCTCCTGCATTTAAAACTGTATGCGTACTTCTTCTTTTATATTCAAAAGGGTTATAAGGAAGTTTAGCTATTTGCGGATCTTCTATATCATCCACTCCTGTGTTTAAAAAGTTCTCAGGACGAGGGAGGCTGTTCACCAGATCTTTACAAACAGGTATTTCAAATTCAGGGTCTTCGGTAAGGCTTACACGAATGGTATCTCCTATGCCATCCTGCAGCAATGTTCCAATACCAATAGCCGATTTTATCCTGCCATCTTCTCCATCTCCTGCTTCTGTAACACCCAGGTGCAAAGGATAACATTCATTAAACTCTGCTTTCATGTGATCAATCAACAACCGGTATGCCTGCACCATCACCAATGGGTTACTGCTTTTCATACTTAGCATGATGTTATGAAAGTCTTCGCTGCGGGCAATGCGCAAAAATTCCATTGCACTTTCTACCATACCTATGGCGGTATCTCCATAACGGCTCATGATACGATCGCTCAGGCTGCCATGGTTGGTACCAATACGCATAGCAGTACCATGTTCTTTACAAATTAAAACCAGTGGTGTGAAGCGTTCTCTTATCCTTTCTATTTCTTCTGCATATTCTTCGTTGCTGTATTCAATTTGCTCAAATTTTTTCTTGTCTACATAATTGCCCGGATTCACTCTTACTTTCTCTACTATCCTCGCAGCAATTTCAGCAGCATTGGGGGTAAAATGTATATCAGCTACTAACGGTGTGGTATAGCCTCTTTTTCTTAATTCATCTTTAATGTTCTGTAAATTTTCTGCTTCATTTTTAGAAGGTGCAGTTATACGAACCAGTTCTGCACCTGCTTCAATACAACGGATACTTTGCTCTACAGTAGCCATAGTATCCATGGTATCTGTAGTAGTCATGGTTTGCACCCTGATGGGATGATTGGCGCCCAATAAAAGATTGCCCACTTTTACTTCCCTTGTAACAAGGCGCTTATATGTAGTTAATGATTCAGAATAAAATTGCATAAAAATATTTTTTTAGATGTCAGGCCACTAAACAGTTACTTTAAAGCAGAAAGCACTTGATAAGTGGCCAGACATCTTGGTGGGATTTCAAGCCACTACACAGTTACTTTAAAGCAGAAAGTACTTGATAAGTGGCCAGACATCTTGGTGGGATTTCAAGCCACTACACAGTTACTTTAAAGCAGAAAGTACTTGATAAGTGGCCAGACATCTTGGTGGGACATCTTACCAGTCTTTTTCAGGTTTATCAGGGGCAGATACATTTACCTTACGTAATTTATCCTGCAAATTTTTTTCTTTCTGCATCAGTGCCTTCAATTTTTCTTCAGCATCTTTTTTGGTTAACCGGGATTGCTGAGGTTTGGGCTGCTGTTGTTGGTCTTCGTTTTTTTGCTTTTGATCATTATCACTGTTCTTTTTCTCTTTGTCTTTTTTCTCATCCTCTTTTTTTTGCTGTTGTAAAGCCTTTTGCAAATTTTGACGGGCATCCTCATTATTCGGATCCAGTTTCAATGCATTTTTATAAGCATCAATACACTCAGGCAATTGCTTGTTATTTTGCAACACAACGCCTTTGTTATAATAAGCATTGCTTTTCTCCACCGGCTTAGATAGTTGTGTTACAGATTTATCATATGCTGCAATAGCTTCTTCCGTTTTTTCAGATTTATATAAAGCATTACCAAGATTGTATTGTGCAGTGGCATTCGCAGGATTTTTTTCTACTACTTTACCATAAGATTGTGTAGCAGCAGGATAATCGGCTTTTTTGTAAGCATCGTTTCCTTCTTTAATCATTGCTTTTTCTCCCTGTGCAAATAAAGCAGAGCCGCTTATAGCCATAATAACAGTAGCAGCTACTTTTAGTCCGCCTGCTTTTTTCTTTTTCATTTCAGATATAAATAATTCTATGAGTAAAAAAAACAGGGCCAAAGCAAGAAAAATCTGGGAGAGGCTTTTGTAATTTATCAAAGAATCTTCTGTTACAGACCGTTGATCCATTGTTGCCAATTGACCTGTGAGCGTGCCTACCACTTCTTCTGTATTAGAAAATAATTGATAATTACCATTTCCTTTTTTTGCAATTTCACGAAGTGATTCTTCATTTAACCGGGATATTACCATGTTACCTTCTACATCAGTTTTCATTTGTCCTGTTGCGGCATCCATAATGGGAGCACCACTGGCAGACCCTATACCTATCGTATTAATTACAACACCTTCGGCCGCCATTTGTTGAGCAATTTTAACGGCTTCCTCATCATGGTCTTCTCCATCACTTATTAAAATAACTGTTTTATATTTTTTTTCTTTGGGATTAAACGAGGCATAACACATTTTTAAAGCATCGCCTATTACCGTTCCCTGTGTGGGCACAGATTCTGTAGTAGCAGAAGACAGGTACATTTTGGCTGCAGCCAGATCTCCGGTTAGGGGCATTTGAAGGTATGCTTTGCCGGCAAAGATCACAATACCAACCCTGTTATTTCCGAGCCTGTCTATCAGCCTGCTCAACACTTGCTTTGCCCTATCCAGCCTGGTAGGTTTTATATCCTGTGCAAGCATACTCTTGCTCACATCCATCGCTATCATTACATCCAACCCGGTACGATTTACTTTTTCGGCACCCGATGGCAAACGAAGATTGGCCAATGCAATTATCAACAATGCCATTGCGATGCTAACCATTAAAAATTTTCTAAAAAAAGAACGGGAATTATATTGCCCCATAAGCTGGGATACCAATTCCGGATCACCTATTTTTTTGATGCTGTTTTTTTTCTTTTTTCGTGCATACCAATACATGACCGCCATTGCCGGGATAAGTGCCAGTACTGCTAATAAGAAGATATATTGAAACTGAGGCATAGATTATTACTGTAAAGTAAACATTTAAGCAGCAAATGCTGTTAAGAAAACAATAAGATGATTACATTTTTCCCTGTAGGAATCCCAATTCTTTTAAAATATCCGTAGTTATACTTATGCGAACATTTTTCATGTCTATTGTTGAATCTGGCGATTTTACCAGTGTTACAAAAAAATACACATGCCTGTTTTCTTCTATCCATCCTGCTACCCATCCAATATTATTTTTATTTTCATCTACACCCCACCCTGTTTTATAACTTAATTTATAAAGGGTATTGTCTTCCTGAAGCATCATATCTCTTACCGTTTGATGAACTGTTTTTCTAAAAGGCAACTGATCAAAATATAATTTTTTCAGAAAACCCAGTTGCTCATCTGGAGAAATTTTAAGTTGGTTGTTAAGCCAGAAAGAATCAATGGGACCCTGAATATTTTTATTGCCATAAGCAAGTGAATCTATCCATCGCTGCATGGTATCTTTTCCTATTCTTCGGGCCAGTTCCTGAAAGTAGGGTACGCTGCTTACTTTAAAGGCTTCTTTTAATGATAAATCTTTGTTCCAGTCTTTATTGTCACGGGTAATGCCATCCCATTTAATCAGCATGTTTTCGTCTGTAACAATGCCTGTTTGCAAACCTATTAACGCATTGGCCATTTTAAAAGTAGATGCAGGAGTCATCCTCATGGTATCCAGTTCCATGTTGTAAACGGTTACTTTTCCGTCGGTATTATTGAGCATGGTAAAACAGCCTTGTACATTTTTTGCATCAAAATATTTTTTTAAATTATTGTCAATCTTAGCCTTATTTACGGTGCAGGAAAAAATAGAAACAATAAATAAGGAAGATAAAATAAGTAATAAAAATGTTGGAAGTTTTTTCATTGATTCGTTTTTTGTACTCATAATTTCAGAATTATATAATTATGTACAGCTATAATTTACACTCCTTTTATGGCAGTACACTCATCAACAGATTTACTGTGCATATGTTTAGCTGTAGCGTCTAAAGCATTGAAAAATTCTTCTCCAAATTTTCTTATGAGCGGTTCTTTTAAAAATTGGTAAACCGGCACTTGTAATTTTTTTCCCAGTGAGCATGCAGCTTTGCAATGATCTTCCCTTGGCTGGTAATTAGCAAACTCCGTTATTCCATCATTGCTCTTTCTTACTATTACCGGAAAAAGGTGGCAGCTAATAGGTTTTTTCCATTTTATCTTTCCATCCAGGTAAGCCTGTTCTATCCCACATTTTACAATATCATTTTCGTCCCTGATACCGTATACACAAATGGACCCATTGATAGTGGGGGTAACCCATCCAAATTCTTTATCATATACATACCTGCCCTGACGGTTTATTTCTTCTACACTTGTCTTTCTGAGGTAGGGAATCACCTGATCAAAAACTTCATCTATTTTTTTTAGTTCTGCAGGTTCCAGTGGAGCGCCGGCATCGCCATCTACGCAGCAAGCCCCTTTGCATGCGTGCAGATCGCATACAAATGCTTCCTTTACAATTTCGTCACTTACCAATACATGGTCTATAGCTATCATGATTACAAAAATACGATTAACTCAGGCAAGCACGCCTTAAATACTAAATAGCATTAATTATTTTTCCAGCGAAAGGTATTAATCAGGTGATCAATATCTGCCTGTAAAAAATCCTGCACAGGCTTTAGTGAATCTGCATTGGGTGTAGTATCAAAATAAAGTGCCCCTCTTAAAAAATGCCGGGAAGTATCGCTCATAAAAAACTGGCGGGCAGTGGCTGCATTGCCACCAACCTTAAAGAAAATGCCGGTAATATTATTGCGTGTTGTAAATAAGCTGTCTTTGATAGATGATGCAACCGATTCATTTTTATTGGTAAGATTAAATGCATCATTTACCATTTTATCAAAATAGTTGGTACCGGAAGAATCGCTGTAACTGCCATTGGCCTGTTTAACTTTATAGGTAGCCTTTCCCCCAATAATTTTATAACTTAAAAAAATGCGTGCATTAAACTGCGGGAAATCAATATTGCGCCAGTAAGGGTTTTCGGGAGTACTGTCAAAGTAAGTACTGTCTTTAACAATATCGGCATACACCGGGTATTCAAAACTATATGGCACACCGGGTTCATCAAACAAAACATATTTCCGCTCCGGAAAATCAATTTTAAAATACCCTTTTCTTTTGGAAGTGTAGGTACTATTGCAAGCCATTAAAAAAACAAGCAACAATAAAAAATATAATGGCTTTCGCAATGCTATACGAAGTTTAATCATAATGTTAAGTATCCTGTGAAGCCGTGGTGGTTTGAATAATAATTTTAACTTTATCTATCCTGTTTTTATTTATCTCCAGTGGCACAAAGGTAAAGTCGCCGCTTACCAGGCTTGTATTTACATGAGGAAATTCTCCTGCAATTTCAAGCACCAATCCTGCCACAGAATCGCTGTCGCCCCGTATAGCATCAAAAGTATCTGCAGGCAGCTTCATAGCTTTGCAGGCATCATTGATCATAAACTTACCCTCAAATATGTAATTGTAATCGTCTATTTTTTTATTTACGCTTTCTTCATCGTCAAACTCATCTTCTATTTCTCCAATAATTTCTTCCATAATATCTTCCAGGGTAGCAATACCCGATGTGCCGCCAAACTCATCTACCACTATCGCAAAGTGCATTCTCTTAACTCTAAATTCCTGGAGTAAATCTTCAATCAATTTTTGCTCGTGCACAAAATAGGGTGTTCGTATAAGAGCATGCCAATCAAAATTTTCTGGCTGATGCAGGTATGGCAACAGGTCTTTTGTTTGTAACATACCTGCAATATCATCCAGGCTGCCTTTATAAACCGGTAGCCGGGAATAGTGCAATTCGGTTACTTTTTTCATCAGCTCTGCAAAGCTGCTGTTGTAATCAATACCACTAACGTCCATCCTTGTACGCATTATTTGTTTTACTTCTGTATCGCCAAACTTTCTTATCCCTTTTAAAATCTGTTTTTCTTCTACAGTAGCTTCATGATCGGGCAACAGGTCTATGGCATAATCAAGGTTACTCTTGTCTAAAGCAGTATTACTTTCTGCACTTAGTTGTTTATTTATTTTATCGGTAAATTTTACAATACGCTTACTTAGTGCATAAAAAATGCTGTTGAATATTTCAATAACCAAAGAAGAAGAAGCCGCAAACCAAACCTTATGATGTGCTGCCCATACTTTTGGCAAAACCTCTGAAAAAAGGACCAGCAAAATTGAAATAATTACTACTTTGATTATTAAAAGCAAACTGACAGATAGCAGCAGGGGAGACATCCAGTTATCTAATAAAAAATTAGTAACCAGTATTGCACCCAGGTTTACAAACACATTGGCTATGAGCATAGAAGCCTGTAAGGTTTTGGGCTGCTCCAGTAAGGTTACAATTCTTCTAAACGAAGGTTGCTGCCTCGTTCTAAGCGCATTAATATCTTTTATATTGAGTGAAAAAAATGCCACTTCACTGCCGGCAATTAAAAAGGAAAGAATATATAAAACGACTGCAATAAATAATAAAAGAACAGTGGCTGCAGGCGTAAGTATTGACAACAGGTTAAACATAATAAAATTTACTGTTACCAATGCCGAATGATAGTCCAAAATATTTTTTTTAAGTGAGCAATTTCAATCCGCCGGGGGCGAAAAAATAAAATAATTATATTTTAAAATGGCAACTTTTCATCTCCGGCGTCATTGGCCGGAGGAGGGATATCTGCATCAGTTGGCCCCAGGTTATCAATATTATCAAAACCCTGCATTGGCTGTCCTCCTTCATTTCTTTTATCCAGCATAATAAGATTGTCGCCCACTATTTCTGTAGCAAACTTTTTGTTGCCCTCTTTATCCTCCCAGCTACGGGTTTTTAATCTTCCTTCTATATAAACCAGGCTTCCACGATGAAGGTATTTTTGTGCTAATTCTGCAAGCCCACGCCATAGTACCACGGTATGCCATTCTGTTTGGGAAATCAATTTTCCACTCCTGTCTTTGTAGGTTTCTGTGGTGGCCAAAGAAAATTTTGCCACCCCTATATTTCCTTCCAAAAACTGAATATCCGGATCCTTTCCTAAATTCCCAATTAACATTACCCTGTTTACTCCTCTCATAATTGATGTTATTTAGTATTCGCTTATTGAAGCTTAATGCACTTTCAACAAATTTAAAGATACAAATTTTATATTTCAAACATTGGCCGATAAATTAACCTGCAGGCACTTTATCTTCATTTCGCTTTTTCCAGGTAGTCATTAATTATCCTGGGAAAAGCCAGTTTTGAAATGGCTGCTTTCTCTGCCATTTCCATCCCTTCTGGTATATTTTTTTTATTCATTTTAATGTGAATAAAAGATGCATGTATTGTTTGATGTGTCAACTGTTGCTTAAACCCCTCCAAAATGTTCAGGATAGTATACTTTTCACCTGCCAGAATTTTAAAAGCCGCCGATGCATAAATTTCGCATGGTTGCTGATGACTGCTGGTTTCTATCAACACAAATTCATGCAGATTTTGCCAAATATCCTTTGCTGTTCTTTTCCTTATGAGCAGCTTATTATTATATTCAGCCACTATATAATAAAACCATCGGTGTTTTTTTGCAATTTTCTTTTCTTTAACCGGCAGTTCATTCACAACATTTTTTAAAAATGCTTTGCAATGTTTTTGCAATAAACAAATATTACAAAGTGGTAACTGAGGTTTGCAAACAGTAGCGCCAAAGTCCATAATAGCCTGGTTATACAATGCCGATCTTTCTTTATCCAAAACCTGCTGTGCCAATTCATTAAATAATGCTTTGCCCTTTGTACTGTCTATAGCTGTGTCTATTCCAAAAAATCTGGCCAATACCCTGTTTACATTGCCGTCTACCACAGCATATGGGAGATTATAAGCAAAAGAAGCAATGGCTGCAGCAGTGTAAGGCCCTACACCTTTTAGTTGTAAAATACTTTCGTACTGTTCCGGAAATTGTCCTTTCATTTCTGTTGCAATAGTTCGTGCAGCACTTAGCAGGTTTTTACAACGGCTATAATATCCTAAACCCTCCCAAAGTTTAAATACTTCGTTATCAGGTGCCGCTGCCAGTTTTTTTACTGTTGGATATTTTTTTATGAACCGCAGAAAATATTCCAGCCCTTGTTCTACTCTTGTTTGCTGAAGAATGATTTCGCTTAACCATATTTTGTAAGGATCTTTTTCGCCTTTCCATGGCATTATTCTTATATTGTATTTATCGTGCCACAACATTAAAATTTGGGTAAAGCTGGCAGCATTTTGTGCTTTTTTCATGAATATGCAAATAACTTATGTACAAACGTATTGATTATCACTACCTTATTTTGTATTTTACAATAAAATACCTAACTTAACACTTTAAAATCATTATTATGAGAAAGGCAGACCTTATAAGTAGAATTTCCGACAAAACAGGCATCCCAAAAGTAGATGTTCTGGTAACATTAGAAACAATGTTTAAAGAAATAAAATCTACTCTATCAAATGGCGAGAACCTTTATATAAGAGGTTTTGGAAGTTTTATTATAAAAAAACGTGCAGCAAAGATTGGACGAAATATTAAAAAAAATGTAGCGGTAGCCATTCCCGAACATTTTATTCCTGCTTTTAAACCTGCCAAAGAATTTGTGCAGGATATAAAAACATCGGCCAATATAAAAGAAATCCCAAAATTAGAAGATGAAAACGATGGTTAGTGTACCTTTGCGCCCTGCCTGATAGTAGGCAGTATTAATTTTATATACACGTGAAGAAACAACCTCTTATTTTAATTTTTTCCGGATTAGTTTTAACGGCCCTTTTATTTTTCTTTGGCCGAACCACAGAGCCAAAAAAAGCTATAGCTCCCACTGCTGCAGTTAATAACGTACCTTCTTTTAATATCATATCTTTTATTGATAGTGCCAAAGCAGGTTTTACACCCAGCCAGGCACTTTATATAAGTGAGTTGGAAAATGGAATTACCCGGGGTGATATACCTACCCAGCAAATTCAGGCATATAACAGTTTGGCTAATTTCTGGAAAGACAGCATAAAGTCTTTTGAGCCATATGCTTATTATATATATCAATCATCGAAGTTGGATAATTCAGAAAAAAGCCTCACCTTCGCAGCCCAATTATTTTTAGAGGCTATAAGAGGAGAACATGATGAAGCTAAATTAAATTGGGAAACTAAAACAGCAATTGAGTTATTTGAAAAGGCTATACAACTCAATCCGGAAAATCAGGACCTGAAAATAGGATTGGGAAGTTGTTACATTTTTGGCACCGGCAGAAACGGCGATCCTCAGCAGACTATGAAGGGGATTCAGGAATTGCTATCAGTAGTAAGAAAAGATTCTGCCAATATGAAAGCACAGTTTGTGCTGGGTGTAGGTGGTTTTGTTTCACGGCAATATGATAAAGCCATTGAGCGTTTTACAAAGGTAATCACAGCTCAGCCCGACAACCTGGAAGCCATTGCTTTTTTAGCCGATACTTATGCGGCTAAAGGAGATAAAGAAAATGCCATTAAATGGTATAATATAAGTAAACGATTTGCCAACAACCCGGCATATTCTAAAGAAGTAGATGAGCGTATAAAAATGCTCAAATAATAAAGATTAACAGGAAACTATTTTAAATACATTTATTCAACACACAAAAAATTATAATTATGCCTTGTGGTAAAAAAAGAAAACGTCATAAAATTGCTACTCACAAGCGTAAAAAGCGTTTAAGAAAGAACCGTCATAAAAAGAAATAATTTCTTTTTATAATTGGTGCCTGTATCTCAATTACCGGCACTTACATCTATATGCA
The DNA here is from genome assembly GCA_038241275.1 of Chitinophagales bacterium. GTDB lineage: Bacteria > Bacteroidota > Bacteroidia > Chitinophagales > Chitinophagaceae > Ferruginibacter. The sequence goes on from JBBRFX010000005.1 coordinate 45,423, forward strand.
TGTGTATAACAGCCACAGGTGTGTTATATACATGCCGTTTATGTTTTACTCACATAATATAAACGGGTTTTTAGAAAACTTTTTACACTTTGACCAAGGAACTGATCATCAACGTACTGCCGCAAGGAGTAGAAATTGCCTTGCTGGAAGATAAAAAACTGGTAGAGTTGCACAGCGAAAAAGCTGATGCCAATTTTGCTGTGGGAGACTTGTACCTTGGAAAAGTTAAAAAGCTAATACCCGGTCTTAATGCAGCTTTTGTAGAAGTAGGTTTTGAAAAAGATGCTTTTTTACATTACACTGATTTGAGCCCTTATGTTAGATCTATTTTAAAATTTACCAATCTTGCTGTAAACGATAAAACAGAGCAAAACTTTGATTTTGATAAATTTAAAGTAGAGCCTGAGATTATTAAAACAGGTAAGATTACTGAAGTTTTAAATGGCCGGCCCAATATACTGGTACAAATATTAAAGGAACCAATTGCAGCAAAAGGCCCACGCCTCAGTTGCGAACTTTCTCTTGCAGGCAGGTTTGTAGTTGTCACTCCCTTTAATGATATTGTAGCAGTTTCCCGCAAAATTCATTCTTCGGAAGAAAGAAAAAGATTACAGAAAATTATTGAGGCCATTAAACCCAAAAACCTGGGTGTAATTATTCGTACTGCTGCAGAAGGAAAACATACAGCAGAACTTCATGATGACCTGTTGAGCCTGGTTGCTACCTGGAAAACTATCCAGGAAAATCTTAAAGGGGCCGTTGCTCCTGCAAAAATTTTAAGCGAGCAAGGCAAAGCCACCAGCATCTTAAGGGATTTGTTAAGTGCCGACTTTAACCGCATTGTGGTAAACGATAAAAATATCTTTGCCGATACCAAAAATTATATTCAACGCATATCTCCCGACAAAACAGACATTGTTACTTATTACAATAATGGCTTACCCATTTTTGATAACTACGGAGTTACCAAGCAGGTAAAAGCTGCTTTTGGCAAAACGGTCAACCTGCCCAGTGGTGCTTATTTAATTATAGAACATACCGAAGCGTTGCATGTAATTGATGTAAACAGCGGCTACAAAAGCGTAAGCAATAACCAGGAGCAGAATGCCCTGGAAACAAACCTGGAAGCTGCTGAAGAAATTTCACGCCAGCTTCGTTTGCGTGATTTGGGTGGTATTATCGTAGTTGATTTCATTGATATGAAATTGATGGATAATAAGAAAAAACTGGCCGACGCCATGGACCAGTTCATGCGGCCAGACAGGGCAAAACATGCAGTACTGCCGATAACCAAATTTGGTTTGATGCAGATTACCCGCCAGCGCATGAAACCCGAAATGAATATCAATACCAGCGAAGTTTGCCCAAGCTGCCAGGGTACCGGAAAAATTTCCAGCACACTTATACTTGAAGATGAAATTGCTAAAAACCTGAGTTACCTGATCATGCAGAAACACAGGGGACTTACTATTGAAGTACATCCAATTGTATATACTTACCTCACATCAGGTTTCCCAAGCCGCAGGCTAAAATGGAGCTGGAAGTATAAACAAAAAATAAAAGTAAAAGTAAACAGTGGCTATCACCTCACAGAGTTTAGATTTTTTGATGATAGCGATGAAGAAATAAAACTCTAAAAGATATTTTTAAAGCCCTGCTGAAAAGCGGGGCTTTTTAATGCTATGAATTTTTACTTATCTATTTCAATTGATAAAGATTAAATCCCTTTAGCTCTTTAAAATAAAAATCCCCCGAAAATAAATTCCGGGGGAAGGTTTTAAATTTTATTCTTCTTAGTGCTGATGATTGTGCTGCATTGCTACCAGTTCATCTGCTGTTACTTTTTTTTCTTTTGGAGTAGATTGAGATGCTGCAAAGCCAAATACTTTTTCGGTTATCAACCTGCGATAGGTAGCATCCACCTGCTTTTCATCTTTCATCATACGATCTATATAACTTTCCAGCCAACTCATATCTTCGCCCATATTCATCTGGCCAAAATAACGCATCACTTCGGCTTTCATCGTATCTTTTAATTCTGCTTCGCTCACTTCCAGTTTGTTTTCAGTAATCAGCCTGTCGCTAATAAGGGTCCATTTAAGCTGGTTGCTGAAAGAAGGAAATTCTGTTTCTGCCTGATCGGCTGTTTTAGGCTCATCACCACCTGTTTGCAACCAACGTTTAAGAAAGCTCGCAGGAAATTCCATTTTGGTTTCATCCAAAAGGTAATGATATAACTGATCCTGCAACTGGTTAAGGCTTTGTGCCTCCCAGTATTGTTCTATTTCTGTTTTAAGCAATATGCGTAATTCGGCTTCGGTCTTAACATCTTTACCCGGAAAAATTTCTGCAAAAAATGCTTCGTTTAGTTCTCTTTTTTCTACCAGTCCTATTTTAACGATATCCAGTTTAAAAAATTTCTCAGCAGCCGCTGCATCATTTTTTTCAAAACCTAAATCCTGCAACATCATTTCCAGTTTATCGCCTTCAAAAGTTTTGTTCAATTGAAAAACAATAAAATCACCCAGCTTTTTACCCATCAGCTTCTTCTGCATGCCGGGGGTAAAATATTTAAGTATAACAGAATTTTCTTTACTGATACCGCCTTCAACAGCATTACCATCCTTATCACTTTCTGTAAACAAAACATTCAATACATTCTCTTCATTATTAATTGCTTCAGGTTCGGTCATGTTGCCGCCTTTAATTTGCATACGGCTTATTTCTTCAGTCACCATATCATCTGTAACGGTTACCACATGTTTGGTAACAGGTGCTTTTGAAAAAGCAGGAATTTCAAAAACGGGTTTTAAGCCTATTTCAAAATCAAACGATACATCGGCAGCATTGTTCATATCCAGTTTACCAAGATCATTGGCAAGCGGTAATGGCTGTGCAAATATTTCTGGTTTTTCTTTGTTTAACCAGTTAAACAATTCTTTCTCTATTGTCTTAAGCACTTCGTCTGAAAATATTCCTGCACCATACATTTTTTTAATCATACCTGCAGGTACCATCCCTTTTCTAAAACCGGGGATATTAGCTGTTTTGCTATACTCTTTTAATTTTTTTTCAAAAGAAGGAAAATAATCTTCTTTACTGATCTTAACAGTAAGTTTATCGTTTAATAATCCAATGTTTTCTCTAACTACTGTAGCCATTTTAAAAGTTGATAAGTTGATAATGTAAAAAAGTTGATAAGAAGGAAGTTTGTTAAGCAGGAAAGCTTCCAACTTTTTAACCTCTCAACTTATCAACTAATGTTTGTGCGGATAATAGGGGTCGAACCTACATGCCTTGCGGCGCCAGATCCTAAGTCTGGTGCGTCTGCCAATTTCGCCATATCCGCTTATTCGTTATTCTATTTTCAGCTTTTGGGCCAAAAACATTTGCCTCGTAATACTTGCAAATGGGACGCAAAAGTAAGGGATTTATTCAAAATAACAGGGTCTTCTCAAAACAAATATTCATAAAAACCCACTATTGCCCGGCTAAAACTCTGTCAAATCGTTCAAGTGCTTTCTGGTTCAGGGGTCTGGCCCCTCTCCTTTGTCGTCGCAGATCCCGATGATTTTGAGAGAGAGCCTGTCCCGATTTAATCCTACCGTGTGCACACAAATACAATAGGAACACAGATGACACGGGCCTGCCGTCAGGCAGGCTTATAGTGTTTTGTTTGAGACCAGAAAACCTTTTCATGTTTTTTGAATAATAAAGCAGGAAAATCCTTTGGTAACCCCATAAACATTTGTATTTGTCATGCTGAGGAACGAAGCATATTCTGGCGGGCATGATTAGATGCTTCGTTCCTCAGCATGACAGTTCAGAGGCTTTGTTTAGCATAACAAGAACTGTAAACACGGGATTATCCTGCTTCGCAGGATGTTGGATCGCCAAAACAATCCAATTTTTTTGCAAACCTGCTTGCCAGCCTTGGCTAGGTTGTCTACCGGCCTATAGATCCTTGCCATCTGTGTTCCAAATTTTTCACATCTAAGAGCTGTCCACACGGTAGGATTGTATCGGGAGGTTGGGGTGAGGTTATCCAGGCTTGATAAAGGTTTCAGGCATTTACCCGGACAACGATAACTAAAAAAAGAATAAAAAATATTCTGTGCAGACAAACGGTTTTTTGCCCTTGCGGTTTTTTAAACTAAATTCGTAATACTCATGGACGTAATTGAAACCATACCTGTATATAACCTGAATGAAGCCGACGAAAAAAAGGAAATTTTAAGGCATTACCGGGCCTTATTGCGTGTTTTAAAAACCAAATTAAAACCCGGAGATAAGATTTTGTTGCGCACAGCCTTTGAAATGGCCGCCGAAGCCCATAAAACCATGCGGCGC